>NZ_JAPEQW010000018.1:0-82829 GCF_026168575.1 Acinetobacter entericus
ATTTTTATTGGTGAGAATATAGACACTTTAAATGGGTTCTAACATAAGAATTTCGTATAAAGTGTATTATGTTAATTGTAGAAAATATTGAAAATACTTTGACTTAACATATATTAGCGAACAGTATAAAAAGAACATTCACTTAATTTTTTTAACAACTTAAAACATGCAAAAACTAGCCGTCTTGATTGATGCAGATAATTCATCAATATCATCTATTGGTCCAATTCTCGAAGAAATAGCAAAATATGGAATCGCTAGTGTAAAAAGAGTTTATGGAGATTGGAGCAACGATAGCTTAAAGAACTGGAGAGACATTCTTTTATTAAATGCAATCACGCCTGTTCAACAGTTTGCATATACTGTTGGAAAAGATGCGACTGATATGATTCTAATTATTGATGCCATGGATCTTTTATATAGCGGTTCATTAGATGGCTTTTGTATTGTATCAAGTGATAGTGACTTCACTCCATTAGCATCTAGAATTAGAGAAAGCGGATTAAATGTTTATGGTTTTGGCAAAAAATCTACACCAGATGCTTTTAAGAAAGCATGTGATAAATTTATTTTTATAGAAAATTTAATTACCGATAATTTAGCATCTGACAAAAAAATAGAAGCAACTTCAACCACCAATAAAAACCAAAATGATATTAATGATTTAGATAAACCAACATTAAATTTAATTTATAAAGCTGTCAAAGACAATGCTGATGATAGTGGATGGGCTTATTTAGGAAATGTAGGTACTTATATTTCAACTGTGAAACCAGACTTTGATACAAGAAATTACGGATATGCAAAATTGTCTGGTCTAATCCAAGCATCAAGCTTATTTGAAACAAAATTAAGAGGTAGCCAACTCTTCTTAAGAAAACTTAGTTTTGGAACCTTTGTAAAGTTAGTTCATAAAGCAATAGCTAATTCTAGTAGTAATGAGTGGGCTGAGATTGATACAGTTATAGAATTTATAATGACTAAAGAACCAGACCTAAGCATAAAAAATTATGGATTTAATAATCTTAAAGAAGCCATACTCGGTATTACTCATGGATGGATTGAGATTAATAAAACAAAAATTAAAATTGGAAGACCAATGCCAAACTAACATCTAAATAATCCATTATGTAACATAATGGCGATTATATAAATTCGCTTTGATAGAGCCTAATTAAAGTGTCTAAGTTCGATAGGAATTTCTGTACATTTATGTGTGGGACTAAGTGCTCATTAAAATAAGAATACGCAGCTGATGCATTGAGCTTTCTCAATTTTTGAGAAAGCTGTACACAAAATAGAGCAATTTCACGTATTTCTGTCACGTAGATTTGTTAAAATGAAGTTCATACTTTTGCACTGGAAATGATTGTGCTGCCATTTAAACTTTGGGTCGATGCGGATGCACTGCCTAAAATTTTGCGTGAAGTAATTATTCGTGCTTCAGACCGCTATCAGCTTGAAGTGACCTTTGTCGCGAACCAAAATGTCGGCATTACGCCATCTGTGCGCATCAATTCAATTCAGGTCATGAGCGGTGCAGATGCGGCCGATCAAGAAATTATCGACCGTATGAAAGAACATGACATCGTCATGACGCAAGATATTCCGCTGGCGGCGCAAGTGATTGAAAAGGGCGGTATTGCAATTCATCCGCGCGGTGAGGTGTATACCACTGCCAATGTTAAAGCGCGCCTGCATTTACGCGATTTTATGGACAGCCTGCGCGGCGCAGGAGTGCAGACGGGCGGGCCGCCGCCAATTTCAGAGCGGGATAAGCGTGAGTTTTCAAGCAGCCTCGATCAAACCATTCAGAAGCAAAAGCGTAAAACAGCTCAGCATTAAGGAACAAACAAGGCCATTATGCCCTCAAAACTCAACTTAATGTCGACCTATGCCTTGCTGGTCTTTATCTGGTCAACGACGCCACTCGCTATTGTTTGGAGTGTGGCTGACCTGCACAGCTTATGGGCCCTCGCATTGCGCTTTTTTATTGCTCTGCCTTTAGCCGTAATGCTGATGCTGATCCTGCGCACGAAACTGCCTTTGAATGCGCTGTCAATTCACAGCTATGTGGCGGGCGCATGCAGTTTCATCGGCTCGCAAATTTTCACCTATTTGGCGACGGCCTATCTCAGTTCAGGCATTATTGCTTTAATGTTCGGCCTTGCGCCGATTATTACCGGATTGATCGGTTTTTTTGTGTTCAAAATCCGCCTCCGGCGCATGCAATGGCTGGGTATGCTAATTGCTGTTGGCGGGCTGGGGATTATTTGCATTGGCGGCAGTGAGCATCATGTACAGCCCATCGGAATTGCGTTGATGCTGCTGAGCGTATTCATTTATTGCGCTTCAATTTTTTGGGTGAAAAAGGTGAATGCGCCGCTTGATCCGATGGCGCAGGCGACAGGTTCAATACTGGTATCGGCGCTATTTGCACTATGCCTGCTGCCGTTTATCTGGTCTTATGCGCCAACAGAAATGCCGGGCGCCAGATCGCTATTTGGATTGGCGTATGCGGTAGTCATGGCGTCGCTGGTGGCGATGTTTTGCTATTTTAAATTGGTGAAAAATGTTCAGGCGACCACACTGTCTTTAACTACAGTCCTGACGCCGATGATTGCGATGCTGGTTGGCGCGCTGCTGAATGATGAAAAAATCACCATGATGGTATTTGTGGGAGCCGCTGTGCTGCTGACTGGCCTGTTTATTTATTTTTATCAGGATTTTAAGGCGAGCAGAGCACTCGCCCAAAAAATTAAGGCTGAATAAAGCTTCAGTCCTTATGCTGGGTTAAAGAGACGCATTCTGAGAGCTTGACGCGGTCTTGCGGATGCAGGGTAATAAAATAAGCCCCTGTGCGGTATTTGCCGTTTTCTTCATGGCGGCTGTAAACCACTTGCGCAGTCGCAGCGATATGAAAGAAATTTTCGGGATGGCTGAGCGTGAGGTGCAGGTAAGTGCCTTCTTGTATGGGATGCTCACTGAAAAAGCTTAAGCCGGTCTCTGAAAAATTCACATGTTCTGGAATAGGTAACATGCTTTGTACAATTGCATCATACAAAGACCCCGTAATCAGGTTTAACTTTTGATTAAATAAGGATAAGATTCGAGCAATTTGTTGATCTTTCTCAGCTAATTGTTCTAATTCGTAGTTAAGCGCGTGATCAAATTGATCTAATTCTGCAAGTAGTAGAAAATAGCGCGGCAAGACAAAATTAGGATCGTAAGGATCATTCAGCGCTACATCATCAGAAATGATCTGATAATTGATCCTCAAGGCAGCATCGATGCGTGACATAACGCGGCGTTCCGTGTTTCCGCTTTGATGCTGTAAATTTTCCATAATTATTACCTCGGACTAGATGGTTATGTTTAAACCAATCTCGCTGTATATAGGGTTGAGATACACTCGCGCACGGCGCAGTAACCACTTTATTTCTTTTATTGCTCTGGTTTCGATGATCGGCCTTACCCTAGGTGTAGCTGTACTCATTACCGTGTTATCCGTGATGAATGGTTTTGACCGAGAACTGAAAAACCGCGTCTTGGGAATGATACCTCAAGCCACTGTTTCTTCAACACAAATTTTAACAAATTGGCCGGAACTTGCAAAGAAAATTGAGCATCATGAGCATGTGCAAGGCGTAGCGCCGTTTACGCAGCTTCAGGGCATGCTGACAGCGCAAGGCCAGGTCTCTGGGGTAATGGTCACGGGGATAGAACCGGAGTACGAAAAAAAGGTTTCGATTATTCAAGACCATATGGTTGAAGGCAGTATTGATAATCTGAAAAAAGGCGAATTCGGCATTGTGCTGGGCAAGCAATTGACGGATGCATTAGGCCTAGGCTTGAATGACAGCATCACTTTGGTTTTACCAGAAGCGACACCGTCACCTGCGGGTGTTGTGCCGCGCTTTAAGCGCTTTAAAATTGTCGGCATTTTCAGTATTGGCGCCGAAGTGGATTCAATGATGGGCTATATTGCCCTGAATGATGCTTCGACCTTGCTTCGCTTGCCGGATGGCGCGCAAGGCATCCGCATGAAGCTGGATGATATTTTTGCGGCGCCGCAGGTGTCTCAGGAAATTGTCCGCGACTTGCCCGCCAATTTTTATGCATCTGACTGGACCTATACGCACGGCAATCTGTTCAGCGCGATTCAGATGGAAAAAGCGATGGTCAGCCTATTGCTGTTCCTGATTGTTTTGGTGGCGGCATTTAATATTGTGTCTTCGCTGGTGATGGTGGTGACTGATAAAAAATCGGATATTGCAATTTTACGGACATTGGGCGCATCGCCTGCAACCATTACCCGAATCTTTATGGTGCAGGGAACGGTGATTGGCGTGATTGGCACGGTCTCTGGCGCTATCTTAGGCATTATCGCCGCATCCAGCATCAGCAGCGTGGTGGGCTGGCTCAACACGAGCCTAGGCTTGAATATGTTTGATGCTTATTTTATTAACTATTTGCCCTCTTATTTGCGCTGGCAGGATGTGCTGATTATTGTGACCTTGTCACTCGGCTTAAGTTTTATTGCAACGATTTATCCTGCTTTCCGCGCAGCGAAAATTCAGCCAGCGGAGGCATTGCGTTATGAGTAATGTAATTTTAGATGCGCAAAATATTACTAAATCCTTTACCGATGGCAAATCTTCTGTTGATGTGATCCGCGGTTTATCACTGCAGGTCAAGGCGGGCGAATTTGTCTCGATCGTCGGTTCCAGCGGCTCAGGCAAAAGCACCTTGCTGCATGTTCTCGGCGGTTTAGACCGTCCCACGTCTGGTCAGGTGATGATTAACGGCCAGCGTTTTGATACTTTGGGTGAAGCAGAACGCGGCTATATTCGTAATGAACATCTCGGCTTTGTGTATCAATTTCACCATTTATTGCCAGAATTCAGCGCGCTGGAAAATGTGGCCATGCCGCTGATGCTGCGCAAAGGCGCGGCGTATAAAGACGTGAAGAAGCAGGCTGAATATTTGCTTGAACGCGTAGGCTTATCTCACCGTTTAACGCATAAGCCAGGTGAGCTTTCCGGCGGCGAGCGCCAGCGCGTGGCTCTAGCCCGCGCATTGGTGACAAAACCAAAGTTAATGATGGCGGATGAACCGACAGGCAATTTAGACCGCAAAACAGCGGTGAAAATTTTTGAGCTGCTGACCGAGCTGCGTAAAGAATTCAACATGGCGATGCTGATTGTTACCCATGATGAATACTTAGCGCAGTCGGCAGATGCTGTTCTGCATATGCAGGATGGCCTCTGGGTTGAAAAAGCCTAATTCATTTGAACTTTACGCTATAGATTGAAGCCCGCCTCGGCGGGCTTTATTATTGCGCGCACTAAAGCAAAAAATAGAACAAAAAATGCTGCAATGGTTTTGCCTGGGCTGGATTTTGGGCGTTTCCTGTATGGGCGCAATGTGGCTCAATTCTCAGGTGAGTTTTTGGACTGCGGTCAGTGCTGCGGCTATTTGGCTGATCGTGCAGCGCATGATGCATTCGTTCATTCAGATTCAAAGCCTATTACTCAAAATTTTGAATATCAGCCTGAGTGTACTGCTGGCTGCATACTTAGGATTTGGCTATGCCAATAGCCAATTAGATCAGCGCCTTATGCAAGTGGAGCATAAGCCGGAATCCAGAGAGTTGCTTGTTTATATAGAACGTTTAAACGAGCTGAGTGATCGAAGCGTCCAGCAAAAAGTTTCTGTGCTGCACTCGAATGGCTCAGTAAACGCTAAGCCGCTGCTGCAATATTTGGCCTATATTCCATTGGCGAATCTGCATTCAGCGCAGCAGGAGCTGCAATTAGGGCATTATTACCGATTGCGCGGTGAACTGAGGCCAGCGCAAAGTTATGCCAGCACCGGGGCATTTGATCAGGAAAAATGGTATCTGCAGCAAAATATTGCTTCAGGATTCCGCGTTAAGCATATTGAGCCGCTGACCGAGCAGCAGATGTATGCCTTGGGTTATGCAGGCCATATCAGACAGCATCAGCACTGGGTTCATCAATTTCCGTTTTGGATAGAGAAACAGCGCTTAAATTTCAGGGTGTTTATTCAGCATCAGCCTTTGGGGCATAAAGGCTTGATGCTGGCTTTACTTACCGGCGATGAAAGCCTGCTCAGCAAAGAAACAAAAATGCAGTTTCAGCGTTTTGGCATGAGTCACTTGCTGGCGATTTCAGGCCCGCATGTGGTAATTTTTGCCATGATGGTCAGCTGGCTGCTGCAGCGCCTAATTGCGCGCTATAGGCCGCAGCTGTATTTAATGATGCCCAGACAGTATCTGCTGATTTTACCATTTTTAAGCTGCGTCTTTATGTATTGTCTGTTTGCCGGGTTTGAAATTCCAGCAGTGCGGACACTCATGATGTGCTGTTTAGGCAGCATGCTTTTGCTGCTGAAGCAAAAAATACAGCCGCTGAAATTAATGCTGCTGAGTGGTTCTTTGCTATTGCTGATGGATCCATTCAGCATTTTATCTGCAGCGTTTTGGCTGTCCTATGGCGCATGTTTTATCTTATTGCGCATTTATCAGACGCTGCAGCAACAGCAGTCCCAGCTTCAGCGGCAAACTGGCTGGAGGGCGAGGGCAATTTTATCATTGCGGTTATTGGCCGAATCGCAATGGAAAATCTTTCTAGCATTATTCCCGCTGATGGTTCTATTTTTTAAGCAGGTTTCATGGATTACTCCGCTCAGCAACATCGCGGCGATTCCTTGGCTTGGATTGATCGTTGTGCCTTTAGATATCGCGGCGGCGCTGAGCTATTATATTTCCGAGCGCATGGCGTCGCTGCTGTTTTTGCTGAACGATCAATGCCTGGCCGTGCTGCTGGCTTTTTTAGACGGGCTGGACGCTTTATTTCAGCCAGCGCTGATGCCAGTGGCTATGAGCGGAAATATGGTCTGGCTTTTGGTGCTGAGCCTGCTGATTCTGTTTCTGCCCAGAGGGGTTTTGCCAAAGAGCTGGGCAGTTTTAGGCCTGCTGGCTTTGGTATTGAAAAGTCTGATGCCGCATCCTTTCGAGCTGAATGTTTTAGATGTCGGGCAAGGGCAGGCGATTTTTATCAGAGATCAGCATCATACGATGATGGTCGATATGGGAGGCAATCCTGATGAGGAAAAATTCAGTATCGGCAAGCAAATTATCTTACCATTTCTTTCAGTGAATGCAGTCAGTGAATTGGATCAGCTGGTATTAACCCATCTGGATCAGGATCATAGCGGCGGCTACTTTTCAATTCAGCATGATTTGCCGATCCATCAGCTGACGTCCAGTGAGCGTCCAGAGATGCCGGCTCAAATCTCATTTGATTATTGCTACCAAGGACAGCGCTGGCAGTGGAATGAGCAAGTCAGCATAGAAGTGCTTTCTCCAGCAAAGCCTCAGCTGGGTATGGCCGGGCGGAGTAAAAATGAAAACTCTTGTGTATTGTATGTGCAGCTGAAGAATGCAGCGCCGTACCGGAGCTTTTTATTAATGGGGGATGCCGGCTGGGAAACTGAATTTCAGCTGATGCAGCAGTACCCAGATTTAAAAGCAGATGTGCTGATCTTAGGCCATCATGGCAGCCGCAACAGTTCAGCTTATGGATTTTTAAAAGCGCTGCAGCCGAAATTGGCGATTGCATCGGCAGGAAAATTTAACCGTTATGGGCATCCAAGCGCATTAACGCAAGCGCGGCTGTCACAGCTGAATATTCCGCTGCTGACGACGAGCCAGCAGGGAAACATTCAATTTCTGCAGCAGGATGGAAAAATTCATCTTCATTTTGCAAGGGATCAATGGAAGTGGCTGCGGAGGGATTAGTTGGCAACAGGGGCAGAAGTGTTTCCTGTGAAATCGGCCGCCGCTATACTTTTTTCTGCGGCTGTTTCATTTCGGATTTTTTGCGCCAGTGCTACAGCCTCATGCATGGGCAGATGGTAAATGGAATCCGTGGCAGGACTGGCTTTAAAGCGCTTATAGCTCCAGTGATAATGTTCTGGATATTTGCGGATCAAGTCCTCTAAAGCTGTAAAAATAACCCGTGAGCCATCGTTCGCTGTGCCTTGATAGATTGCTTCATCGATGGGTTCGATATACATGTCAAAGCCATCGTTTGCATTGCGCAGGGCATATAGAAAAAGCGCTTTGGCTTTGGTTTTCTGAATCAGCTTGGCGCTTAAGTTGCTGGTGGCTAATGGCAAGCCAAAATAAGGAATCATTTCACCGCCTGCATTCGGCGTATGGTCTGGCAAAATAACCGTAGTGCCGCCTTGCTTGAGCGCCTTAAAAATCTGCCGAACACCTGATTCATCCGTTGGCACTAAATGGGCCTGCTCGCGGCTGCGCGCATCGCGGACAAAGGCATCAGCGGTTGGGTTTTTCACAGGCTTATACATGATGGTCATTTGAGTGTACTGGGCAAACCATGCATTCATGATTTCCCAAGTGCCAAAGTGAGGCACAATCAAGACTAGGCCTTTATTTTCAGCTAAAGCGTCATGAAAATACTGTTCACCGTAAACCTGGTGAATACGTGAAAGATTTTTTTGATTGCTGGATCCCCAAATGCTGAAAAACTCAAAATAGGAAAGTAATTCATTGCGGATAGCCTGGGCCGTAATTTGTTCGCGCTGCTGCTCACTGAGTTCTGGCAATGCCAGCTGCAGATTCAATCGAATGGTTTCTGATGTTTTTGAAATGTTTAAAGCATTGACTAAACCTGCAAGCGCTTTTGCAATAAAACGAGAAAATTGAATAGGTTGACGGCTGATAAATTTCAATAGTCGATACGTTGTATTCTGCGGATTCTGTTCGGTCATTGCGTGTAATCAATAATGCAAAAAGAAAATAGTGAATTTATTATAGGATAAAATACTATGTTTAGACAGTTTAGGTACTTTCAGTGTATATAATGAGGTACTTCTTAACTGTTTTATTGGATTTTTTATGTCCGATTGGCCACCAAAACCTGAAAACGAAACACAAAATACGCAACAGAATAGTCAACAGCAGCCAACCGGCAATGAGTGGAAACTGCTTGAAAAAGTGGTTTTAGCTTCGGTTGTAGAGCAGCGCCGCGCCCGCCGCTGGGGAATTTTCTTTAAGTTTTTAACTTTTGCCTACATTTTATTTATCTTGGTTGCTTTAGGAAAAAGCTGCAGTACAGCATCGACAGATGATGTGGGGTCAATTGGCTCGCACATTGCTGTGGTCGATATAGTAGGGACAATCGCTGCTGATAAGCAAAGCGTCAACAGCACCAATACCATCCGTTCTTTGAAAAAAGCATTTGAAAATAAGCAAAGCAAAGCGGTGGTGCTGAATATTAATTCACCAGGCGGTTCACCTGTTCAGTCCGATGAAATCTGGCAGGAAATTCAGTATCTGAAAAAACAGCATACGGATAAAAAAATCTATGCGGTGATTGGTGATACAGGCGCTTCGGGTGCATATTACATTGCATCTGCAGCAGATGAAATCATTGTAAATCCATCAAGCTTAGTGGGTTCAATTGGCGTGATCATGCCGAATTACGGCGTGAATGGCTTAATGCAAAAATTAGGCGTTGAAGACCGCACCATGACGTCGGGGGAGAACAAAGCGATTTTATCCATGACGCAGCCAGTAGATCCTGCGCAAAAAGCGCATGTTCAGGGCGTACTGGATAATGTGCATGATCATTTTATCAATGCTGTAAAACAAGGCCGCGGCAAAAAGCTGAAATCCAATGATCCGGCGATTTTCTCCGGTTTGTTCTGGACTGGCGAGCAAGCAGTAAAATTAGGCATTGCAGACCGTGTCGGCAGTTTAAATACCTTAAAGCGTGAACTGAAAACTGATAAAGCAGTGAACTACACAATTGAATACAGCCCATTTGATTCAGTTCTTGGCCGTATGGGGTCTTCAATCGGTCAAGGCTTTGCTTCATCACTTTCACAGCAAGTTCAGTCTGAAAATCAAACAAAATTGCAATGAAGCCATTAATTCACTTTGCGCACGCCAATGGCGTGCCATCAAAAGTCTATCAAAAGCTGTTTGATCTGCTGAGCAATGAATACGATGTTATTTATGTGACTTTGCTCGGGCCAGACAAGCGCTATCCGATTGATAATCACTGGGCCAGCCTGACGCAGCAGGTGATTGAGAGTATTGTGCGGCAAGCCAATGGCAGAAAAGTCATCGGCCTTGGGCATTCGCTAGGCGCAGTACTGAGTTTTCAGGCGGCTTTAGCGCGTCCTGAATTGTTTGAGCAGGTGATTATGCTGGACCCGCCATTGATTATGGGGAAAGAGTCTTTGGCATTGCATATTGCGAAGACGCTTAAACTGAAAGCAGTGGATCAGATGTCTCCAGCATCTTTGTCATTGCGGCGCCGTGATCATTGGGAAAGCCGTGAACAGGCGGCAGAATTGCTGCGTGCAAAAGGTTTTTATCAGTATTTTGATGCGGACTGTTTCCAAGCCTATATTGATCATGCATTAATGGATGATCGAGTGCGCGGCGGGGTAGAGCTGACGATTTCTAAAATGGATGAAGTCAAGATCTTTAGAACCAATCCCTCATTGTGGTGGCTGCCACAGCCTAAACCTGCGGTGCCTGCGCATTATGTGGCGGCGGAAAAAGGCCCATTTATTAGGCATGGCTTTCCGCAAATGGTGAAAAAGAAATTTGGCATTCCTTATACCGTTGCAAAGGGCAGTCACATGTTTCCGCTGGAACAGCCAGAAGAGACGGTGAAAACAATCAAGGAATTGATTTTAAATCAAAAAAAATAAGCATCCTTTCTGCGGAAATAGCTGAAAATTTACAATGACATGGCGGTTAAAGCAATTTGACCGCCATTTTATTGCTCATGCAAAAAAGATTAAAACTGAAAAAACTTAGAACAGCTGTATGAAATAATCGCTTATGAATAAAATTCTTTTCGTTCTCAACATGTTATTTTGTGTAAAGCAGGATTTACAGTAAATTCAGGGAAGCGGTTTCTAATCGCAGCGTCTTTGAGAAGCCATGCAGGTGTTTTGTTAATTTTCTATGAAGAGCAAGGTCATAATATTGCAAAAGCGTTGGCAGAATTTAAAGTGCTCACAGAATCGATTTCTTTAAGTCCGCCAGATCAGGTTTTTTTATTTTCATCAGATGAATTGCATTCTTAAGCGATGTTTGAATGATAAAAAAACGCCCCCAAAGAGGCGTTTTTAATAGAATCTTCGAAAGCGCTTAAAGCCTGCAGAATTGCAAAGGTTCTTTCATAGCCTGACCACGGTACAGTACACCTTGTTCAGTATGCTGGATAGTGCCGTTGCATATCCATTCAGCGACTTGCGGATAAATCACATGCTCAAGTACATGCACACGATTTGCCAGGGTATGTACATTATCATGTTCATTCACTTTCAGCACGCCTTGCGCCAGCGCTTGGCCTGCATCCAGCTCTGCAGTAACATAATGCACCGTACAGCCATGCAGTGTGTCGCCGGTATTCAGGACACGCTGATGCGTATGCATGCCTTTATAATTTGGCAATAAGGAAGGGTGGATGTTAATCATTTTCCCTTCCCATGCTTTGACAAACTGCGCACTTAAAATGCGCATGAAGCCAGCTAAAATCACCAAATCAGCATTCCATTCCAGCAATTGCTGATGCATGACATCATCAAAGGCTTCGCGGTTTGGATATTGCTTGTGTTCAATTACTGCAGTTGGAATATCTGCATCTTGAGCGCGCTTTAAAGCATAAGCTTCAGGCTTATTGGAAATCACTCCGACAATTTTCCCTGAAAGATTGGCATCAATCAGGGCTTGCAGGTTGCTTCCGCTGCCTGAAACAAGAACAGCAATTTTAGTCATGGAAAGTGCTTATGCAAAAATCACACGGATTTTTTCGTCAGCGCCTTCTACTGATGCCGCATTGTCTTGGATTTTACCCATTTTCCAAGCTTTTTCGCCTTGAGAAGTCAAAACTTCAATCGTCTTATCAGCATCAGCTGCATCAACAACAAGCACCATGCCTACGCCGCAGTTAAATGTGCGGTACATTTCGAATTGTTCAACACCGCCTTCTTTTTGCAGCAGTTTGAACAGTTCTGGCCATTCCCAAGAAGACTCATTGACAACAGCTTGAGCGCCATTTGGCAGAACGCGTGGAAGGTTGCCTGGTAAACCGCCGCCAGTGATGTGCGCCATAGCGTGAACATCAACTTGCTTAAGCAACTCAAGAATTGGCTTGACATAAATGCGTGTCGGTTCCATTGCTGTATCAGCAAGCGGGCGGCCGTCAACGATTTGTGTTAAATCAACGTTTTTCACGTCTAAAATTTTACGAAGAAGAGAGTAGCCATTAGAGTGTGCGCCGCTTGATGCAACACCAATTAAAACGTCATCCGCTTTAACCTTAGTGCCGTCAATAATTTTACTTTGCTCCACAACACCTACGCAGAAACCTGCAAGGTCATAGTCGTTACCTTCATACATGCCTGGCATTTCAGCAGTTTCACCGCCAACCAATGCACAGCCTGAAAGCTCACAGCCTTTGCCAATGCCAGTGACAACATTTGCCGCAACATCTACGTTTAAGTGGCCAGTCGCATAATAGTCAAGGAAGAATAATGGTTCTGCACCGCAGACAAGAAGATCGTTTACACACATTGCAACCAAATCTTGACCAATAGTGTCATGACGGTTTAAGTTCAATGCTAAACGTAATTTTGTACCAACACCGTCTGTGCCAGATACGAGAACAGGTTCTTCATAACCTTTAGGAATTTTACAAAGAGCGCCGAAGCCGCCTAATCCGCCCATTACTTCAGGGCGTGCAGTACGTTTCGCGACAGATTTGATGCGATCGACTAACGCGTCGCCCGCTTCAATATCGACACCTGCATCTTTATAGCTTAAACCAGTGTTTGGGGTAGAAGTTGAGTTGCTCATAATGAAGTCTCCGCATTCGCGGGGCGATTATACCTGAATATACGAAACACATATGTTATTTATGCGCTAAAATGCTATCTTTACTGAAATATTTTTTATCTCTATAACGATTAAACTGAAAAAAGGGCGAATTTTTATGGTTGATAAAACCTTACGTCGCATTTTTATTATTGCAGGCATAGTGCTGATCTTTTGGGTGCTGTACCTTTTGAAGCCGGTTGTGCTTCCTTTTATTGTTGCTTTTTTAGTTGCCTATTTATTCAGTCCGCTTGTGAATAAGCTGCATGGCATCGGTTTGCCGCGCTGGCTGTCTATCAGTATTGTATTTGTTGGCATCGGGCTTGTGCTGACATGGGCGATGTGGTACTTAGTGCCGCTTGTCTGGCAGCAGCTGATGTACGCCAAGACCAGTATTCCGGCGGGTATTCACTGGGTGAATTACACCTTTTTGCCTTGGCTATCCCATACCTTTAATTTAATGCCGATGGAAATAGACACTGAACAAATGTCTAAAGCCATTATGGATTATATTCAAACCAATTACAGCGCTGACAGCATACAGGCAGTGTTGCTGAAGGTTGCGCAATCAGGCCTGAACTTTATCCAGATTGGCGGTACGGTTGTTCTTATTCCCATCATTGCTTTCTATTTTCTGCTGGATTGGGAGCGCATGCTTGAAAGCTTCCGTAGATTAATTCCTCGCCCTTATGAAAAAAGCACCTTGAAAATTGTGAGTGAATGCCACAGCGTTCTGGGCGCCTTTGTCAAAGGCCAATTTCTGGTGATGTTTTTACTGGGCGTGGTTTATGCCGTCGGCTTGCAGATCATCGGCATCGAAGTCGGGCTGATTATTGGCATGATTGCAGGCCTTGCCAGCATTATTCCTTACCTTGGCTTTGCCGTCGGCATTATTGCTGCCGTCATTGCGACACTGTTCCAGTTTGGACTGGATTGGATGCAGCTGTTTTTAGTGCTGGTTGTATTTATGATTGGCCAGGCTGTGGAAGGCTATATTTTGCAGCCCTTCCTGCTGGGCGATAAAATTGGACTTTCACCTGTGGCTGTAGTTTTTGCTGTTTTGGCGGGCGCGCAGCTGGCAGGATTTTTAGGCATGCTGATCGCATTACCGGTTGCCGCCATCATTGTCGTGCTGCTTCGCCATGTGCGTGAATACTATGAACGCAGTCAGCTGTATGGCTCAGATGCTGTTGTGGCGCATGCCGCAAATGCAGGTTCAATTTTGATTGAAACCGAGCAGGCCAGCGTTGATATTGAGTTAAAAGAAACTGCAGCAAAAACTCTGCAAGATCCTGAAAAATCGAGTAAGATCGATATATCTGAAAATAAAGATTTATAAGGCCCGTATAGATATATGCGTCAATTGCAGTTAGATATTGAACCTCAGCTGGATGCCCGGATCAGTGATTTTTCTGGGCCAGGCTGGGGGCATGTCATTGATGGCGTGCGTCAGCTGCATGCGGGCTTAATGAACCGTTTTTATATCTATGGCGGTGCGGGAAGCGGTAAAAGCCATTTGCTTTCTGCAATTTGTGATTCGTATTTAGAAATCGGCAAATCGGCAATTAAAGTTTCTTTATTAGAGCTGTTGGATGCGCCAACAGAAGCCATTACCTCGCTCGATCAATACGATTTGGTCGCTTTAGATGATATTGAAGCAATCAGCGGCGTGCCGCACTGGCAAAAAGCAGTTTTTCATTTAATTAATTACAATAATGAAGGCGGCGGGCAACTGGTCTTTTCATCCCGTTTTGCGCCAATCGAACTGAAATTGGAACTTCCGGATTTGCAGTCCCGCTTGACTCAGGCAGTCAGCGTTAAAGTGCCGAATGGCAGCTTGTATGCAGACAGGCAGGCTTTGGTTTTATCTGTGCTTTCGCGCAGAGGCATCCATATCGATCAGCAAATTGTTGACTATTTATTATTGCACGGCCCGCATCAGGCCTCGATTTTGCTGCAGACTTTAGAGCAGCTGATTCAGCTGCTGAAAGGGGAGAAAACCAAGCTCAGCAATGCTGCTTTACGGCAGATTTATGCGCTGATTGATGAATATCGATAAACTGTAAAAAATCTTGAGTAATTACTCAAGCTATGACAAAGTACACAAAATAATTCGATGCCGCAGGGAATTTGCGGCTAAAGAATAAAAAAGAAATAAAAAGATACAAGGAGAAGGTTATGCTCAAACGGAGCATAGGCATAGGTATGCTGTGTGTTGCAGGGCATGCTTACAGTGCTGATATTAATATTACAACGACAGAAGATGTTGTAAAGGATGACACAGAGTGTTCACTTCGCGAAGCCATTGAGTATTTAAATATTCCTGCAGACGACCGGCCAGAAGCAGGCTATATGGGGTGCGGCGGCACAGGCGCATCGACAAATATTTTGCTGGAAGCAAAGAAAGAATATAAAGTTAAGTCCCCGCTTTATATCAAAACTGCGTTGCTCATCCGTACGGATTACTCAACCAATGTCACAGATGAAGTGGCGGAAGGGATGAATAATGCAACGCTGAAAATGACTGGCGCATCAAACATCTTTGTCATTGATGATGCGAACAATCAATCCAGCGCATTAGTTACCTTTAAAGAACTGACTTTGGCGGGATGCGGTGTTCAAAAATGCGCTGATAAAGGCGGCTTAATCTATAATAACGAACGCCTGCAGTTAAATACCGTAAAATTATCAGGTGGCTGGGCGGATCAGGGCGGTGCAATTTATAATGTAGGCGTCAATAGTGATTACCCTGCTTATGCCAGTACAGTGGAAGTATTAAATAGCCTTTTTGAAAAAAATAAGGCTGCAGAAGGCGGAATCATTTACACGCAAGCGCCCGCTTTGTTTATTACGCGATCAGTTTTCCGCGATAACGAAACCGCTACTGCGGCTTCAGCCAATATTTATGCGGCTCAGGGGCTGAGCGATGAAAAATTGGTGTCATTTCCTTTAAGCATGTACAAAATCTCAAACAGTACTTTTTTCAGCAACAAAGGTGCTGTTGCAAATGTCACTGATGGAATGGGCTTGAATAATTTAACCATGGTCGCCAATGGTTCAGGCTTGATTTTGAATGCGCCGAAAGCCAAAGCATATATCAGCAATAGTATTTTGATTGGCAACCCTTATCCTGTAATAACAGGCGGGAGTGACTGCCGCTTTGAATCGGGCGATCAAAGTGTTTTATGGAATAATTTAGTTTCTCCGGTTTGCGGTACTGGAAATGTATCTTATCCAAATGGTATTTGGAATGGAACACAGCTATTTGCTGGATCAAATGTAGAAGGTGAATGCGCATCTTTAAAAGATGATACAACGGCATTGCTTTGCCCTTACCGCACAATCGAAAAAGCTTTTACAGGCTATTTCCGCCCGCGTATTTTATTGTCTTATGCCAGTATTGCAGATTCATTGATTGTCAATAAGGGGCTTAAGTCAAATGGAAAGGATGCCTTTGTTACGTGTGAAGCATCTGATCAGCGGAGTGTAAACCGTGATACCGATCCGGCCGCTTGTGACCGTGGCGCCATAGAAATTGTCGTGCCTACAGCTACAAGTTTAGCAGGTCAGGATATTTTAGTCGGGGAAGTCGCTAAAATTTCGATCGCTGATTATCTTGGGGACAGCGATTTAATGCCTAAGGAAGAATGTGAAAGCTTATTAGGTAAAAATCCAACTGGAGCAGCGTGGAAGGATGGATGTATTCAAATTGTTCAGCGTGAGACGCCATCTAAGGGCTCATTGACCATCGATCTGCAGGGCAACTTGGTTTATACACCTAATGGTGCATGGCGCGGTGCGGATATGTTTACGATCCGGGTAGTAACCTCTTCTACACGTTTTAATACAAGCAATAAACCGTATATGGAAATTAATATTAACGTGGTTCAAGAAACTGAAAATACAATGGAAAGTAAGACAGTTGAAACATCTGGAGGTTCATTTGGATTCTTGAGCGTATTTGCACTTTTAGGTTTAGCAGGATTGCGACGCTATAAAAAATCATAGGGATAGGTATCCATGAAAAATTATAAAAAAGGTTTGCTAGCGCTTATGGTGATAGCGGCAATGCCGTTGATGGC
This sequence comes from Acinetobacter entericus, assembly GCF_026168575.1. Classification (NCBI taxonomy): domain Bacteria; kingdom Pseudomonadati; phylum Pseudomonadota; class Gammaproteobacteria; order Moraxellales; family Moraxellaceae; genus Acinetobacter; species Acinetobacter entericus. The sequence continues at coordinate 17,035 of NZ_JAPEQW010000018.1, forward strand.
TTCGCAGAGTGACATTATTTATGTCAATACTTTTGATGATGAAAATGGTGAAAATCCAAGTAAGTGTTCTTTAAGGGAAGCCATCGAAACAGCAGCCAAAAATAAAGGCATTGGCGGTTGTACGGCAGGCAATACATTAGTTGGACAAAAAGACTATATTCAGCTGGAAGCAGGAATATATAAGCTGAATCAAGAGCTTAAGCCGACTTCGCAAGTGTTTATTTTGGGTAAAACGGCTGCCGATTGGGAAAAGAAAAGCCCGCTGACCAATGATTATCCATTAATAGGAGCGCTCAAAACGAAAATTGACGGTCAAAACAAGACGCGTCTCTTTAATACCGTTGAAAGCGAAGCTACATTGGTTTTGAGTAATGTTGAATTAACCAATGGCTATTCAGCAAATGACGGCGGAGCGCTTTTTATTGGCGGCGCCTTAACGCTAGACGCAAGTGCAATTACCTCGTCTGTGTCAGATAAAAGCGGCGGTGCAATATATCTGGTTCCTGATAAAGGCGAAAAGACGGTTACGATTAATCAGACGCTATTGCAAGGGAATGATGCTAAACAGGGCAGTGTTTTTGCCATGGACTGTGAAGCGAATTTGCTGAATACTAAAGCCGCTATTACTGTGTCTGGCAGCAGTATTGTGCAAAATGGCTTAGTTAAGAGTAGTTCCAGTACAATTGATGTATGTGGAAATTCAAGTGTCACCTTAAATACAAATACAATTGCCAAAAACCGTGCAAATACTGCCATCATCCATACGGCATCTTTTGTGAAACATCCATTAAGCGATAGCTCTATTTTAAGCTTTGTCAGTAATACCATTGTAGAAAATCAGGCGCCAACGGCTTGGCTGTATGATGAAAATGGATCTAAATCATTGAACTACAATGTTTTAGCATTTAATAGCGGCAATGCCTGTAACTACAGCAGCAGTAACAATGTGCTTATAGAAAAGGCATCAGTATGGGCTCAAAATAATGCCTTGGCGCTGACCGGCGCAAATGCGTGTATTTTACCGCCAGAGTCAGCGACTGCAGATTTAAACGTCAAAAACAATATTGATGTTGCAAGTGTGAGCTTATCCAGCGTGCTTTCAAATTATCAGGAAGCATCACAATATAATCTGTTCTTACCGCTGTACTATCCAAAACAAAATAATTCAGCAAACGATCTGATTGACCTTGAAAGAACAGGCTGTTCAAGTACAGACCAGCGCGGCTTAGCGAGAGTAGAAGACGGGACACTGACACTTGACCCGGCCAAGCGTAACTCTTGTGATATCGGTTCTGTTGAACGGATACGTTTAACGGCTGCCGATATTGTTAACTTAAGCAATATTTCTGCAGTGACATTAGTCGATGGCTTAAAAACAGAAAAAGACCGCCTCAAAGCGTTGCTGGATAATTCCAGCACCAATAAAGACTATTTGGCAATGTATCAAGATGATTACAATACTGCATCTGATCTATTGAAATACACTCAGCAATATCTAGGCTATAGAACAGTATTTGTTGATCCGCTGAGTATGACATTGCGTGAGGAAGAAACTGTTCCGAACAGTAGCGCTCAATTCATCAAGCCGCTCAATGAAGAAAACTATGAGATTACGGTTGAATCGCTTGGTGTAGGCGTTCAAACAGGTGAAAATGCAACTATTGATTTGACTAAAATTGTGAAAGACTCAAATTTAATATGTGAGTGGAAGTCGGATCTTAAACGCGCCATTATGTACCGTACCGATGGCAAGATAACGAATTCATCTGAAGCGGAATACTGTTCTTACGGCATTAAAGACAGAAACAGCGGTGTAGTCACCAAAGGCATAATGCAAGCCCGTTTTGTAAATATCGCGCCAATTGCTAAAGATGATACTTATGCAATTAGTTCTGATACCAATTTAGAAGTGACAGTAAACCCATTAGAAAATGACTCAGATGACGGAGATGGTCCAAATTCAGTTTTTCCTGCAGGTAAATCTATTTGGCATCAGAATGCAGACGGTAAAAATACCCCAATTTATTTTAAAAGTATTCCTGCTGGATTGAATTTTACAGCTGAATACAGAGGCCCATGCCCGGGCGGTAATGCGCAGAATATCTGCTATGGCGGCAATATTAAATTTTCGGTTAAGAATGCATTCAGTCAATTCAGCTATCCAATTACCTATAAGGTTTATGATTCGGAAGGTGCTGAGTCTAATGAGGCCATTATTTATTTGCAAAACCAAGCGAAAAATACAAATGAAAGCTCCAGCGGCGGCGGTTCATCAAATGTCTTTGGCTTGATTGTTCTGGCTGGCCTTGCGGTATTCAGAATGCGTAAATTTACAAGACGCTGATTTTAAAAAGTAAAAAGGCCTCTATTGATAGAGGCCCTTTTTATTGCTGAATTTTGATCATTAGGAGGTTGAAATAGCGGTCAGAAGAGTAGGCTAAATACAAAAATAGAGCGTTTTTCCGCGCTTTCTTGTGTGATATCTAATGTTCAAAATCAGTGATGTGTCACTTCCGGTGTCAGATATTTATTAATATACTCTTCGCGGATGGCGGAACGTTCATCGGGTGATGCTTTTTGCAAGCGAGACGCTAATTCCCGGCGTTCCTGGCTGCTCATTTTTTGCCATGTTTCGCGCATTTTCTGCTTTTCAGTTTCTGGAAGCTGATTAAACCAATCCATCCGCTGCTGTAAGCTGACACTCTGTTCAGCGGGGATCTCTTTAAGAGACTGATAACGCTTGATCAGTGCAGCTTGTTCAGTATCAGACAATGAATCCCAAGTTTCATTCACTTGAGTATCTGCATCTTTGGAAAAAATCCAAAAACGTTCAAAGCCTGCAAAGCTGGTTTGCAGGAACCCGAATGCGCAAAAAGCGATTGCTAACTTTCTAGCTGCCATGGGGAGCCTTGTCCTCGCCTAAAACCATTAACATTTCTAAGTCTTCAACCATTTGAGGTGAAAGCTTAGGTGCTGAAACAACTTGATTCTGCGGTTTTTCATTCAGTGTTGTCACTGAATTCGGCAGCACAATAAAGCCTGCAATCGCAGCTGCTAAAGCAAAGCCTGACATTTTCCACAAGCCATAGTGCGATGTTTCACGTTCTTGAATTTCATCAAGAACATTATTCATTACAGCGGGTTTGTGCGCATGTTGCTGTGCGAGTCCATCAAGTTTGGAAGTTACTTGCTTTAAGAAATCATCTTGTTTCATTCGGATGACCCTCCCAGATGTGGATTCAAGTGTGCTAATGAAGCGCGTAAGCCTTGTATAGCACGGTGATAATGGGTTTTTACACTGCCGTCAGTGCAATTCATAATCTGTGCTGTTGTATGTGTATCAAAGCCTTCCCATGCACGCAACATAAATGCCTGCTGCTGCCGGACTGGCAGCTGTGCGATGGCTTCCTGAATCTCTTCGGCCGTTACAGCACGGTCAATAAATTCAAGCGGATTAGGCGTTGATTCATCTACAACATCATTCAGCTCGATTTCATCATCGTCTAAGCTGACTTTTCTAAAAAAAGAAAAGGGCTGAGCGCGGCGGGCTTCTTTACGTCGCCAATCTTGCAGTTTGTTATTCAGGATGGTGTAGAACAGGGGATACCATTCTTCAGTGGATTTCTCTGCATATGACTTATGCAGTGAGATGAAGGCTTCCTGAACCAAATCCATGGCAATGCCATGCTGGTTTTGGGTTGCGCTTTCCATCATGACCAGAGCGCGGCCAGTGACTTCATTCATGAAGTTTTTCAGGCGAGATTCTACCGTGCTCTTAAGAACACTCGAATCTGCTGTATCTGACTGTTTAGGCGCTAAATCCATAGAGATGGAAAATCCTGTCATTGGATACCCACCATCGCTTTTAAGTTCATGTACATATAACGTTAAAAGCGATGGCTTGGTTGACAAATAAATTGTTATTTTTCTAGTTTAATCTATTTTTAAACTGGGTGGAGCCCATTCAAATAGAATAACGTATTACAGGCGCTGGCGGACCATTTCAAAGAAGCAGATTGAACCAGCAATGGCAACATTCAACGACTCTTGACCGCCTGGCTGCGGAATAACCACAGCTTCAGCATTTGCCAGAGCGTATTCACTGACGCCTTGACCCTCATTGCCCAGTATCCATGCACATGCTTTGCTTAAATCTTTCGAATATAAGCTGGCCGAGCGGTGTGAACTGGTGACATATACAGGAATTTCAAAACGGGGCAAGATGTCTTCGAGCGCGATATTTTCAAAAGTATGCAATGAAAAATGCGCACCCATGCCTGCACGGAGCACACGCGGTGACCAAAGTGATGCTGAACCTTTGGTGCAAACCACTTGCTTAATGCCGGCCGCCGCTGCAGAGCGCAGCAATGTCCCGACGTTGCCTGGATCTTGGACATTTTCTAGAATTAAAGTGTCGGCATCAAATTTCAGCGCTTGGCTGGAGCTTGGCAAGTCAATCACCGCCAAGCAGGCCAGTGTAGTGCCTAAGGTGCTTAAGTCTTTGTACAGCGACTCGCCAATGACAAAGATATGGCCTGTATAGGTTTTTAGAATTTCTTCAAAGTCTGGATGCGCCAGTGCATGTTCTGTGGTGAAAATAGAATTGATTCTTCTGTTTTCCTGCAGCCATGCAAGGCATAAATGCGTTCCTTCCAGAACGGTTTGACCTTGTTTTTTGCGGTATGAGTTCTGTTCAATCAGCCCGCGCAAATGTTTGATTTTCGGGTTGTCTTTAGACTCAAGAAAAATTGTAGACATGGGAGATAAGTCCACGGTGATCAGGTAGGCTGATCACCGCTGTTAAATTAGTTATGGTAGCCGGTAACCAGATCGACTTCGTTTTTAGAACCGATGATGACTGGCACGCGCTGATGCAATTCAGTCGGCTGGATGTCAAGGATGCGGACACGGCCAGTAGTAGATGAGCCGCCAGCCTGTTCCATCAGCATGCTCATTGGGTTTGCTTCATACATTAAACGCAGACGTCCCGCTTTTTTCGGATCTTTAAAATCGTACGGATACATGAAGATGCCGCTGCGGCATAGAATACGGTGAATATCGCCAACCATGCATGCTACCCAGCGCATGTTAAAGTCTTTTTCGCGCGGGCCGGTTTTGCCTGCAAGCAGTTCATCTATATAGCGCTTCACGGGTTCTTCCCAGTGGCGCTGATTGGACGCATTGATGGCATATTCCTTAGTATCCGCAGCGACAGTAATCGCATCTTTCGTCAGCAGGAACTCTTGGCTGTCTGGGTCAAAAGTAAAGAATACTACGCCAGCGCCAACAGTCAGCGCCATCATGGTTGAAGGGCCATACAGCACATAGCCTGCGGCAGCTTGGTGAACGCCTGCCTGCATGAAATCTTCTGCTTGAGTTATGGCATTTTTAGCTGGAAGAATAGAGAAAATTGTGCCTACGCACATATTGATGTCAATGTTGCTTGAGCCGTCTAGCGGGTCAAACAGGACAAGATAATCGCCATTTTCTTGCGCTGGGGTAAATTCATCAAGCTCTTCTGATGCTAAACCGCCAACATGCGGATGAACTTTTAATGCGTCAATTAAATAATCATTTGAAATCACATCAAGTTTCTTTTGCTCTTCACCTTGCACATTTTCATGCTGCGCGCTGCCCAATACGCCCGCTAAAGCGCCTTTTTGAAGCAAAAGGTCGATGTTTTTGCATGTATCTCCAATTGTTTCAATAACTTGTGCAAGGGCAGGTGTTAAATTTCCGCTTTGTTGTTGTAGAAATTGGGATAAGCTTAAACGTGACATAACCGGAATGCTCCAAAAGAAAAGCGGTCAAAAATGATCGGAATAGAATAACCCTTCATTTTAGATGAGAATGAGGGAAAAGAAAAATTAAACTGTGTTATTTGACGCGATTTTGCCCTTGCAAGTCTGCCAGAACATGCTATGTTGAAAGCAGAAAACAGAGGGAATGACAAGGAGCACAACAATGACCACTCAAAAATTTGATGCGACTCCAACTCCGAGTGAAGGTTTAAATTTGGATGACATTTCCAAAGACAACGTGAAAGAAGCTTGGAGCGGTTATGAGTCTAAGCCTGAATACAAAAAGTTCAATAAGCATGACTTGATTGAATCTATGCAAAGCGCTCATGAAGACGCTGCGGAGCAAAAGCCTGAACAGGCTTAATTCTCGCAAATAAAAAAGCACTCATTTGAGTGCTTTTTTATGCCGATTTTTCGTATAGACATCCGTTTTGAAGGACGTTCTATAAGGTTGAATCAGCACCATTAAATTATTTCAATAGAGGAGGCACTGCTTCATAGTTGATTTCTACACGGCGGTTTTCTTTCCAGGCATTTTCATCATGGCCCGCATTGATTGGCATTTCTTTGCCATAGCTGACTGCTTCAAGCTGATTTGCGCTGACACCGCTGGTCACTAAAAAGCTTTCTACCGCTTTGGCACGGCGCTCGCCCAAAGCCATATTGTATTCACGCGTACCGCGCTCATCGGTATGGCCGGTTAAAGCAACGCGAGAGTTTGCGTTAGCAACAAGGAACTGCGCATGCGCTTGAAGGGTTTGCAGGTCTTCATTGCTTAATTCAGTGCTGTCATAGTCAAAGTGCACAACACGCTTAGCTAAAAAAGCTTTATTGGCAGCAGTTACGCCTTTTGATGATGCGCCAGCAAGATTTTGCGCATTCAGCGCTGCATCTTCGCTTAAGCCGTCTGTATTTACAGTCGATGCGCTTGATGGGTTTTGAGTGGCATCAACATTGGCAACCGGTTTGCGGTTTGCGCAGCCTGTCATCATCATGGCAGTTGCTAAAACAGGCAATACAAATAATTTTACAGCGTTCATGATTCTCTCCATGATCTTTCATTATGATTTAAAACGTTATTTTGGCGCCCAAGCCGGTTCACGCACTTCGCCTTGCTCGCTTGGCAAGTTCATGCGGAAACGGCCATCCAGCGACATAATCGCAAGCAAGCCGCGGCTGCCTTCGCGTGTCGCGTATACCACCATTTGTCCATTTGGCGAGAAGCTTGGCGATTCGTCCAAACTGGTTGGCGTTAAGATGTTGGTCACGCCAGAATCAATATTCTGTACGGCAACTTTGTAATTGCTGCCGCTAGGCCGGTGAACCAGCGCGAGCTTTTTACCGTCTGCGCTCAATGTCCCGCGTGCGTTGAATGCGCCGCGGAAGGTTAAGCGTTTGCTGGTGCCATCGGTAAAACTGTATTTGTAAATTTGCGGAGAACCGCCTCGGTCAGAGGTATAGATAAACGATTTTCCGTCTGGCGCATAGCGCGCTTCTGTATCAATCGCACTGTCATTGGTCAGGCGCTGCAGCTGGCGGCTGTCCAAATCCATTTGATAGATTTCTGGATTGCCGTGCATGGAAGCAGTAAACAGCATGCTTTTACCGTCCGGCGAGAAGCTTGGCGCGCCATTTAAGCCGCGGAAGCTGGCCAGTTTTTCACGGCCGCCAGTCGCCAAATCCTGTACATATATAGCTGGACGCTTAGTTTCAAAAGACACATAGGCAATCTTTTTGGCATCCGGTGTCCATGCCGGAGATAAGATCGGATCGCGGGATGTCAAAATAGTGCGAGGCTGTTCGCCGTCAGTATCGGCAATTTGCAGCGTGTAGCGCTGTTCAGGCGTTGCAGGATTGCGCAGCACATAAGCAATGCGTCCGCTGAAATCGCCTTGAATGCCTGTCAGCGCTTCATAAATTGCATCACTGATCATATGTGCCGCTTGACGGGTGCGAGAAGCCGGTATGGTCAGCAATTCATTGAGCAGATAAGTCTTCTTCTGCACATCATAGAGCTGATAGTGGACTTCGAATGAACCGTCAGCTGCAGGCTTCATCGAGCCGGTTACGACATAAGGCACGCCAGCGGCTTGCCATGCTTCAGCATTCGGCGTGTTCATTGCCGCTGTCGCAGGCAGATTTTTAGACGAACTGGTGAATTTTCCAGAACGGTTTAAATCGTTTTCAATAATTGGGTACAGGTTTTGATCATTGCTGAACGGCACAATGGCAATTTTGGGCGCTTCTTCAGGCGCTTTGGTGATTTCCAAATGCAGCTGCGCATGTGATTGTGTGATTAAAACCGGACTAAGTGCTGTTAAAACGGCTAAGCAGAGCAGATGTTTTCGCGTCATTTCCATCATTCGCTGAATACTCTAAATCTAGAATTTCTTGTTACTGTGAATGTGTCACATAATGGCATGTTTTTGAAATATTGAAAGAACAACATTATGATTAAACTGTTATTCGTCTGTGAATTCGTGTCTAAATATTTGCAGTTTATAATGACGCTTACTTTAAAAAATAAAATGCTTTGAACAATTGAAGCGTTTATTTGGATTTAAAGGACATATAAATGAACCGAGATTCACGTTGGGCATCCGGATTTTCAGGCAATTCAAAAGGCGCAGCACTGTGAATGGCTTTTTCAATACTGCCTTTAAAAGCCTGATTTGGTGCGTCGCTAATGACTATAGACTGAATTGAACCTGATGATGTCAGTGTGATTCTAACATTGGCTTTTTGCTCATTTGAATCCGCTGGTACTTCCCAATGGCTAAAGATTAAATGCTTAATTTCGGCTTTGGCCGCAGATGCAAGCCTTTTGGCTTCTGATTTACGAGAAGCCTCAGCGGTTGCTGCGCGTTTAGCTGTTGCTGTTTTTCGTTCAAGTTCATGTTTATATTGCTCAGAATATGCCTTTGCTGCAGCCATGGGTGCATTCGCAGAACTCACCGCTATTTTTTCGGGCTGAATCTGAGTGGCTATTGGATTGTCAGCAGGGCTGGCAAATGTTAGCGCTGAACAACCTGTCATCACAGGAAATAGAAGCAAGAATTTAAAGATATGCATTCTTGGGGGGGTAGTCCTATAAAAAATTCCCCTGACGAATCAGGGGGATTTACATCAATTTGAAGATCTAAAGGTAGATGTTAGATTCTGCGCTTCACGGCGCGCATCTGGATCTGAAGGCATAGGATACGGCGCTGCCGCTCGTACAGCTGCTTCAATACTGGCCTTCATGTCTGGATCGCTGGATGAGATAATCACTGAACGCACCGCACCGCTTTCAGTTAAAGTAATGCGGGCTGTGGCCGTTTTGCCAGCGGAATCGGTTGGAGTATCCCAAACGCGTTTGATTTTGTTTTCAAAATCTTTCTTGGCCGTTGATGCAATCTTTTTCGCTTCAGCTTTTTTCTGCGCCGCTTCTTCAGCTGCTTTTTTAGCAGATGAGGCTTTGGCTTCTTCGGCTGCCCGTTCACGTGCTTCTGCATCTGCTTTGGCTTTCGCATCGGCTGCGGCTTTATTTTTTGCGTCTGCATCCGCTTTACGCTTAGCGGCGTCTGCATTGGCTTTGGCCTGAGCGTCGGCTTTTGCTTTTGCATCAGCTGCGGCTTTATTTTTTGCGTCTGCATCCGCTTTGCGTTTAGCGGCGTCTGCATTGGCCTTGGCCTGAGCGTCAGCTTTGGCTTTTGCATCTGCATCCGCTTTGCGTTTAGCGGTGTCTGCATTGGCTTTGGCCTGAGCAGCAACCTTCGCTTTTGCATCGGCATTCGCTTTTGCATCGGCATACGCTTTCGCAGCTGCCGCTGCTTTAGCTTCAGCGTCTGCTTTGCGTTTTTCTGCATCTAAAGCGGCTTTGGCTTTAGCATCTTGCTGCGCTTTTAATCTGGCATTATCGGCTAGACGTTTCGCTTCTAAATCTGCTTTGCGCTTTGTCTCAGCTGCACTGGCTTTGGCCTGAGCTGCTTTAGCTTCAGCTGCGGCTTTGCGTTGGGCTGCTTCGGCATTCGCTTTAGCATCTGCATCTGCATCTGCATCTGCTTTACGCTGCGCAGCCTCAGCTTTAGATTTAGCATCCGCCTGAGCTTTAGCTTCTGTTAGGGCTTTCAGCTTAGCGGCTTCATCAGCTTGGCGTTTTTGTTCAGCGCGCAATGCTTCGGCTGCGGCTAGGCGTTCAGCTTTTTCAGCAGCTTGAGCTTGAAGCGCTGCTTTTGCCGCGTCAGGTTTTGGCAATGCTGCCGGCGCAGGCGGCGGTGCCGCAGGAATGACGGGTGCCGGTTCTACACTGGGCTCTGCGGTTTGAGTGATCTCAGCGGCGACATTTTCATGCGCTGTTTCAGTAAACTCTGTTTCTTCTCGGGTCACCGGCTTTAAATCTTCTGGCTTCACCAGCACCGTTTTAATTTGCTTAGGCAGCTCAGGCGGTTTGCTCATGCCCAGATAAAGCAAGCCCACAACTGCAATCACATGGATACCGATGGTGAATCCAGCTGCAGTTGCTTTTTGTTTAAAAGGTGGCTTTTTAAAATCTTTCATAAATTACTTTAGCGGCTCTGTCAGCAATCCAACTTGTGATAATCCGGCATCCTGCAGTGCAGACATCAATTTGATGACTTCACCATAAGGACGGGATTCACTGCCATTAATCAGGACGCTGAGTTGTTTATTATTGGCCTGAGCCTGTGTCTGCGCATCTGTCAGCGCTGTTTTCAGTTCTTCTAAAGTCAGCACTTCATTCCTATGGGTGCTGTCTTCCAGCCTAATGGCGCCATCCGCTTCTAAGGTCACAATAGCAGGGCGGTCTTCAGACTGAATCGGGCTGCTGTTGGCTTGCGGCAAGTCCACTTTAACGCCAGTCGTAATCATGGGGGCGGTGACCATGAAGATGACTAAAAGCACCAGCATGACATCAATATAAGGCACGACATTCATATCGCTTTTCAGCGGTTTTTTGATGCGCTCGAAGCGTCCTGAACGTTGAATAGCCATCAGTGCTGTTCCTGATCAGAACCCAATGACTGACGCTGCAGCAAGGCCACCATTTCTTCAGCAAAAAGCGCACGGTCTGAATAGACGGCTTCACCTTTGGCTGTGTAATGGTTGAATGCCAAAACGGCAGGAATAGCGGCGAATAGGCCAATCGCAGTGGCAATCAATGCTTCGGCAATACCCGGGGCAACGGTTGCCAAAGTGACTTGCTCAACTTGCGCTAAACCAATGAATGCATTCATGATGCCCCAAACGGTGCCAAATAAGCCGACGTACGGCGCAACAGAACCAATACTGGCCAAAGCGCCCAAGCCTTGCTCTAAACCGCCTTGGTCACGGCTCAGGCCGACGCGTAAAATACGCTCTGTGCCTTCAATGCTTTGTGCCGCAGGCGCATTGCGTTTTTTCAGCTTTAAAAATTCACCGAGGCCTTGATAGAAAATATCTTCCAGGCCAACCCGCTTCGAGTTGAGCTGCGCATTGTTGTAAAGGGTATTCAGTTCGGCACCAGACCAGAAGATTTTTTGAAAATGATCATCATCGGCCTGCGCCTTTTTGTAGCTCATATGCAACTTGGCAATCAGATACCAGCTGTACAGCGAGGCTAATAAGAGCAGAAGCATTACCAGCTGTACAACAGGACTTGCCTGTAAAATTAAATCTGATACGTGAAGGGTAGATTCTAGTTGAGTTGCCATAGTTACATTGAGCCAATTAATTTTTTTAATCTTGTTCCAATTCTTTTAGAATCAGTTTGCGGATTTCCTCAGGAAGCCGTGTTGGACGCATGCCGTCTACGCTGATGCAGGCCAATTCGACTTCGCCGGAAGCAAGCATGATTTCACCACGATAAATATTTTGTTGCAATACAAATGACGTTGATTTACATGAAACTACACTTGCTGTAACAGTAATCAGGTCATCCATGAGTATAGGGCGTGAATATTTCACATTTATTTTATGCACAACAAAGTTGTAGTCTTTTTGATGCCAATAGTGGCTAATGCCTGATGCGCGAAGCCATTCAGTACGTGCGCGCTCCATGAAGCGGATGTGGTTGGCGTGGTAAACAATGCCGCCTGCATCTGTATCTTCAATATAGACACGAATATTGAACTCGAATTTATTCGCCATGAGAGGATTCCGTCTGTTTCTAAATCTGATGAGTTTTTAGCTGCACTGAGAATATGAAATCGGCATGTTTTAAACATGACTTCAAATCAATAAATCGTCAAGTGCGTCAATGACGGGCAGTTTAGCACTCTGAAAATTCACTCCAATGGCACAAGATTTCAAATCCTAGGCGCTTGTGTGCTTTATGTTTCGCATAATACTGCTGTGAATTGATATTTATTTGTGCGGTTTTGCAGAAGATTGCAGATGAAATGGCGGTCACAGCCATTAAAAAGGTGAACGGGAACAATTCACCTTTTTTTCTTTATATTTTATTTTGCAGGGCTTTGCTGCCGCTGCCATGCATTTTGCACTTGTGCGGCTGCTTTAGGATATTCCATCACAAAGCGCATATAGCTTTCTATGCCTGTTTTCAAGGCGGCATCATCGACCGTAAACAGCGGGCTGTGATTGGGCGCAGCCTTTGACATATCTTGATCTAACTGAGTTGCGCCAATAAAGATAAACAAGGAAGGCATGAGTTGCCCATAATAGGCAAAGTCCTCACTGGCGCTGGCATTGCTGTCGAGCACATGCAATTTCCCTTCGCCATTGACTTGCGCCAAAGCAGGCTGCATCAGTTTGGTCAGTGTTTTATCGTTGCTGGTGACAGGTGCATAAGGCGCAATTTCAACTTTCGCGGTCACATCATTGGCTTGTGCATTATGTTCGATCAGCGTGGGTAAATCTTTTAAAATGCTTTGACGGATATCTTCATTGTTGGAACGAATGGTGCCGATCATATTCACCAGTTCTGGAATAACATTGCCTGTAGTGCCGCCTTGAATGCTGCCTATGCTGACCACGCCCATGCCTTTGGTTAAATCTGCTCTGCGGCTGACTAAGCTTTGCATATTGCTGATCATCTGCGATGAGGCATAAATCGGGTCGCGGCCCAGCCATGGCATAGAGCCATGCACTTGTTTGCCATTCACCTGAATACGAAGATGGTCAGCGCTGTTTAAAATGGCGCCGTCTTTGTAGAAAATATTGCCGCTGGGCATACCTGCCATAACGTGCATGCCAAAAATGACTTCAGGTTTCAGGTTGTTCAATGCGCCATCGGCAATCATTTTTCGGGAACCGATTTGGTCGCCTTGGGTGAAGTTGTCGATATCAGCTCCGCCTTCTTCTGCAGGCTGAAACACAAAAACAATGGTTCCGGCAACTTTATCTTTATATTGCCCAATTCTGGATGCTGGTGAATATGCTGCCGTAATTTAATGGCATGGCTTTCGGTATTTTTGGCGGCGTCATCAATCCAGTCAGCAAGGGTAAATTGGCTGCAAAAAATCAGCAGCAGGCAAAGAGAAATCTGCTTGTACATGTTCATATCTTGGGATAATCCTGAAGAGTTTGAAATGATTAAAGTGATTCTCTAGCATCGCATACTGAATGAAATCTAGATAAAACTCTTTAAGTATTAGGTAGACACTTTTAAGGTATATCCTGTTTTAGTGATTGAAATACTAAAATTATATTTTGTACTCAGGTATTGTAGATTTATGTGTTTTATATGAAATTAAGTTTTATGCGTTTAGGTTTACACTTTTTCGCTTTGAGATGCAGCGGTTTAATTCAATTTATGATGGGGCCATTACAGCTTTATTCAGTATTAGAGTACTAAATGAGTCATTTCTTTAAATTTGTCATCATGATTGCCATGGCTTTTATGCTTTGGTCATATTGGCTGAAACCGGATCAAGGGGTTTCAGATGCAGCTGATTATCAATCATCTGAAGGCGTTCATCGGTTTGATGGCTATAGCATGACAAATTTGGAGCCTTATGCGGGAGAGTTCCGTGTTTTATCACGTGAAAACTATAATTTTGGGCGAGAGGCAGAAATTAGTCCGGTTGATTTTGCCTTAGGGTGGGGAAGCATGACTGATCCTGCTGTTTATAAACAGTTATCTATCAGTCAGAGCAACCGTTGGTATTATTGGCGTTATGAAAATAATCCGCCTATACCTGTCAATGAAATATCAACACACAGCGCGAATACGCATTTAATTCCTGCAACTAAAGTGATTGCCAAACAACTGGCTCAAATTGATCAAGATAATGTGATTTATTTAAAAGGGCAGTTGGTTGAAGTGAAGGCTCAAGACGGGTGGACATGGCGCAGTTCCCTTAGCCGTGAAGATACGGGAAATGGGGCATGCGAGTTGATGCTGGTGGAAGAGGTGAGGGTGATTTCTAAGTCTTAGATCTTTTATTTGTTGAATTAAGCAAGAATATTATTTTGTAGAGAGGGTGAGCTAATTGAACTTAGTTCCAGATACTCTTTCTAATGTTGTATGTGATTAGTTTTCTATATGGTTTGGTCTATTTGCTTTTGACGGGACAAAAGTATCAAAATTCCTCTGTTGGATTGAGAGGATGTCCTGAGCAAGCTTTAAGCATTGCTTTAAAGCGTAGTGCAAGTCAATCCAACGGGCGACATCCATGTCGTCTGTCATGTGATTTTTTAATGTGATGAATTCTTGAGAATAACTTATAAGTATATAATTTATAATAAAATATATTTATAAGTTATTTCGATTTTAGGAGATAATATTGGCACAACAAGAAAATACGCAAGAAGTTATGATTCAACTGCCTTGGACTGTACCGCAGCAGCCAAATGTACAAATGATAGTCGTTCAACAGCCTGCTAAAACGCACATGGAGTTGAATGCTTCTACGGATAAAACCGCAATTTCATCTTTTGCGCTTTCTGTAATTTTTGCACTTATTTTAGGTGGATTTGCTACATGGTTGGCGTATTGGTATGGGCGGAAAAGTTTTGATTTAACTAAACAGTCTTTTGATGCTGTTATTCATCAAATTAATGCGAGTATGCAGGAAGCACAAAATATTAAAGATGCAACAATCAAGCAAATCGAAGAAAGCGCTCTGGATGCTAACCGTAATAAGGATATTTTAATTGAACAAATTAAATTAGCGGCCAGTACGACTGTAGAATCCAATCAGCATCTTGCAACAGTTCACTATGAGCTCAAAATGAGTGAGATACGGGCGCAAAGACGCATGAATTTAATAGATAATTTGCGTGATCATTTTGGTGTTTTTTTTGGTGCGTTAGAACATCAAGTGCATAAAAGTTTGGGTTTTGCGCAAAAGTTTTATGAGGAAAACGGTTCAAATACTCTGCCTGATGAATATGATGAACATACATGGGTGGCTAAAGAGTTAAAAGAGTTAAGCTATGACCGTTATTTAATTAGGGCGGCTTTGGAGAAGGCACTATTATACCTTGATTTGACTGATGATTTTCAACAGGAGATAAATTTCTTAGCTTTGGAAATCATGAAAAAATTTGATGAGATTGGATATTTTGTTAGACAGAATAAAGAAGTTACTACAGAAAAATATTCAGAATTTGAAAAAGATTTCGATGTATTAAGGGAGAAGCTGGCTAAAATTTTAGCCTTAGAATCTGAAAAAGCAGTGAAAGGAGAGTAATTCCTTTCACTGGATTGTAGTTATGTTGTAGGGGGGGATTTACGGATTTATTTAGATTCCGGCGGCGTCATGCCAAACTGCAAATAGGCCATATTGGTGGCAATACGGCCGCGCGCTGTGCGCATGGCATAACCTTGCTGAATCAAATACGGTTCAATGACATCTTCAAGCGTACCTGAGTCTTCCGCCATGGCGGCTGCCAAAGCTTCTACACCGGCAGGCCCGCCGTCAAAACGTTCCAGCAGCATGCTTAAATAACGGCGGTCGAGTGTGTCTAAACCATCTTTATCGACATTGAGCATATCTAAAGCGCGCTGAGCCATGTCTTGCGTTACTTCGCCCGTGCCTTTGACTTGTGCATAGTCACGTACGCGGCGCAGCAGGCGGTTAGCAATACGCGGCGTTCCGCGCGCGCGGCGTGCAACTTCTTGAGCGCCGTCTTGGGAAATAGGCACATCCATCAAATTGGCTGAACGCGACACAATATGAGTCAGGTCTGCAACGCTGTAAAACTCTAAGCGCTGCACAATGCCGAAACGGTCGCGCAGCGGAGAGGTCAGAAGGCCGGCACGGGTTGTAGCTGCCACTAAGGTAAATGGTGGCAAATCCAGTTTGATCGAACGGGCCGCAGGCCCTTCACCAATCATGATATCCAGCTGGTAGTCTTCCATGGCTGGATAAAGAATTTCTTCAATCACGGGGGAAAGGCGGTGAATTTCGTCAATAAACAGCACATCGCCTTCTTCAAGATTGGTCAGCATCGCCGCTAAATCGCCGGCGCGTTCTAAAACTGGGCCGGAAGTTGACTTGAGATTGCCGCCCATCTCACGGGCAATGATGTTGGCCAGTGTGGTTTTGCCTAAACCTGGCGGGCCGAAAATCAGGGTATGATCCAGCGCTTCTTCACGGCCGCGGGCGGCGCCGATAAAGATTTCCATTTGTTCACGGACCACAGGCTGACCGATGTAGTCATCAAGTGAGGTTGGGCGGATGGCGCGGTCGAAGTGGTCTTCGGGTTTTTCGGAACCACCGATGAGACGGTCTTGCATATAGTTAAATCAATCTCTGGCTGAACTTTCGAGGCACAGCCTCAAATTATGATTTGTGTTTAGGTACCATTGTGTAGGCACTGCCTTACTTTTGAAAGATCAAAATGAAGACTTTAAAATATATTTTAGAGTCTGCAAGTAAATCTTTCATTGGATTGAGGATATGTCCTTATATCTCAATCCAACATGGCGACATGGATGTCGCCTTCGTGTATCCAATTTAGGTGTATTGGTGTGTCTATTTGAATTATTTATTCATTGACTTGAGTGCAGCACGGATGATGTCGCTCGCCTCAGTAAAATCACCTTTTGCAGCATTGACCAATTTCTGTGCTTCTAAAGGTTTGTAACCTAAAGACTGTAATGCCGCTTCGGCCTCTGCAACGGCGGAGTTGCCTGTGAACTGGATTTGTTCAACGGTTGAGTTGCTTGGCGCTGTGCCTGAAGACATAGCTTTAAAGCGATCACGTAATTCGATCATGAGGCGTTCAGCGGTTTTTTTACCCACGCCCGGTACTTTGACCAGTGTGTTGATATCTTCATGTTCAACAGTATGAATCAGCATATCGACACTGAGTGTGGAAAGAATACCTAAAGCCATTTTAGGGCCGACACCGTTGACCTTTAACAGGGTGCGGAAAATGATTTTTTCTTGTTGATGCAGGAAGCCGTAAAGCAGTTGAGCATCCTCACGTACGGCAAGGTGCGTCCATAAGGTAATTTTCTGGCCTTTTTGTAGTTGGCAAAATGTGGTGAGTGGTGTATCAATTTCATAACCGACACCATTTACATTTAAAAGTACGGTGGGTGCTTCTAGTGCGAAGACTTCACCAATAAGACATCCGATCATTGTGCTTTTCACATATTTGTTAAGGGGTGAATAGTAGTACTATTTTTTTTAATGGCAAAGCTTAAAAGTCATAGCTGCTTAACTATAAAGAATGAAATGTATTTATTTTGACATTAAAATATTCATCCCAGTCATAAGACTCATCGATTATCAATTGATGATTTGCATAAGCTTTAAGTTTAAATTGATTGTGCATAGATAGCGTCGAGACAACGATAAAATTAGAAGGTTCACCGACATCCACAATTTTAATCTCCCCATTTACAGGGTAATGAGTATTCATTTGAAATGGCTGTTCTATATTGTTAAAGCCAACTTTAAATTGACCAATGAGGGGATCGGTGTATTCAAGTATGCCTGAAGTTGCTAGCCATTCTTTTCGGTCTCCGGGTTCGCCAGATAAAGACCCTGCATTTTGAAGATTATAAATTGTCTTTTTAAAGGTATGTTTTACATCTTTTTCATCTAGTGAATTGGAACTATGAACCAGTTCTTTGCTTGTAGTGATGAGTGCTATCGGTTCTTTCATAGTTTTTATAGTGTATGTACCTTGATAGTATTCTTCAGTTTTCCCTGCATAATCAATAAATAAATCTGATTTGACTGTTTGTGTGAGTTTATCTTCACTCGCTAATACGGAAAAACTTCCATCAAGTAAAATATCAACATCGCCAAGAAATTCGGGTATTTCAAAATCATTGAAGATGTATTGTTGCCCGTGTTCAATATTTTTAATATTTGATTCGATTTTATGGTCTTTCAAGTACTGGTGAATGCCATTAATAACCATTTGTACATTGGAAAGGTTGCTAGAGTGATCTCGGTTTAATATGGTGTTAGTTGCGATCAAGGCGATCTTTTTTACAACAGCTTTATCATTCCAGCTTGCAACGTTTGTCATGGTGTTTCCTAAAGGTTTTAGTTATTTAGTTTTTAAAATAGTTTTTAGAAGAAACCAATTTTATTGCCTTGTAATTCTTGAGACAAGTTATACGCTTGGTGGTCTGAAAACTTAGAAATAATATCTAAGACCTGCATAATGTTTTCATAATGGTTGCTTCCAAAGTGTGCACCAGAGCGGCATAAAATAGCCATTAAGCGCTGCTCTTTAAAGCTCAATGTTTTATGTGGTGTAGTGAGCGGAATAAAGGCATCTAAAATGTTCTGCAAACTTTGATGGGCAATAATTTCCAAACCGGCTTTTTGCGGATGCTCAAATATTTTATCGCGCGCTAAATCTTTCGCACGGTTAATGCCTAGCTCAATATCAGCAGCGCAGTATTGCAGTAAGCTGCCAGCCAGTTGCCCGCTTAAAATTTCAAAATGATGCTTGGCAAAAGCCGATGTGACTTCTTCAACCAAACGCTTCATCACCCGTCCGCGCAGGGCTGCAATTTTTTGCTGCCAGGTGGTGTCTGGCATCGACAGTTCAGTTGGCGCGCTGTATTCACCCAGCAAGCTTAAAAAAATCGGCTCAACTTCTTCATAAGACAGCATGTTTAAAATAATGCCATCTTCAAGATCAATCAGGGCATAGCAAATGTCATCTGCAGCTTCAAGTAAATAAGTCAGCGGATGGCGGCAATAGTGATAATCGCCCAGTTGAATCAGTCCGAGCTGTTCTGCGATTTGCTGCAGGATTTCTTTTTCCGCCTGATAGCAGCCAAATTTGGCGCGTTGACTGGCAGGCGTGTTGCCTTGCGACTCGATGGTTTTCGACAGCCACGGATATTTTAAATAAGCCCCTAAGGTTGCATAGGTCAGACGCATGCCGCCGTCATTCGGATGGTAGTCAATTTTCGTCAGCAGGCGCAGGCCTTGGGCATTGCCTTCAAACTGGCGCACATCGGCTTGTTCTTCTGCAGAAAGCTTTTCTAAAAAGTTGCCATGGGATGCATCGTCAAACCATTCACGAATGGCGTATTCACCTGCATGGCCAAACGGCGGGTTGCCAATATCATGCGCTAAACAGGCCGCCTGAATAATGGCTCCGACATCGGCAGGGGAAATCCAAATCGGCAGTTCATCTTTGATTTTTTCCGCTGCGAGCATGCCGAGAGAGCGTCCAATGCACGACACTTCAAGTGAATGGGTTAAACGGGTATGAATGCCGTCGTGCTGAGTCAGCGGATGAACTTGGGTTTTTCGGTTCAGCTGGCGGAAGCTTTGCGAAAAAATAATTCGGTCATAATCTTTGTGGAATGGGCTGCGCGCCAATTCGGTATTTTGTTTTTTACTTCCAATACGGATTGTTGAGAGCAGTTCTAGCCAACGCATTTGCATCATTTATCGTTATTCAGTTATTTACTAAAAAACATCATGCCAAATTTGCAGAAAAAGAACTAGGGTAAGGCGTCATATACTGTCACTTAAATAGGGTGAAACTGTAATTAACTTTGCGAAAATTGAGCTAGAGAATGTCAAGCTTTTGACAGGCTGAACGTGCCGATTTCAGGCAGATTAAGCACCTGTTCTTATATAAATGATGAAAATAGCATGTCAGCAAAACAGCCGAATATTTTACTTATTGTTGCCGATGACCTTGGCTTTTCTGACCTTGGCGCATTTGGCGGCGAAATTAATACCCCAAATTTAGACGCCATTGCGTTGGAAGGGCTAAGGCTTACCAATTTTCATACGGCGTCTACGTGTTCACCCACGCGTTCTATGCTGCTGTCTGGCACAGATCATCATCTGGCGGGTTTAGGCGCAATGGCTGAAGCCATTCATCCTGAGCAAAAAGGCCAGACAGGCTATGAAGGTTATTTAAATGATCAAGTGGCCGCATTGCCTGAGCTGTTAAAGGATGCAGGCTATTACACCATTATGTCCGGGAAATGGCATTTGGGTTTAACGCCAGAACGCTTTCCTGCACGCCGCGGCTTTGAAAAATCATTTACTTTACTGCCGGGCGCAGCCAATCATTATGCGTTTGAAGCTGATATTCCTGAAAAGGAAATTCCAGGCCTATTGAAAGTGACCCGTGGCCTATATGCAGAAAATGATGAATATGTTACGTCATTGCCTGAAGATTTTTATTCTTCTGACTATTTTACAGACCGTTTATTAGATTATTTACAAGATGACGGCAGCCGCCAAACACGCCCATTTTTTGCCTATTTGCCTTTTTCTGCACCGCATTGGCCATTACAGGCGCATCCGGAAGATATTCAAAAATATCAGGGTGTTTATGATGCAGGGCCAGAGGTATTGCGTCAAAAGCGTTTAGCGCAATTAAAAAAATTAGGCCTGGTCAGCTCAAATGCCACTATTCATCCTGTATTGGCGCAAACTAAGTTTTGGGAACATTTAACGGAAGCTGAAAAACAGTTTTCTGCACGGACAATGGAAGTCTACGCAGCCATGGTCGATCGCCTGGATCAGAATGTCGGCCGTGTCATTGAATATTTAAAACAGACCCAGCAATATGACAATACCATTATCATTTTTTTATCAGATAATGGCGCAGAAGGCGCGCAGCTGGAGGCATTGCCGGTATTTGGCCCTGACATTTCTGCCGTAATTGATAAATATTATGACAATGCTCTAGAAAATGTCGGTCATGGCAATTCATATGTTTGGTATGGTGAACATTGGGCGCAAGCAGCTACTGCGCCATCACGGCTTTATAAAGCGCATGCCAGTGAGGGTGGAATCCGTACGCCAGCTTTTATTAAGCATCAAGCCTTTGCGCGGCAGCAGGATATTAGCCATGAGTTTTTAACGGTGATGGATGTCTTGCCCACTTTATTGGAAACCCTGCAGATTCAGCATCCGGGGGGGCGTTACAAAGGCCGCCAATTGGTACCCTTGCGTGGACAAAGCATTTTGCCGTATTTGAATAAGCAGCAAGATTATATTCATGAGAAAGATCACATCACCGGTTGGGAGCTGTTTGGGCAAAAAGCGTTGCGCAAAGGGGATTGGAAGGCCTTATTTATTCCAGCGCCGAATGGCCCAAACCAGTGGCAGCTATACAATTTGGCTGAAGATGCGGGGGAAACAGAGGATCTAGCCGAGCGTTATCCTGAAAAATTACAAGAATTATTGGCAGATTGGAAAGTGTATGTCAAAGACAATGGCGTCATTGAATTTGACCAGCAGGCACAGGTGAAAATCGCATAGCCGAATCCGTCTATAAAGATAATCGTTACTGACTTTTTTAGCTTCTCTTTGATGCTGCTTAAGCAAAGAATATCAAGGTTAAATAAAATGGATCAACTTTAATGGCAGCGGCACTGCGCGGCTTTTCGCTAAGGCGCCGTAACATTTTGGTCACGGTGTTGCATCTGATTTTGCTGAATCAGCAAATGAACGGTGATGCATCAGCGTTTGCGCTGTGCTATCACCAAGATTGTCATAGCCTTGATCAGATTGGCCCAAATTTTTAGCGGGCGATTAAACAAAATGGAATGCCGCCGCACCCTTAATCACTTTTAAACGGTCAGGCCGCTCAAAGGCGGCTTCACTTTTTGATACAGATTAAAAATTAATTTTTTTGCTGAGTTTTCAAGTTGATAATTTTTTTAGATTGATAAATAAGGGTTTGAACTAATTTTTGTGGTGATAAAGCCCAATATTGGTGATTTTCTATCTAGCTGATTCTGCCAATACACAGTAGAATATGCGCTCTCTTCAAGTCACATTGCGGCATGGTTCAAAAGACCTGCCCGTGGAGCCAAAAACAGCATGTTTATCGTTGCCGGTGCACCTGCACACTCTTCTTTTAAGCAAACACAACTATTAACACGCCTTGCGTCAATCAGTTCTGTTCAATCAATAGAAAGCCAATGGGTTTACCTTTTCGACCAAGCGCTCGACGAGCAACAACAGCAATCTGCTTTGCAGCTTTTGAACGATGGTGCAACCTTTCAAGTTCGCCAAGCGGCAAGTGATGAAGTTCAAGTCCTTGTGACACCGCGTGTAGGCACAATCTCGCCGTGGTCATCAAAGGCAACGGATATTTTTGCCAACTGCAATACCCCGATACACCGCTTAGAACGCGGTGTTTTGTTTACTTTAAAAGGTATTTCTGAAGTATCGGATGCAGTGAAACAAGTTTTGCATGACCGCATGACTGAAAGTGCGTTCAATCAAATTGAAGATGCTGCGGTATTGTTCTCTGAAACTGAACCAAAGCCTTTAAACACAATTGACATATTAGGTCAGGGTAAAGATGCTTTAGTGAAAGCCAACTCTGAGTTTGGTTTTGCGCTCTCTGATGAAGAAATTGATTATTTAGTCGCTGCTTTTAACAAGCTCGGCCGTAATCCGCACGATATCGAACTGATGATGTTTGCTCAGGCCAACTCTGAGCACTGCCGTCATAAAATCTTTGGTTCTGAATGGACAATTGATGGTGAAAAACAGCCATTGTCATTGTTCCAAATGATTAAAAATACCTATAAAGAATCACCGACAGATGTGTTGTCAGCCTATAAAGACAATGCTTCGGTGATTGTTGGTTTTGATACTCAGCGTTTCTATCCGAAGAAAGATGAAGCGACTGGTCACCACGTTTATAAATACAAGAGCCAAGCCGCTCACATCCTGATGAAAGTGGAAACGCATAACCACCCAACAGCGATTGCGCCATTTGCCGGCGCTGCGACCGGTTCGGGCGGTGAAATCCGTGATGAAGGCGCAACAGGCCGCGGCGGTAAGCCAAAAGCAGGTTTAACAGGCTTTACTGTGTCTAATTTGAACATTCCAGGCTTTGAACAGCCTTGGGAAGAGAATTACGGCAAACCATCGCGTATGGCATCGCCGCTTCAAATCATGATTGAAGGACCTTTGGGCGGCGCTGCGTTCAACAATGAGTTTGGCCGTCCTGCTTTAAATGGCTACTTCCGTACTTTTGAACAAAACGTGAATGGCGATGTGAAAGGTTTCCATAAGCCAATTATGATTGCCGGCGGTTACGGCAACATCCGTCCAGACCACGTGGAAAAAGATGCGATTCAACCGGGTGACTTGCTGATCGTTCTTGGCGGCCCTGCAATGCTGATCGGCCTTGGCGGCGGCGCGGCATCGTCTGTAGACAGCGGTAAACTCGGTGAAAACCTAGACTTTGCTTCTGTACAGCGTGAAAACCCTGAAATGGAACGCCGCTGCCAAGAAGTGATTGATGCATGCTGGCGCATGGAAGACTTCAACCCAATCGTGTCCGTGCATGACGTGGGTGCAGGCGGTATTTCCAATGCAATGCCTGAGTTGGTAAATGACCACGAACTGGGTGCGATTCTTGATTTGCGTAAGATTCCATCACTTGAGCCGGGCATGTCTCCAATGGAGATCTGGTCAAATGAAGCACAAGAGCGTTATGTATTAGCGATTCGTCCAAGTTCTTTAGAGTTATTTGAATCATTATGTGCGCGTGAACGCTGTCCGTTTGCCGTTTTAGGTGAAGCAACAGAAGCGCGTCAATTGACGGTGAACGATCCATTGTTTGATAACAAAGCCGTGGATATGCCAATGCAAGTCATGCTGGGCGGCACACCGCGCATGAGCCGTTCGTATGAAACGATTGAGCGTCAAGGCGACGACTTTGATGCATCTAAAGTCACAGATTTGAAAGATGCAATTTACCGTGTACTGAAAAACCCAACGGTTGCATCAAAATCATTCCTGATCACCATTGGTGACCGTTCAATTACAGGTATGGTTGCGCGTGACCAGTTTGTAGGCCGTTGGCAGGTTCCTGTTGCAGATGCAGCAGTGACTACAACCAGCTTGCAAGGCTTTACAGGTGAAGCAATGGCGATGGGTGAGCGTCCACCTGTTGCCTTGTTAAATCCTGCGGCATCTGCGCGTTTATCGGTTGCAGAGTCGATCTCGAATATTATGTCTGCAAAAATCGACCAGATCAGTGACATTAAATTGTCTGCAAACTGGATGGCGGCAGCAGGACAGAAAGGTGAAGACCAAGCTTTATTCGAAGGTGTAAAAGCTATCGGTATGGAAATGTGTCCTGCACTTGGTATTGCAATTCCAGTGGGTAAAGACTCATTGTCAATGCGTACTACTTGGAATGATGAAGGCGAAGACAAATCGGTGACTTCACCGATGTCAGGTGTAATCACAGCCTTTGCTCCTGTGACTGATGTACGTAAAACCTTAACGCCTGAATTGAAAAATGAAGAATCAGTACTTGTCCGTATTGATCTTTCGAAAGGTCAGTTCCGTTTAGGTGGCTCAATCCTTGCTCAGGTTTATAAAGCGATTGGTTCAGTGACACCTGATGTGGATAGTTTTGACGACTTCAAAGCATTCTTTGCCTTGGTTCAAGACTGGAACAACCGCGGCTTAATCAAGGCTTACCACGACATCGGTGATGGTGGTTTACTTGCAACTGTTGCGGAAATGATGTTTGCAGCACGTCTCGGTGTGGCTTTGGAAGACCAATCAACTGAAAGTCTATTTGCAGAAGAAATTGGTGCAGTGCTTCAAATCAGCGCGTCTGATTGGGCAACACTTGCGGAAGAAGTTGCGGCATCTACATTACGCGATGCAATTGCGGTTATTGGTACGGTAAACAATACAGATCAATTGACTGTAAATGGCTTGGTGCTTGAACGTGCAGATTTGCAAGTAGCTTGGACTGAAGTGTCACATCAGATCCAACGTTTACGTGACAACGTAGAAACAGCGGATCAAGAATTTGCATTGATCACGGACAAATCACATGCAGGTATTATTGCAAAACCTACATTTGATTTAAATGAGCCAATCGAAGCGCCGTATATCAACGAACGTCGTCCAAACATGGTGATCTTACGTGAACAAGGCGTAAATGGTCATGTTGAAATGGCTGCGGCATTCGACAAAGTTGGTTTCAACACTGTAGACGTGCACATGAGCGACTTGCTTGCAGGTCGTATCAGCCTAGATGACTTTGAAGGTCTTGTGGCATGTGGTGGTTTCTCTTACGGTGACGTCATGGGTGCTGGTGGTGGCTGGGCGAAATCAGTTTTGTTCAACCCAAAACTTCGTGACCAATTTGAAAAATTCTTCAACCGTGACGAAACGTTCTCTCTCGGTATTTGCAACGGCTGTCAAATGTTGTCGCAATTGGCTCCACTGATTCCGGGTGCTGAAGCTTGGCCGCGTTTCCACCGCAACACTTCTGAGATGTTTGAAGCGCGTGCAGTAAACGTTCGTGTTGAAAAATCGAACTCTGTATTGTTAGAAGGTATGGAAGGTTCAATCCTGCCGATCGCAGTTGCACATGGTGAAGGCCGTGTGGTGACAAGCGCGGATAACTTGGCTGCATTAAATGCAGGTCATCAAGTAATCTTGCGTTATGTTGATAGTCAAGGGAATCCAACTCAGCACTATCCAATGAACCCGAATGGTTCGCCGGAAGCGATTTCAGGTGTTACATCGAAAGATGGTCGTGCAACGATTATGATGCCGCACCCTGAACGTAACTTCCGTGCTGTACAGCATTCTTGGAAGCCTGAAGATTGGACAGAAGACGGTGCATGGTTACGTATGTTCCGCAATGCGCGTAAATTCATTGGTTAATCTGAAGTCAGTGTTTTGAAAGCCACCTTAGGGTGGCTTTTTTATTGAATCATCTTTTTTGTTTTTTAATTTTTTATTTCTCCCGCTGATGTTGGTTTAGATTTTGCTTTTATATTTATGTGAAAGTGATATTGTGTAATAAATGCACAAATATCATGCACAATAGAAGAAAGATGGATCACTAAACAATTTCAGTATCAACACTCATGTATGAGGTGATGACATGATTAAAACAGTTACATACGAAGCAGTCGATAAGTCTGCGTTGCGTAAAAAAGGATGGAAGTTGTTTGCTGTGATTTTGAGCTTGCAATTGATCTTTTTGATTTTGGGTTATATGTTGCAGGTGTGATTTTGATAATTAAAAAAACCGCTGTGAGGCGGTTTTTTATTGATATCATTAAGGAGAATAAGTCTTTGGGATCTTTATAATGGAGCATATATATAAGTTTAGTTACGATAGTAGAAATGATGCAATAAGTTCATTGGCTAAGTATTATTCGGTTACATATAATAATTTGGAGTCTAAACTTACCGAAGTTTTTCAATATATTGATCAGCTTAAAGATGAAAACCTTTTTGAGGATTATGCATCCAATGGATTAATGTTATATCAAATTAGTTGCATGCTAAATTCTAATTTAAGTGATATAGAGGGAGCTAAAATTAGAATAAGTTTTTATCATCGGTGTTCAACAAATGGAACTCTTGAATGGTTCAAAGAAGGGCTTTTAAATAATGTAGATGGAATCGAGGCTTTTATAAGAAAAATTGAAAAACTAGAACCTGAAATAAAGAAAATTAATCTAAATTTAGAATCTATAAAAGCTATGTCCAGAAAGAAAGAATGGGATACGGAGAAATCTGAACTGGTTGGAATACATGGTTTTTATAGGTTAAGAGATGCGAAAGATAAAACGAATTCAGGTTTTGATATTCCAGAAATTTTAGATGATTATAAAATTTATCACCAAATAAAAGAAAAGCTTGAATCTACGTTGAAAAGTTCCGTTGTTAAATTTTATGTTGATAGAGAGCTGAGTGAGGTTCATGGAATTCTTAGAGAATATTGGGAATTCCTTTGGAATGATGAGTCTATTGGTTATGCAGGGATTGATGTAGGTAAGGGGAAAACTATTCCATTTGAAAATATAGAACGTTTAGATGACATAGAGAGTTTATAATATGCTTAAACTCATCTATTACGTTCCCGAATCTCATCTTGAAACGAGCAAACTTGCGATTTTTGAAGCGGGGGCAGGTGGTATAGGAAACTATGCACACTGTGCATGGCAAGTTCTAGGCACAGGCCAGTTTAAACCTGTAAAAGACGCAAATCCGTTTATAGGTGAGCTGGATACTTTGGAACAAGTCCCAGAGTGGCGGGTGGAAACCATTGTGCCTGAAGAGAAAGCTAGTGCTGTCGCGAGAGCATTAAAAGCTAGTCATCCTTATGAAGAGCCTGCATTTGAGTTTATACAGATGGTGGATGTTAAATATTAAAAAGCTCCTTCTCCCTGTGGGATGAGGAATATATTCCGCAAGAGGATGAGGGGGAAAAAATTTATTACCTCACCCTAACCCTCTCCTTAAAGGAGAGGGAATTACCGGTTAATTTTAAACCTTCTGAATAAATAACTCGCGATCAAAACGATACTGCGGGAAAAACACCCCGTCGGTCGCACGCTCACCTGCACCAATCACCATTACAGGGTATTGCTGATCATTCAGATTTAACAGTTTACGGACCAAAGGCTCATCAAAACCTTCCATCATACAACTATCAAAACCATAAGCACGTAAAGCTAAAACTAGGTTCTCACAAGCTAAAGCTGTGGTTTTACTGGCCCAAAGTTTGGCATCGGCTTGATTAAATGCAGTCACAGGCAGTTGCTTATCTAAGCTGCGTGCAATTTTGAAAGCAACTTTCTTAAAGTTACCCAATGTATTTAAGTAACCTGTCTTATAGTTATAAGGAATGAACTTATAATATTTCTGTACAGCCGCAGGCGCTTCAGGAAAAGGGAACTCGGTAATGTTGCGTTTTGCCATTTCATCATTGCGGTCTGTACGTGCGACACACACGATCAGTTCGGACGCAGTTTTTGCCGCAAGCTGATTTAGGCAAGCTTTGACCAGCTGTTTTTTCTTGGTCGGGTTCTGTACCACATAAAAAGTCCACGGCTGTAGATTGGATGAGTTTGGCGCAAGCAGTGCCAAATCTAAACAGTCATCCAGCACTTCAGCTGGAATTTCTTTCTTGGTAAATTTGCGCACTGAACGGCGGCTCTGGATGACTTTCTTAAAATTTTCAACATCAATGTCTTGTGGCGCAGGCTCAAAGTAACGCTTTTTTTCTGTAGTATTTGACATAAGAAGTTTTCCGAATGGGTTTTTAAATATGTTGGGACGGAAAATTAAAAAACCACTGTGTAATGTGAAACACAGTGGTTTTAGTCATTCAACGATCAAAGATCAGTTGAACTGGGTGAAATCAGGTTTACGCTTTTGCATAAACGCAGCCACGGCTTCCATCATTTCTGGAGAGCCTACACGATTCATGAAAATTTCAGCTTCATGATCAATCCAAGCCACAATGTCATTCACATTGTGCTTCATCAACGCTTTAGACTGCACCAAGGAGGCTAAAGGCAAAGCAGACAGTTGCGCTGCT
Organism: Acinetobacter entericus; assembly: GCF_026168575.1. Taxonomy (NCBI): domain Bacteria; kingdom Pseudomonadati; phylum Pseudomonadota; class Gammaproteobacteria; order Moraxellales; family Moraxellaceae; genus Acinetobacter; species Acinetobacter entericus. The sequence goes on from NZ_JAPEQW010000018.1 coordinate 45,567, forward strand.
TTTTTGGCTGCGGCTGCATACACATCATCTTCAATACTGTTGACAAGGTTTGCAGCAACCGCCGTTGCACTGTCAAATTTCTGAGCGGTCAGCAGTAATTCAGCAGCTTTGTGGTAGCCTGCTTGTTCGACTAATAATTTGCTTGAAGCGCCTTCTGGAGACAGGCCAAGGCTGACAAATGGAATCTGGAACAGGGCTGTATTGTCGCTATAAACTAAGTCGCAATGTAATAGAACCGTTACCCCAATACCAATCGCCACACCGCGTACGGCGGCAATCAGCGGCTTAGAGAATTTTGCCGCAGACTTCAGCAAAATAAACGGAGCGCCTTGAGATGCTGGAGCTTGGCCTTTTTGCGCTGCAGATTTCATGAAATCCTGCATGTCATTGCCTGCAGTAAAGTCTGCATTTTCACCACGCAATATGACAGCACGAACGCGATTGTCCAAATCTGCTTCATCTAAAGCCTGTGCAATTTTTAAATACAGCTCTGTATACAAAGCATTCTTTGCTTCAGGGCGGTTAATGGCCAATGTCAGCACACCATTTTCTAAATTCGCATTCAAATGTTCATGAGGTTGTTGAATACAGCTCAGTGTCATCGTACTATCCTTGCTTTCAATTTAATTCAAGTTTTATGGGCTCATTATGTCGCATTTTCAGCTTGCCGGCGCAACTCATGAGTTCATAAAAAACGATGATCTTGCTATGAACTATAAATTTGATTATTTGGTATTCATTGGCCGTTTTCAGCCTTTTCATTTAGCGCATATGCAAACGATTCATATTGCGCTGCAGCAGAGCCATTACGTTATTTTGGCGCTGGGCTCTGCGCAGAATGAGCGCAATATCAAAAATCCGTTCACGGCAGAAGAGCGGATACAAATGATCTTATCCAACTTTTCTGAAGCGGATCAGCAGCGAATTAAATTTGTGCCTGTGATTGATGTTTATAATGATGAAAAGTGGCAAAAACTGGTCAAATCATTGGTTGCTGAAATTACCCAGCCAGAAGACCGCATTGGCTTAATTGGGCATTTTAAAGATCATACTTCATATTATTTAAAGTTCTTTCCAGAATGGGAAATGGTTGAGCTGGACAGCCTGCAAGGGTCAATGTCCGCAACGCCTGTGCGTGAAGCCTATTACCGGGGTGATATTATGGAAGCGGCCTTTCCTTTGGGCACCAGCGAGTTTTTACACAAATTTAAAGAAACAGGGACTTATCTACAATTACAACACAAATTTTTGACTCACGATAAAAGCAATTTAAGCTAATTTTCGGTATTTTAGATTGGAGTAGATGAGTGAAGCATTATAGGGCTAACAGGTTGAAGACTGTTAGACGGAGCATGAAATGGAAGTCATAACACTGATGCGGCGGCTAATGGCAGGGATAGCTGCGGCCAGTCTGTTAACGCAGCTGCATGCACAAAATTGGATATTGACGGATTCGAGCAGTATCAGCTTTGATATTAAAGCAATGGGGCTTTCGGCAGTAAAAGGCGTTTCCAATCAGTCACAAAATCGGCTGTATTTTGATATTCATACACCGCAAAATGCTTCTGTTATTGTGATTTTGCCCGCCAATAGTTTAAGGTTCAACCATCCTGCACTAAAACCCATGATCATGGGAGAAGATTTTTTCAATTCAGCTCAATATAAAACTGTAACATTTAAGAGCACGGAATTTGTACCGCAGGATTCAGACCGCTTTAACGTGCAAGGGGAATTGACTTTACGCGGCATTACCAAGCCTGTGACTTTTGATGCAGTGCTTAAACCCAATGCTTCTAATTCTAAATTGCTGGATGTTTATGCGATTGGCTATATCAACCGCAGTGATTTCGGCATGAAAAAATCCTATGGCGGCGTCGGGGAAAAGGTCGATATTAAGCTGACTGGCCAATGGCAGTTAAAGTAGTATTGGCTTTCAATGCCGCTGGCAATTCATCTCAGCTGTCCGCAATTTAATACAGCGGATTATTCATGATCAGGCCCGCCTCAGCCAGAAGCAAGCCGCTTAATTGTTCCAGCATTTCAGGCTGCTGCTTCCAGTGATGCCAAAAAAGCGGAAGCTCTATACGCAGTTCAGGTGCAACCTCGACTAATTTATGCTCTTTTAAATACGGCCCAGCTTGATAATCCGGCAGCCATCCGTAGCCTAGGCCCATTGTGACCGCATCGAAAAATGCGCTTGAAGATGGAATAAAATAATGCGGATATTGCGATGGATTGAGTCCAAACCGCTGCTGAATAGTGGTTGTATGCATCTGGTCTTTCTCATTGAAAATCAGCGCCGGCGCATGGCGGAGCGCATCGCGGCTCACCCCCTTAGCAAACCATTGCTGCGCAAATTCCGGCGCAGCAACAAAGCGGTAGTTCATGCTGCCTAGGTGCTCAGCAATGCAGCCTTTCATTGCCTGAGATTCTTGTGTGACACAGGCATTGACTAGGCCTGCTTCCAGCAAATGATGAGTTTTAGATTGATCATCTACGTGAAAATGCACGGTAATTTTGTGTTCGATCAAAGCTGGCCTGAGTAAGGGCAAGAGCCAGGTCGCCAGCGAATCTGCATTGGCGGCGATATTGACCTGATGAAATGAATCAGTTTGTCCAGTGAGTGTTTGAATGAAATTTTGCTCAAGCAAACGGCTGTGCTGTAAATAGTGGAGCAGTGACAGGCCGGCTTGCGTTGTTCTGCAGGGGCGTTCACGCAGAATCAGAACTTGGCCCAGCGTTTTTTCTAGGCTTTGTATTCGCAGCGTGACCGCAGAAGCAGTAATGCAGAGGCTTTCTGCGGCTAGGTCAAAACTTCCTGCTTCTGCAACCGCAAGAAATGCGTCGCACTGTTTATGATTGAGCATGATGTATCTCGCAGTAAACTTAATAAAATTTAGCTAAGTTGATATTTATTAAATAATACTTAATTTTGTTCATAAGAATAGATAATGCATCAATTTTTTTGATGCGGTAGCGCAATGCTGAATACATATTTGCAAGGGCTGGCTGTGGGTTTCAGCTTAATTATTGCCATTGGCGCGCAGAATGCCTTTATTTTGAAGCAAGGGCTGAAGCGGCAGCACGTATTTTGGGTGTGTTTTACATGCGCGCTTTCAGATGCGCTGCTTATTCTGTTGGGCGTGGCAGGCTTTTCAGCGGTATTGCTGCACTATCCGCAAATTATTCAATTTGCTAAATGGGGTGGGGCGCTTTTTTTGTTTTGGTATGGTTTTCAGCATGCTGCACAAGTGCTTCAATCTGCATCTGTCATGCAGCTGAGTGCAAACAGTGCAAGCAGTTTGACTCAAACTTTGCTGATGTGCCTGGCGTTGACGTGGCTGAATCCGCATGTGTATTTGGATACAGTGATTCTGCTGGGTTCAATTTCGACGCAGTTTGCTGATCAAGCCTATTTCGCGCTCGGTGCAATCTCTGCATCATGGCTGTTTTTCTTTGCATTGGGCTATGGGGCGCGGGTTTTGATCCCTGTATTTGAAAACCCGAAAGCATGGCAGTTTTTGGATGGCATCATTGCCTTAGTGATGTGGGGGATTGCAGTTTCATTGCTGTTCAATACATAAAAAAGCCCGAAGATCGGGCTCTAATCTGTGAAGATATTAAGCCTGCAGCGCTTTAATATCTTCTAAAACTTGCTCTGCATGGCCTGCCGCTTTGACTTTGCGGTATTCTTTTACCAGTTTGCCATTGTGGAAAATGAACGTTGAGCGTTCAATGCCCATGACTTTTTTGCCATACATGTTTTTTTCTTTAATCACATCAAAATGATTGCACAGCACTTCTTCTTTATCACTGATTAAATTAATAGTCAGGTTCTGCTTTTCTGTAAAGTTCTGATGCGCTTTTACAGAGTCGCGTGAAATGCCAATAATCGTGGTATTCAACGCATCAAATTGATCTTTTAAACATGAAAAGCCAATAGCCTGTGTGGTACAGCCTGGGGTTGAGTCTTTGGGATAAAAATACACAATCAGCCATTCCGCTGGGTGTTCAGCAAGGTTAATTTCGCCTGTTGTAGCAGGAAATGCTTGATTTGGTAAAGTAATGTCTGACATACAGATTCCTTCAAAAAATTGACTGATGTTCTAATTCAAGCGTTAAGAATGCATAATCATCATGATACAGAATTTCCCCTTGGCGTACAGCGATCGGGTTTTTAAATAGAGGGCCATCCAGTACGGTGGTATGAAATTCACCGCCTTCACCGCAAGGATCAATGCCTCTGCGCTGCAAAGCCTGGATATAGTCTAAGCTTAGCGTTTGCCCGAGATCATCTGCTGTCATTCCAAGGGTTAAATTGACTGTTGTCACGATGGTGCGGAATCCATGTTTGATAAATTCCTGGACAACCTCTAAATGCGGCCGCTGCCAAAGCGGCATATACAGTTCCAGCCCAGCCTGCATGGCAACTTTTTCATGCCAGCACCCATGTTCAGGCAGGTCTAAATCGCCGGTCACTAAGGCTTGGGCGCCCATATCTTGCGCTTTGCCAAGCAGTTTTAAAAATTCAGCTTCATAATCTTGCCAGTTGGCGCTTGCAGTGAAAATTGGCAGGCCTATCGATTGCGCCTGTGCATAGATAATATCTAAGGGCATTGCATGTGAGCGGGAGCGCAAGCCTTGCTCTTCAAGCATAATGATCAGCCCAAGCGCTTCACCAGTTTGCAGTGCGGCATACAGCGCTAATGTGCTGTCTTTGCCGCCGCTGTATGAAGCAATGAATTTTTGGCCTTTCAGGGGCGTTCGCCACGATTTTGACATAGCATTCCTTAAATTTAATTCACAAAAAAGCCTGCTCAAAGCAGGCTTTTTTACAGCAGCAGTAAATTATTTGCCAGCTTGTGCAGATTTCATCGCTTCTTCAGTTAAGTTTTTTAATTTGCCAGTTAACTGAGGGCCGAAACATGCTTGCAAATCTTTATTTTGCTTTTGTACAAAAGCTAAAGTTGCAGGGCTTTTCTTTTGGTTAATGGTACTTTGGATTTCCCATTTTTGAGCATTGGTTAAACGGCCGTCGGCTTCTACTGCGCAAGAGCAGTATTTGCTGACTTCAGCGGCAGACAATTTTTTACCTTTGCCTGTTTCTTCTTTACAAACATTAATTAACGCAGATTTTACGTTAGTGCTCTTATAGGCCTGCTGAAGCTTTTCATTGTCAGCATGAGCTGCTGAAGCAAACAGCGCTGCGGCAGAAACTGCAGCAGAAAGAATAATGTTTGATCTTAAAATTTTCATAAACCCTACCTTGTTATTTCGGTATGTAACGTGTCGGATCTTCAACGCCTACATCTGCAAAACCTTGTTTACGCAGACGGCAGCTGTCGCATGTACCGCAAGCACGACCTTGGTCATCTGCTTGATAGCAAGACACCGTTTGACTGTAGTCTACGCCATGTTCTATACCTAAGCGAATGATATTTGCTTTAGATAAATGTAACAGAGGTGTTTCAAACTTAAGGGGTTTTCCTTCCACGCCTACTTTTGTAGCAAGGCGCGCCATGTTGGCAAAGGCTTCAATAAATTCAGGGCGGCAGTCTGGATAGCCTGAATAATCAACAGCATTGATGCCAATGACGATGGCTTCTGCGCCAAAAACTTCGGCTGCAGCCAGCGCGTAAGACAGGAAAATTGTGTTACGCGCTGGAACATAAGTTACAGGAATGCCTTCCTGTTCATGATCAGGCACATCAATTGTATGATCTGTTAATGCAGAACCGCCAAGGTTGCCTAAATCAATATTGATCACACGGTGCTCTACACCCGCTTTTGCAGTTAATGCACGGGCTGCATCCAGTTCCGTGGTAGAGCGCTGGCCATACATAAAGCTCAGAGCAATGCATTCATACTGTGATTGAGCCCAAGCGAGGCAAGTGGTTGAGTCTAAGCCGCCAGATAACAGTACAATCGCGCGAGGACGCATGTTTTTCTCCAAAAAATCTATAAAACTTAACGACCAGTTTCATCGTTCCACAGCAATTTATGCAGCTGCAGCTGGAAACGAACAGGGAGATGGTCTTCTAAAATCCATTGCGCAAGATCACGCGCAAGCTGAGGCAAGCGTACAGCACCTTTTTCGACCGCAAATGCGGGAGAGAACCAAATGGTGCCGGCTTTTTCATTCAATTTAAGCTGTTTGACTTGCTGTTTAGACCATTCGTAGTCTTCACGGTTGCAAATCACAAACTTAACTTGATCGTGCTCAGTTAAATAATCAATATTTGAAAGCAAATTTCGTGCAGATTCGCCAGAGGTCGGTGTTTTTAAATCTAAAACTTTAGAGACGCGCGGGTCTACTTTAGATACATCTAAGGCGCCGCTGGTTTCTAAAGAAACTTCACAGCCTAAATCCGCCAAGCGCTGCATCAGCGGCAGGGCATTCGGCTGCGCCAGCGGCTCACCGCCAGTCACGCAAATAAAAGGCGTTTTAAAATCGAGCGCAGTTTGAATGATGTCGTCTAATGACTGGCGTTCACCGCCTTCAAAAGAATAGGTCGTGTCGCAATACGTACAGCGTAAAGGGCAACCCGTTAAGCGGATAAAAACAGTCGGCAAGCCTGCAGTATTGGCCTCACCTTGCAATGAATAGAAAATCTCCGTGATGCGCAGCCCCGCAGATGGATCAGAAACAGGAATAGCGGAAGATCGAAGAGTGCTCATAACAAAAAATAACCAGATGCAGAAAAATAAAATCTCTACGGTCATTGCTGGCCGTAGAGATGTGGAGTGTTCACTCCGAAATCAATTGGACGGAAATCAGTCGTCGCGCAATAAGTCGTTTAAGCTTGTTTTTGAACGTGTTTGCGCGTCCACTTTTTTCACGATAATTGCAGCGTATAGGCTGTAAGTGCCGCATTTAGAAGGCAGGCTGCCCGCTACAACGACAGAACCGGCAGGAACTCGGCCGTAGTGAATTTCGCCAGTTGCGCGGTCAAAAATCTTAGTGGATTGGCCAATGAATACGCCCATTGAAATCACAGAACCTTCTTCTACGATTACGCCTTCAACGATTTCAGAACGCGCGCCAATGAAGCAGTTGTCTTCAATGATTGTCGGGTTTGCTTGAAGCGGTTCAAGTACGCCGCCAATGCCTACACCGCCAGACAAGTGTACATTTTTACCGATTTGAGCGCATGAACCTACAGTCGCCCATGTATCCACCATTGTGCCTTCATCAACATAAGCGCCAATGTTCACATAAGAAGGCATTAAAATTACGCCTTTCGCCTGGAAAGAACCTTTACGCGCAACAGCTGGCGGTACAACACGTACACCGGCAGCTTTAAATTGTTCTTCAGTCCAGCCGTTGAATTTAGTGTCTACTTTGTCGTAGAAGCGAAGGTCACATGACTCGATAGGCTTGTTATCGTTAATTTTAAAAGATAACAATACTGCTTTTTTCAACCATTGATGAACAACCCAGTCGCCATCAATTTTTTCAGCAACGCGCAATGTGCCGTTATCTAAGCCAGCAATTGCTTCCTCAACTGCTTGACGCACTTCAGCAGGGCAGTCTGCTGCAGTGAAATTTGCACGATCTTCAAAAGCTTGTTCAATGATAGTTGAAAGCTGAGACATGATCTTCCTTCCAGAAAAAAATTTTCCAAGATTTTACACTAAATTGAGTTAAAAATAGATGGAAATTAAACGATAGATCGGAATTTATTATTAAAATAGGAGAAAAACAGCGTTATTCTTTTATGCGGCTGAAAAATAGAACGGATTATTTTTAATAATCAACAAGTCAGCTAGAATTGTATCAAAAAATAACAAAAAATAAGCAATTTTTGAATAAACCATGAGCGATAACTGCTTTATATTCCCCTAAGACGAAGCGAACCATGCAAATGATCAATAATTTCTAAAAGTTTGTATTTGAGGAGAAACACAATGAAAGTTCTACGTACAATTTTAGCAGCGTCACTTATGGCGGCAGCTGGCGCAGCAGCAGCAGATTCATCAGTTGTTCATGATGGCTATGCCTTTGATCAAAACCAATTAATTCCGACTGGTGCGCGTCTGGAAGCGGGTACAACAGGTTATGGCGGTGCTTTGCTTTGGACTGCAAACCCATACGTAGGTTTAGCGCTTGGCTATAATGGCGGCGATGTTTCTTGGACAGATGATGTATCTGTTAATGGAACAAAATACGACTTGGATATGGAAAACAATAACGTTTACTTAAATGCTGAAATCCGTCCTTGGGGGGCGAGCACCAACCGTTGGGCGCAAGGTGTTTATGTAGCAGCGGGTGTTGCTTATTTAGATAATGATTATGACTTGGAAAAACGTATTAATCCGGGCGAAACGCTATCAATTGATGGTAAAAATTATCAAGTCGCTAGCGTAGCAGACGGACAAGGCGGTGTACGCGGTCAAATGTCATATAAAAATGATATTGCACCGTATTTAGGTTTGGGCTGGGCGCCTAAAATTAATAAAAACTGGGGAGTATTTGGTGAAGTTGGCGCATACTACACTGGTAATCCATCTGTGAAATTAACTCAATATAACTTGGATCCTGTTACAGGAAACCCAACAAGTGCTCAAGATGCTGTTGATAACGAAGCGCGTCAAATCGCCAATGACGATAAATATCAATGGATGCCTGTGGGTAAAGTGGGTGTAAGTTACCACTGGTAATTTTTAGATTTTCGCTTTAAATAAAAAAACGGGCTTCGGTCCGTTTTTTTATTTAATAATGAGTTAGAAATAATGTCCGATTTTTATGCCGTATGCCCATGCTTCTTTGTGACGTAAAGTCGAAATTGAATTGAGTGTGATCATGTTATTATCAGCTTTAGAGGGTCTGAATCTTAAATAATAGATGCCGCCAGAAAAAAATTTTCTAGGAGTGAGCTGATATCGAAAACCAGTACCTAAACCATGGTAGCCATTGGCCGGATTGATGGTCGAAGCGGGGTTGTCAATTCCGCTGTCCCAGACTGTTTCTAAACTGGCGAAGGTGCGTTCATTAAGTTTATGCGCGACTCCAATTTTGGCAGACCATTGATCTGATTGATAATCAATTAAGTTGAGATCAGCCAATGCCGGCAGATATGCAATATAAGGCTGAATGATTTCATTAAAGCCATTTGGCTTAATTTCAAAGTCTGACCAGTTGACCCATCTTGCCGAACCGTAAATTAAGTTATACGCGCTGATTGCGCTCATAAAATCAAGATTAACGGATTGCGGTGTGGTGATTTTGGTTGTATCGGAAACAGTACTGCTGGAGAACGGTAATGATTCCTCGGCCTGGTTTTTATGATTGATTTCAGAACGGTATGTAAGATTAGCCCGAAATGCGATTTCTGGAATTCTATAGCTGATGCCTGTCAGCCAGCCAAAAGAATTATCTCTTTTCAGTTCCACGCTGTACCCGTTAAAGACATAAAAACTTTGTCCAAAAAGGTTTAAATGTCCGTCAAAACTTTGATAAGCCAGTCCGCCATAAACGTTCCAGCGTTCAGTGGGCTGATAGCCCATCAGTGCCGTGATATTTCGTGATTTAAGCTGAATGTTGATTGCTTCTAACTGCTCATGCCCAAGAATAGATTCAGGGGAATAGTCATAGTTGAGTTTAATGCCATAGGGTTGGTCAAAAAGCAGTCCTGCGGATATTTGCGGATTCAGCTGCCATTTGACAGCGCCTTGCACAAAGAAAAAATCTTGAATTAAGTTGCCGGTTGAAAAATCAGTCACATTCAGCGCTTGAGATAATTGTTCTTTATTAGAGTTTTCACCGCTAAGATTGCCTGCAACTGCGCCATAGCTGAATTCTGTGTAATTGCCAGACTCAAGAAAGGGCAAAATGCTTTGCCCTGAACGTTCTAAAGCCGCGGCATGCGTGTGCAGGGCCAGACATAGAGGCGTAAATGCAAAATATGCTGCGGGTTTCATTGAAATGGCTGGCCTGTTTATTTCTTGTTTTATGTGGCTATTATGCAGGCGTTTACAAGTAATTACGATAAAAAAAGAGACCTAAGCCTCTTTTTTTTTAAATATTCTCTGTCAATCGTCTGGATAAGCCACTTTTTTCAGTGCTTTAATATCGGCGTCTGGAGAGCACAGTGAAATAAACTCATAGCCGTAGCCGCGAAGCAGATGACCTTTGCGAACTGCAATCCAAGTTGTGTTTACGCCAAAAATATCCGTAGGGATCTGCTTTAAACGGTAGTCGCGTTCCGCGTCATAAGCGACATTGTTGACAATGCCTACCCCCATGTTCAGCTCAACGTAAGTTTTAATAACATCGGCATCTAGAGCGGACATCACGATATCCACATCAAAGCCGGCTTCTTCAAAAGCTTCATCAATTTTTGAACGGCCCGTGAAACCGCCATGATATGTAATAATTGGATAATGAGATAAATCTTCAATGGTGATGTTGCTGTTGGCGGTCAGCGGGTGGTTTTGCGGGGTGATAATGCTGTGCTGCCAAGTATAAAAGGGAACACTGGCCAAGTTATCTTCAGCAGTTAATGATTCGGTTGCAATGCCAATATCCGCCTCACCCTGAAGCAGCATTTCAGTAATTTCAACTGGGCTGGCCTGCTGCAAAATCAAATGCACTTTAGGAAATTCTTTTTTAAATTTATTGACGATCGGCGGCAAGACATAGCGCGCTTGGGTATGCGTTGTGGCAATGGTCAGTGTGCCTTCATCCACTTTATTAAAATCATCAGCGAGGCGTTTAATATTTTCGGCATCCACCAGCATGCGCTCTACAATGCCGAGCAAAGATTGCCCCGGTTCAGTTAAGCCCAATAGGCGCTTGCCTTTGCGGATAAACAGCTGAACCCCTAATTCATCTTCCAAATCTTTGATATGCTTGCTGACACCGGATTGAGAGGTGTACAGCGCAGCGGAAGCTTCAGTTAAATTAAAGTTCTGTCTAACGGTTTCTCTAATAATTCTTAATTGTTGGAAATTCATGTTTCTGCATACCTCAAAATTGATGGGGCGCCATGCCCCATCATAAAGCCTTAAGCGACTTGGTTTTCAAATAAATGCAAAGCAGATGCGCTGAGCCATACAGTTTGATTAGGGCGATATTGGTGCAATTTTGCTTCATCGGGTGTCAGTGAAATTTCAATGAGATTGCCTTGACGGTCATTCAGTTCAGCCAATACTTTGCCTGCAATCCAAATCTCACGAAGAAAAGTTGCTTGAATAGCATTTTCTTGCGGCTGCGCATGAATGCGCAATTCGTCAGGACGGGCAAAAGCAATGACTGGGCCTTGCGGCGCATTTGGCGCTTGCGGCAATTGAATGCGGTCTTCACCGATGTGGATGATGCCATTGCTGTTTTGACCTTCAAAACGGTTGGCTTGACCTAAAAAGTCAAAGACAAACGGTGTTGCTGGCTTTTCATAGACTTCACGCGGTGAACCGATTTGTTCAACATTGCCTTTGTTCATCACAATAATTTGATCCGCGACTTCAAGCGCTTCTTCCTGATCGTGTGTCACAAAAATAGAGGTAATGTGCAGCTCATCATGCAAAGTACGCAGCCAGCGGCGCAGCTCTTTACGCACTTTGGCATCGAGCGCGCCAAACGGTTCATCCAGCAGCAATACGCGAGGCTCTACAGCCAAAGCGCGTGCAAGGGCAATACGCTGGCGCTGGCCGCCGGAAAGCTGTGCAGGGTAGCGGTCTGCCAAGAAGCCAAGCTGTACCAAGTCTAGCAAACGCGTCACACGCTTTTTAATTTCAGCTTCATTCGGGCGGGTCGCGCGCGGACGTACACGCAGGCCAAATGCAATGTTGTCAAACACAGTCATGTGGCGGAACAGGGCATAATGCTGGAAGACAAAGCCCACCTCACGTTCACGCACGTGAACATTAGTCGCATCTTCGCCTTCTAAAATGACTTGACCGCCATCAGCAGATTCTAAGCCGGCAATAATGCGCAGCAGTGTCGTTTTACCGCAGCCTGATGGCCCCAGCAGAGCCACCAATTGACCGTCTGGGAAATCGAGGGAGATATTTTTCAGCGCATGGAATGCACCAAAGTGTTTTTCAATATTTTTTACTTGAATACTCATGAGGTCATTCCTTAAGAAGCTGTTGAATCTTCATTGCGTTTGTCTTGTTTCTCTTGGCGAATTTCGACCCATGTTTTCAAAATGAGGGTAACAATCGCCAGCAATGCCAAAAGGGATGAAACAGCAAAAGCAGCACTGAAGGTATATTCGTTATAAAGGATTTCGACGTGCAGCGGCAGGGTATTGGTTTCACCGCGGATGTGGCCGGAAACCACTGATACCGCACCAAATTCACCCATTGCGCGCGCATTGCACAGGATTACGCCGTAAATTAAGCCCCATTTGATATTTGGCAGGGTGACTTTCCAAAAGGTTTGCCAGCCATTGGCGCCCAGCACAATTGCAGCTTCTTCTTCTTCAGTGCCTTGCGCTTCCATTAAAGGAATCAGTTCACGCGCAACAAAAGGCACAGTAATGAAGATGGTCGCTAAAACAATGGCAGGCACCGCATACAAGATCTTAATATCATGATCCATCAGCCAGCCGCCGAACCAGCCTTGCGTGCCAAAAATCAGCACCAGCATTAAACCGGCAATAACTGGCGATACTGAAAATGGCATATCAATAATGGTGGTCAGAATAGACTTGCCACGGAAATTAAACTTGGCAACGGTCCATGCTGCAGCCACACCAAATACAACGTTCAGTGGAACAGCAATAACTGCTGTCAATAGCGTGAGTTTTACCGCAGATAATGTGTCTGGATGCACCAAAGCTTGGAAATAAACCCCTACACCTTGTTTAAATGCTTCTACAAAGACCAAGACTAAGGGCAGCATTAAGCAGCTAATGAAGAAGATCAAGGCAATGGTAATGAGCAGGCGGCGAATCCAGGTCGGTTCACGGGTTGCATCGCGCGATTGCAATTTTTCAGCTAAAGCATTGCTGTTGGTATTCATCGTGCAGTTCTCCCTGTGCGTCGGCTGGCCCAAGCTTGAATTAGGTTAATGAGAAACAGAATGGCAAATGAAATCACCAGCATGACGACAGCAATGGTGGTTGCGCCTGCGTAATCATATTCTTCCAGACGGGAAATAATCATCAAAGGCGCAATTTCAGTTTCAAAGGGCTGGTTGCCTGCAATAAAGATGACTGAACCATATTCACCTACACCCCGGGCAAATGCCAGTGCAAAGCCTGTCAGTAATGCTGGGAATAAAATAGGTAAAATAATTTTAGTCACAATTTGAAAACGGTTTGCGCCCAACGCTGATGCGGCTTCCTCAAGCTCAGTTTCTAAATCACTGAGTACAGGCTGCACGGTACGCACAACAAACGGAATGCCGATAAAAATCAAGGCAAGGGTAATGCCAATAGGGGTATAGGCCACTTTAATGCCAATCGGTTCTAAATATTGACCAATCCATCCCGTAGGCGCATATAAAGATGTTAAGGCAATACCGGCAACGGCTGTCGGCAAAGCAAAAGGCAAATCTACTAAGGCATCGACAATGCGCTTGCCTGGAAAGTTATAGCGTACCAGGCACCATGCCAGCAGAAGGCCAAAAACGACATTGACTAAAGCTGCAATAATTGCCGCGCTAAAGCTCAATTGAAGGGATTTTAAAATTCGCTCAGAACTTAAAATTTCCCATAAACCGTCCCATCCTATACCCAGCGATTTAATAAAAACTGCAGATAAAGGAATCAGCACGATTAATGACAAATACGCAAGGGTAAAGCCTAAAGACAGACCAAATCCTGGCAGCACTCGGGATCGCTGCGACATGATTACTCCTCAAAGAGAGAAAACTGACTGAATATCAGTCAGTAAAAGACAAAAACTAAATTTCGGTTTAAGCATAGATTGCAGTAATTAAATTGCAAATTTAAATAAATACTTGCGCTCATCAGGAATGCTGATATGCGGCATTACTTTTTCTGAAATTAAATAATTGAAAATTTCAGGAAATGGGCCATAACCCGACGCCACATTAATATGCCCAGCCAAGCCTGCATTGACGGGTTTAAGCTTCCATGACTTTGCCAGACGCTGCGCATCATCAAACGCCAGCCAAGGGTCATTTTCACTGATGATCATTGTGGCGGGCACTTGAATTTTAAGCTGATGGAAATAGGCCGCATAGTCATTTTGACTGTCGCGGGCAAAGCCAGCAGCGCCAAAACGGGCTGGATTGGCTGGTGCAACCAAAATCAATTTTTTGATTTTACTATTGAGTTCTGGATGCTCTGCCAGCGCAGCAACTGCGGTGAGGCAGCCAAAGCTGTGTGCCACAATTTGGATATCGTCCTGAATAGGCGACACAGTTTGGACAAATTGCGCAATCCAGTCGTTCAGTACGGGGCGGTTCCAGTCTTCTTGCTGAACGCGGGAGCATGACATGAGCTGGCGCTGCAGCCAAGACTGCCAGTGATGCTGTTCACTGCCGCCTACACCAGGAACGATTACGGTATGCGTCATGTCAATACTCCTAATTCAGAAAAAGCGGAAATTACTTCGCGCTGTTTGCCTTTACTATTTGGTCAAAGATGCCGCCATTTTCAAAGTGCGTTTTTTGCACTTTGTTCCAGCCGCCAAATTCTTGATCAATTGTCACCAGCTTCAAGGGCTTGAAAATTTTTCCATATTGCGCCAAGGTTTTCGCATCACGCGGGCGGTAGAAATTTTGCGCTGCAATTTGCTGGCCGCGCGGAGAATACAGGAAGTTTAAATAGCCTTTGGCTAAGTAAAGGTTGCCTTTCTTCTCTGCATTTTTTTCCACAATCGCCACAGGCGGTTCAGCCAAAATAGACAATGACGGGGTCACGATTTCAAACTTGCCAGGCTGTTCACGAATGGCCAAATGCGCTTCATTTTCCCAAGCCAGCAAGACGTCGCCTATGCCGCGTTCAGCAAAGGTTGTTGTTGAGCCGCGTGCGCCTGAGTCTAGCACTTTGGTGTTTTTATAGATTTTGCGCACAAACTCTTGCGCCTTTGCATCATTGCCGCCGGCTTGATGTTTGGCCCAAGCCCATGCGGCTAAGTAATTCCAGCGCGCGCCGCCCGAAGTTTTAGGATTTGGCGTAATGATGCCGACACTCGGTTTCACTAAGTCGCCCCAGTCTTTAATGCCTTTCGGATTGCCTTTGCGCACTAAAAATACAATGGTTGATGTATAAGGCGTAGAGTTATTCGGCAGTTTCTTTTGCCAGTCTGCAGGGAGCAGTTTCGCTTTTTCCGCAATCACATCAATGTCAGCGGCTAAAGCCAGCGTGACCACATCGGCATCCAAACCGTCAATCACTGAACGCGCTTGCTTGCCGGAGCCGCCATGAGACTGTTTGAAATTAATTTTTTGTCCTGTACGGCTTTCCCAGTATTTGCTGAAATTCTTGTTAACGTCTTCATATAATTCGCGAGTTGGATCATAAGATACGTTCAGGAAGTCTTTCGCTGCAGCCCCTAAAGAGATCGTGGAGACAACTGCGGCTAACACCCCAAGTTTCAATTTTGCTGAAATGCTCATAAGGACCTCAAAATTCTTAATGTTTTATAACATGAGTGCAGAATAGCGCCATTCTTTATGCATAAAAAATAATAAAAAATGAATTTTATATGAATAAATAAGATAAATTGATTCCGATATGCACTACATATATCGGCTATAGCGTAATAGCCGATATATCAATTCAGTTTTATGCTATAGATAGACTTATTTCACACTGTTGGCTTTGACGATTTGGTCAAATACGCCATTATTGTCAAAATGCTTGCTTTGAACTTTTGTCCAGCCGCCGAATTCTTTATCAATGGTGATCAATTTCAGCGGTTTGAATACAGATTTGTACTTAGCTGCGACGGCGGCATTGCGCGGACGGTAGAAGTTGTTGGCCGCTACAGTTTGGCCCGCTGGAGAATATAAATAATTCAAATAGGCTTTTGCGATGTTCTCATTGCCGTTCTTTTTGGCATTTTTTTCGACAACAGCGACTGGCGGCTCGGCTAATATAGACAGCGACGGGGTGATGATTTCAAACTTGCCCGGCTGTTCGCGCACGGCCAAGAAGGCTTCATTTTCCCAAGCCAGCAAGACGTCGCCTATGCCGCGCTCAGCAAAAGTTGTGGTTGCGCCGCGCGCGCCGGAGTCCAGCACTTTGGTTTGTTTGTAAATTTGACGGACAAAATCTTGCGCTTTGGCATCGTTGCCGCCTGCTTGATGCTTGGCCCAAGCCCAAGCAGCTAAATAGTTCCAGCGTGCGCCGCCCGACGTTTTCGGGTTCGGAGTAATAATTTCTACTCCCGGTTTCACTAAGTCGCCCCAGTCTTTAATGCCTTTGGGATTGCCTTTGCGCACCAAGAACACAATGGTCGATGTGTACGGTGTGGAGTTTTGCGGGAATTTCTTTTGCCAGTCTTTAGGCAGCAGGCCTCTTTCCGCAATTTCATCAATATCAGCAGCCAAGGCTAAAGTCACCACATCGGCATCAAGGCCGTCAATAACAGAGCGGGCTTGCTTGCCGGAGCCGCCGTGTGACTGTTTAAAATTGATGTCTTGCCCTGTACTTTTTTTCCAGTATGTGCTGAATTCTTTATTGAAGTTGTCATACAATTCGCGTGTTGGGTCGTATGAAACATTTAAGAAGTCTTTTGCCAGTGCGCTGAATGATGTCGCTGAAATAAGCGCGGCCAGTACCCCGATTTTTAATGAACGCATTTTTGATATCCTTTACTTTAATTTATGCATGATGTCTGCTCACTAAGCGAAGAATAGCGAGAAGTGTTTTGTATAAAAAATAATAAGAAACGAATTTGATATGAATAAAAAAGCTATTCATTTGTGTGCAGTATTCTTAAACTAAACCATCATTTTCGGGATGCTCGTTATGCCATATTTTAAAAATGCGCGGGAAATCAATGAAGTCTCAGTATTGGACCGCGCATTTCATTACGGCGACGGGTGTTTTACCACGGCACGCCTGCGCAATGGCGTAATCGAGCTGCATGAACTGCATATGGCGCGTTTGCAAAATGCCAATCAACGGCTGTATTTGCAGGCAGATTTGACGTTGATTGAGCAAACGCTGAATATCATGCGCCAGTCTGATCCTGCTGCATCAGGCACTTTAAAAATTATTTTAAGCCGCGGAGAGGGGCAGCGCGGCTACAGCTTACCGGATCATCCCGCCGATGTTTGGGTTTTCTATTACCCTCAAGATGTTGCAGATTTTCAATATCAGACCATTTCGAGCGGCGTATTGGATCAGGCCATTGGCCTGACGATGCCGAATTTGACTGGCTTGAAATCTTTAAACCGTATAGAGCAGGTGATGCTGAAGCATGAGGCCGATCAGAAGGGATGGGCGGAAGCGCTGGTAATGGATGTGCAAGGCCTAATTGTTGAAGGTGTGAGCAGTAATTGCTTTATTCGAATAAACGATACATGGATTACGCCTGAACTTCGCTATAATGGTGTGCATGGCGTTATGCGCGCTGAAATTTTATCACGCATGCAGGTGCATGGCATTGCCTGTGTACAGCGCAAGATTGATCTGGATGAAATCCCGGATTTTCAAAACGTATTTTTTTGCAATGCATTGAATCCTATGAAAATAGTCTTCAACTTAAATGGTGCAGCGCTGAATATTCAGGCCTGTACAGAACTGTTTCATACCCTAAAACTTAATCAAATCCGCTAAAATTATGTCCTCAGTTAAGCCTAAATCCAAAAAGAAAAAACTGCAGCCGCGGAGGCTGCCGAAAGCTACGTGGCTGACGGCGCTGTCCTTTGCCATCATTCTTTGCTTTGTTTTATGGTCCAGCCTATTTAAAGAGTATCCCATTGAAGGCAAAAAGCAGATGCTGGCCATTGGTGCAGGCGATACCTATTCGGGCTTTATTGAGCGTTTAGCCAAAGAAGACAAAGTCAGCTTTCCTATTGTGCTGAAGCTGTATCAGAAATTTATGATTCACGATACCTTAAAAGCCGGCGTGTATGAAGTGCGTGAAGGCATGAGCATACGTGAAGTCTTGGTGATGATTTCCAATGTTGAAAATGCGCAGATGAACCGGATTTTAGTCATTGAAGGCACGACATTTAAACAGCTGGTGAATGCGCTGCAGAAAGACCCGCTGGTGGCGCATGACATCAGCAATCTGCCTTATGATCAGATTTTAAAGGCTTTGGATATTCCGTATTCACATCCTGAAGGGTTATTTGCGCCGGATACTTATTTTGTTGCAAAGGGCGAGTCGGATAAGAAAATTTTAAAAGATTTATATACGCGTCAAATGAAAACCCTGGATCAGGCTTGGGAAAACCGCGCAGCTGGCTTGCCGTATAAAGACAAGTATGAAGCGCTGATTATGGCGTCAATTGTCGAAAAAGAGACCAGTTTGGACAGTGAGCTGGAGCAGGTGTCAGGTGTCTTTGTCCGCCGTTTGCAGCAAGGCATGCGCTTGCAGACCGATCCCACGGTAATTTACGGCATGGGCGATAGCTATACAGGAAATATCACCCGTCAGGATTTACGCACGCCAACGCCGTATAATACCTATACAATCAATGGTTTACCGCCAACACCAATTGCCTTGCCAGGCAAGAAAGCGATTGAAGCGGCCATGCATCCAGATAGTTCAAATAATCTTTACTTTGTTGCAACAGGCAATGGCGGGCATAAATTCACTGCAACGCTGCAGGATCACAACCGCGCTGTGCAAGAGTATCTTGCTGTTATACGTTCAAAAAATTAAGGAGTGAGCATGTTTATTAGTTTTGAAGGCACCGAAGGGGTTGGCAAAACCACGCTCATCCGTAAAATTTATGATCATTTTCTAAGTCAAGGCAAAGAGGTGGTGCTGACCCGTGAACCGGGCGGCACGCCGATGGCGGAACAAATCCGATCCCTGCTGCTGTCTGTGAATCATGAAGAGCAGATGAGTCATGATACTGAGCTGCTGCTGATGTATGCCGCCCGCGCGCAGCATTTGGAACAAGTGATTCTGCCTGCGCTGCAGGCGGATAAAATTGTACTCTGTGACCGTTTTACGGATGCCAGTTTTGCTTATCAATGCGCAGGACGCGGCTTGAGCGAGGAGAAGCTGCAGGTGCTGAATGACAGCTTTGTCAGCCGGATGCCTGATTGCACGTTTTGGCTGGATGCGCCGATTGAGCTGGGTATGGACCGTGCCCGCGCACGCGGCGCATTAGACCGTTTTGAGCAAGAGAAAGTAACCTTCTTTGAAAAAGTAAGAGCGGGATATGAAACTTTATCCAAACGTCAGCCGGAACGGATCAAGCGTCTTGATGCATCGCAGCTGCCGCATCAGGTATTTGCTCAAGCGCTGTCCTATCTTTAATTTTTATTGATGATGCTTTTAATTGCATAAAAGTCAAAAAAGTCATAGCTTTAAAATTCAAGTTGATTTAAAAATCATGCATAGCGAAAGTTATGGATGATTTTTTTATGGATGATTTTGATGCGAAGTACAAAACAAGAAATTATTGATTTTTTAAAACGCGAATTTGCACCCAGTTTAGTGAATTGTTACATAGAAGAGGTGGGGGAAAAAAGCGCTTCATTGGTCTGGCGTGTGGGGGACAAAGATTTGCGTCCCGGCAACACAATTTCAGGGCCAACCATGATGACCTTGGCCGACTTTGCCATGTATGTCGCCATCTTAGGGGAAATAGGGATTGTCGGTTTAGCAGTGACCACCAATATGAATATTAACTTCTTGCGCAAGCCGTCTGCAGGTCAAAATTTACGGGGTATCTGCAAACTGATGAAAGTAGGAAAGGCGCTGATTGTGGCTGAAGTTTGGATTTATTCGATTGATCAAATGAATGACCCGGTAGCGCATGTGACAGGGACTTATTCTGTTCCGCCAATGAAGATCATAAATCAAGAAGTTTTATTGAATAGTACGGCGAATATGGGATGAGTTGATCCTTGAGCGGTGCTGCATTTTATCTGATTTAAATGTGTACTGTTTCTGAGTTTGAGGAAAGGATTGACAGGCCATTTGCAAGAAAGCGGTTCTTATCGCAAATTGCTGATTCAGCCGAGTAAGTAAAAAAATATAATAAAGCCAAGATGCAGAGGGGGGTACTATATGGATGCAATTGATCACGAAGTTATCCGTTTATTTAAAGCGCATGTGCATCCGTTGTCGAATAAGCTCTGTGAGATGCTGAATGAGCATTATTCACATCAAAGCGAACGCCGCGGCTGCGGTTATACACAGGCTACCCGCGTACTTGCGGAGTATGTCAACACGCCGCGCCGAGCGGCGGATTTTTCTGATCTCAAGCTGTTTGACGTATCAGGCGCTAAAAAAATTAGAAAAATTATAGATATAGCTAGTATTTATGGGCTGGAGCTGAATGATTGGCATAATTTGGATCAGCAGGCGGGAGTGCAGCAGTTTTTCGCCTCATGTACAGAAACAGATTATAAGCAAACCCTTGCATCTGAATGTGCGCGCTTAACGTCACTGCGTCACTTAGGCAGTGAAGCTGTATTAGAAGAAAGCAAACTGATTTGTCATTTGCTGGAAGATGTTTTGCTGCCAAAGACCGCACAGCAAACAGGCTTTGTCGAACTGCGCAATTTGACAGAAAAGCCGAAAGTCGGTTCTTGCCCCATGGCGGAAGATTTCTTTTTGAAAATTGCGCACCGTTATTTGCTGCGTCAAGGCGAAATCAATATATTTGTCGATGATGATCATCAGCCGCTGCTGATGGAAAAAATGAATATGGGAGATAACCATTCCTGTATAAGCCTGCAGCCCCTCATTATGAATGGCATTCGCTTGCCTGCGGGATCTTTATTTTCTGCAGAGTATGACATTGGGAGCATCGAGCAGAAACGCCCGAACAAAGAGTTTAAAGGGCAGATCATGCATCATTCCGCTATTAACGGTTTTTGGTTTCTGCGTTTAACAACGCTGGCTGTTTCGCCTGAAAACCGAAAACGTGCATTCAGCACGCATTTTGAACAGCAAGTCAGCAACGGCCTGTACAGTCCTGGAACAACAGAATTGCAGCAGTTAGTGAATGTAGCGCTTTCCCAGTTAGGTTAATCAGAATGCTCGATGTCTGTTATTCACCGCATTATTTTGCGCATACGCATACCAACAGTATGGAAAAATTGAAGCTTGTTGCCGACGCTTTGCATACTTGGGGCAATATTCAATTTCATGAGCCTGAAGTTTTGGATATTGAGATTTTGAAGCAGCTGCATGAGCCTTCATATGTTGATGCTTTTTATACAGGGTTGCCTGAAAAAAAAGCGACTTTTTCAGGCTTTAAACAGTGGAATCAGCAATTGCGTGATGCGGTGCTGAGAATTAATGCGGGCCAGCTTTTGGCTGCCAAACTGGCATGGCAAAAGGGCATTGCAGCCAACATCGCACAAGGCTTTCATCATGCGCAATACGAATATGGCGGCGGCTATTGCACTTTTAATGGTTTGGCGCTGATCGCGCAGCAGTTTCCTGAGAAGAAAATTTTTGTACTGGATTGCGATCAGCATGGCGGTGACGGCACTGCAGAATTCAGCCTGCGTTTGGAAAATCTATTCAATTTCAGCATTTATGGTTTAGCCCATGGCTGTCCAGTCTATCCGCGCTCATTTACACGGCACATTCATAAAGATCATGGCTGTTTTTCGCAGTATACCTTGGCTGTTCATGAAGGCTTTCAGCAGGCGCAGGCTTGGGAGGCAGATTTAATTATTTATCAGGCGGGGATGGATTGTCATCAGGCTGATCAGTTCGGTTCGTCCTGGTTTACCGCAGAACTGATTCAAAAGCGCGAGGAAACCGTGTTTAAATTAGCGAAAAGAAGCGGAATCCCAATCATGTTTGTACTTGCTGGCGGCTATCAGAAATTAGAAGATTTAGTCCCGCTGCATTTATATACTTTTAGGGCAGCCATTGATGCCTATGCAGAACGGAAATCCTCCGCTTAAAAGCAAAACAGCCGAATGAAGGGCATTCGGCTGCTGAATATAAAAAGCAATGATGCTGCTGGATTATACGGACAGATCTTCTGAATTCACCAGCGGGCGCTGCACTTGAAAATCTGGAGGGGTCAGCACGGTTTTACGCAGCTCTGGCCCCAGTTCAGGATAGTCCAAAGTGTAATGCAGGCCGCGTGATTCTTTACGCTCCATGGCGCAGCGCACAATCATTTCAGAGACCAGCACCAAGTTGCGCAGTTCAATTAAGTTTTTGCTGACCTGATAATCTTGATAGTACTCAGTAATTTCGCGTTTCAGCATCTCAATGCGGTGCAGGGCGCGCTGCAGGCGTTTCGTGGTGCGCACAATGCCGACATAGTTCCACATTGTTTGGCGCAGTTCATCCCAGTTTTGCAGAATGACGACATCTTCATCAGGATTCATTACTTGTGAATCATCCCAAGCCGGCACTTGAGGTGAGGAGTACTTGTTTTGTAAGCCTGTTTTAATGTGATCAGCCGCTGCCATGCCGTAAACAAAACATTCTAAAAGTGAGTTACTGGCCATACGGTTGGCACCATGCAAACCTGTGTAGGAGGTTTCACCAATGGCATATAAACCTGAAATATCGGTTTGGCTGTTTTCATCAACAACGACGCCGCCGCAGGTGTAATGCGCCGCCGGTACAACAGGAATCATTTCTTTGGTAATGTCGATGCCCAGTTCCAGCAGGCGTTCATACAGTGTTGGAAAGTGCTCTTTGACAAAGCTTTCAGGCTTATGCGTAATATCCAGCCAGACATGGCGGATACCTAAGCGCTTGATCTCATAGTCGATTGCGCGCGCAACAATATCGCGCGGCGCAAGTTCAGCGCGCTCATCAAAACGCAGCATAAAGCGTTCGCCGTCTGGCAGGCGCAAATAAGCGCCTTCACCGCGCATGGCTTCGGTAATTAAAAACGAGCGCGCTTGCGGATGATACAGGCAAGTTGGGTGGAATTGATTGAACTCCATATTCGCCACACGGCAGCCGGCGCGGTACGCCATGGCAATGCCGTCACCTGTGGCAATGTCCGGATTAGAGGTATAAAGGTAGGCTTTCATTGCGCCGCCGCAGGCCAATGCAGTAAATGGCGCGAGGAAGGTGTGCACTTTTTCGTTTTTCTCATCCAGCGCATAGAGGCCTAAGGCGCGGTTTTCACCGCCAAGATTCAGCTTTTGCGAAGTAATCAGATCAATGGCAATATAATTTTCAAAAATGCTGATGTTGGATTTTTCTTGGGCGCGCTGTACCAGTGTTGTTGAAATTGCGCGTCCAGTCGCATCGGCAGCGTGAATAATGCGGCGCTGAGAATGTCCGCCTTCACGTGTAAGATGAAGCTGTTCCTGTTCATCCAGGGTAAATTGCACGCCATGTTCCAGCAGGAAGTCGACAGAAGGTTTGCCGCCTTCAACTGTTTGCTTAACGGCATCCAGTTCACACAGGTGTGCGCCGGCAATCATGGTGTCATCAATATGCTGCTGAATCGAATCTGTTTTATCTAAAACCGCAGCTACGCCGCCTTGTGCAAAATATGTACTTGCATCCGTGAGCGTTGATTTGGCTAAAACAGCAATGTTGAAATGATCGGGCAATGATAAGGCTAAACTGAGTCCCGCACCGCCGCTTCCCACAATGATCACATCAAAATGACGTGTTGTTTCTAAATTAGGCATATCCATCAGCTAATTTGAAAAAAAGTTCGGTAATGACAACGCTTTTTTGAGCAAAAGGCAAGAGCAAAAATGCTCCAGCTTGATGAATAAAATTAATAATGCTGTAAATTTTAAGGAATGATTAAGCTGCTGTTTATAAGAATGTATTCAAACATATTGTAACGATTAAGCTTCATGCTTTATGTTAAAACCAATCATATTTCAAAACATCAATAATTTGAGTGAATGCTTAAGATGAGAAATCAAACGATGCAAAAAGGATTATATGCTGCGGTATTTGCTGCCGCTGCTGTTCAGGCGCATGCTGCTGCGCCGGTGGATTTTTCCAATCTTGTCGAGCAGGTCAGTCCTGCGGTCGTAAGCGTCAATGTAGTGAAAAAGCTGAGCCAGGAAGAGCTTTTGCAGCAGCAAGTGCCAGAGATTTTAAAACGTTTTTTTGGCAATCAAGTGATTATTCCGCAGCAGCAGGTGCCGCAGGAAAAAACAGCTTATGGCAGCGCCTTTTTTATCAGTAAAGATGGCTATTTGCTGACAAATCACCATGTGGTCGAAGATGCGACTAAAGTGACGATTGTATTGAATGACCGCCGTGAAATTGACGCCAAGGTTGTCGGCAGTGATGAACGCACCGATGTCGCTTTATTAAAAGTTACAGGTTCAGGTTTTCCCGAATTGCGCACAGGGAATGTTGGCCAGCTGAAAGTGGGGGAGCCTGTATTGGCGATCGGCTCGCCTTTTGGTTTTGATTATTCAGCATCTGCCGGCATTGTCAGCGCAAAAATGCGCAATATGATGGGTGAAACTTCAGTGCCGTTTATCCAAACCGATGTGGCCCTGAACCCCGGAAACTCCGGCGGGCCATTATTTAATCAGCGCGGTGAAGTGGTTGGCGTCAATTCACGGATCTTCAGCGGGACTGGCGGCTATATGGGCTTGTCATTCTCCATTCCGATTGATGTGGCGATGGATGTTGCGGATCAGCTGAAAAAGCATGGCAAAGTGACCCGTGCTTATTTGGGGGTAAGTTTGCAGGATATTGACCGCAACTTGGCGGAGTCTTATAAATTGGCAAAGCCGGAAGGTTCTTTGATTACGCAAGTTGCGCCAAGTTCTCCAGCGGCTAAAGCCGGGTTTAAATCCGGCGATGTTATTTTGAAATTCAATGGCACGCCAATCTCGCGGACCTCAGAGCTGCTGAACTATTTAAACCGCGCCGTGCCCAATCAGAGTATTCAATTGGAAGTGCTGCGTGATGACAGCCGCCGCAATATTTCTGCAACTTTAGACACCGCGCCGGATGATACTCCTGCAAAAGCGGATGCTGAACAGCAGCAAAGCAAGGGGCCAATTTTAGGGGTCAGCATACGTGACTTGAATGCCGCTGAGCTTAAGCAGCTGGATACTAAAGGCGGTGTGCTGATTCAGGATGTGCGCCGTGGCGGCATTGCTTCTCAAGCGCGCATTCTGCCCGGGGATGTTGTTACTCAAATTAATAATAAGGCAATCGGCAATACCAGAGACTTTATAGTTGCAGTCTCGGATTTGAAAAAGAATACCGTTGCGCGAGTTACAATTATCCGTGAAGGGCAGCGCGCAATAGTCGGTATGCGTATCGAATAATCCTGTGTATTCTAGAGAAATATAAAACCGTTCTGCATGAGCGGTTTTTTTATTTTTTGCAATTTACTGCAGGCCGATTTGCCTTAGACTGTGGGGGCCAAAGATGAGCCAGTAAAGCAGGGAAAAATGAGCACAATTTTTGATATGAAAATTACAGTGCAGCCAGAACATATCGATGTGCTGGGGCATGTGAATAATGTTGTATATATGAGCTGGATGCAGGATGTCGCGACAGAGCATATTGAAGCGCTGGGTTTGGGCCTAAAACAATACCTGGAACTGAAGCATGCCATGGTGGCGGTGGAGCATCATGTGCAGTACCGCAAAGCAGCCATGGAAGGCGATGAGATTATTTTGCGCTCATGGCTGAACGATATCAATGCCTTGTATTCATACCGTCAGTATGTGTTTTATCGGCCAAAAGATAAAGCAATCCTGTTTGCCGGCAATACGCAGTGGGCTTGCGTAGAAATAGCCACGGGCCGCCCTAAGCGCATGTCACCTACTTTTACGCAAGCGTATCAGCCTCTTTCTAATACAGAAAACCCGATGGATTTCAGCGTTTATGATGCGTAAATGAAGTTTGGTTTTTTCGCTTTGAAGTTGTAATGCTTTGAACGCCGGCGCTTAAAGCGCAAAAGGAGTTCATTATTATGGATACATTGAAAAAACCATCTGCTATAATCTTTCGCAATTTCTTTTCAGCTTTTGCTGTGCATTTTAAATTGTGTGCAT
This sequence comes from Acinetobacter entericus, assembly GCF_026168575.1. Lineage (NCBI taxonomy): Bacteria > Pseudomonadati > Pseudomonadota > Gammaproteobacteria > Moraxellales > Moraxellaceae > Acinetobacter > Acinetobacter entericus. The sequence continues at coordinate 71,609 of NZ_JAPEQW010000018.1, forward strand.
AGCGCGTTTTTTTTCAAGGTAACTCATGGCGCAAGCTAAAAAATCTGTTGATATTAAAAACATTCGTAACTTTTCGATTATTGCGCATATCGATCATGGCAAATCGACTCTTGCAGACCGCTTTATTCAAATGTGCGGCGGTTTACAGGACCGTGAAATGCAGGCGCAAGTTCTGGACTCAATGGAGTTAGAGCGTGAGCGCGGCATTACCATTAAAGCCGCATCGGTTACCTTGTATTATACGCATCCCAATGGTCAGGAATATCAGCTGAACTTTATTGATACTCCGGGGCATGTGGACTTTTCTTATGAAGTATCGCGTTCTTTGGCTGCCTGTGAAGGCGCTTTATTGGTTGTTGATGCTGCGCAAGGTGTAGAAGCGCAATCGGTTGCCAACTGCTATACCGCCATTGAACAGAACTTAGAAGTTCTGCCGGTGCTGAATAAAATTGATTTGCCGCAGGCGGAACCAGAGCGCGTCATTCACGAAATTGAAGAAATTATCGGGATTGAAGCAACGCATGCGCCAACATGTTCAGCTAAAACTGGACTAGGTGTTGAAGGTGTATTGGAAACACTGGTAGATGTGATTCCTGCACCACAAGGCGACCGTGAAGCGCCGCTACAAGCATTAATTATTGACTCATGGTTTGATAACTATCTTGGCGTTGTCTCTTTGGTTCGTATCAAAGAAGGCCGTGTGCGTAAAGGCGACAAGATGCTGGTTAAGTCAACCGGTCAAACGCACATCATTACGTCAGTCGGTGTGTTTAATCCTAAGCATACTGAAACGGGCATGCTTGAAGCAGGCGAAGTCGGTTTTGTGATTGCAGGCATCAAAGATATTTTTGGTGCGCCAGTCGGTGATACCATCACGCTTGCAGCTACACCAGATGTTCCGACTTTACCCGGTTTCAAAAAGGTTAAGCCGCAGGTATATGCAGGCCTGTTCCCAATTGATGCCAGCGATTTTGAACCATTCCGCGAAGCATTGCATAAATTGCAAATTAATGACTCGGCGTTGTTCTTTGAACCGGAAAGCTCAGATGCTCTAGGTTTTGGTTTCCGCTGCGGCTTCTTGGGCATGCTGCACATGGAAATTGTGCAAGAGCGTTTAGAGCGCGAGTATGATTTAGATCTGATCAGTTCTGCGCCGACGGTTATTTATGAAGCGCTGATGAAAAATGGTGAAACCAAATACATCGACAGTCCATCAAAAATGCCGGATGGTTCAACAGTTGAAGACCTGCGTGAACCGATTGCAGAATGCCATATTCTTGTGCCGCAGGAGTATTTGGGCAATGTGATGACTTTATGTATTGAGCGTCGCGGTGTGCAAAAAGACATGAAATTCCTGGGCAACCAAGTATCGATTACGTTTGAAATTCCAATGGCGGAAGTGGTTATGGATTTCTTTGATAAGCTGAAATCCTGTTCACGCGGTTTTGCATCGCTGGATTATAACTTTGTACGTTTCGAATCTTCATCTTTGGTTAAGGTAGATGTGTTAATTAATGGTGATAAAGTGGATGCTTTAGCCATGATTTGTCACCGTAATGATGCTCGCCACCGTGGTATTGCCTTGGTTGAGAAAATGAAAGATCTGATTCCCCGTCAAATGTTTGATGTGGCAATTCAGGCCGCCATTGGTGCGCAGATTATTGCCCGTTCAACGGTCAAGGCAATGCGGAAAAACGTATTGGCTAAATGTTATGGCGGCGACGTTTCACGTAAGAAGAAACTTTTGTCTAAGCAAAAAGAAGGCAAGAAACGTATGAAGCAAGTGGGCAGTGTTGAAATCCCGCAAGAAGCGTTTCTTGCTGTGTTGAAAGTAGAAAGATAATAACTCGAGGTCATTACGCTCATGGATTTTGATTTTAATTTAATCCTTGTACCTGTCACATTGGTTTTCTTTATTGTGTGGCTGCTGGATAAGCTGGTTTGGAAACAGCGGCAGACTAAAGGCAAGGGTAATGAAAATGTCATTATTACTTGGGCGTATGACTTCTGGCCAGTGCTTGCAGTTGTTCTCATTCTGCGTTCTTTTTTATATGAGCCTTTTAATATTCCATCAGATTCTATGGTGCCTACTTTAGAAACGGGTGATTTTATTTTGGTGAATAAATTTGAATACGGTATCCGCTTGCCCATCGTAAACAAAAAAATTATAGATGTGAGTGAGCCGGAGCGCGGCGATGTCATTGTATTCCGTTATCCGCCGCAGCCAAGCATCAGCTATATCAAGCGTGTGGTTGGCTTGCCGGGGGATCATATTGTTTATGATCATGGCCAATTGACCATTAATGGCCAGAAAGTTGCCAAAGTGCCGGTAGAGTTTAGCCGTGCAAAAGATGTGCAGGATACGCCAACCTCGATTTACCACAAAGAAACTTTGGGTACGCATACCTTCACCATGCGTGAGCTTGAGGGGGTAAATATTGCCCGTCAGGCGCCATTTATCAATTATGTCGATAATGGTAAATATTCGAATGAAAATGGGTTATATTGGGAAGTGAAAGTACCAGAAGGTCATTACTTCGCGATGGGGGATAACCGCGATCAAAGTGCTGACAGCCGTTTCTGGGGTTTTGTCCCTGAAGAAAATCTAACAGGCCGTGCATTCTATAAATGGATGCATAAAGAGCCTGGTTTTAAATTGCCGTCATTTAGCCGTAACGGCAAAATTGATTAATGCATTATTAGGAAAATAAAAAATGCGACATCAGAAAGGGGCTTCGTATATTGCTATATTGATTGCAATTATTGGTTTAGCTTTCATGGCCAAAATTGCAATCGCGGTTTGGGGGCCGTATTTGGATGATCATCTGATTGACCAGCAGATTGAAGCGCAATTAAAAGATGGTCCGAAAAATTTAAGCCCAGCCAGGTTTGCAGAAGAAGTGGATAAACGTTTACTGATGAATAATATCCGTGATTTAAGATTTCAGGATGTTGCGCAGGCGACTAATGTAGATGGTATCCAAGTGAAAAAGGATTATGAAATAAGAAAACCATTCTTATTGAATATAGATATTGTGTTGAAGTTCGAGAAAAGTTTTGATCAAAGCTCAGTCCAAGCTAAATGATGCACGTTTAGCCAGTCGTATCGGTTATCAGTTTAAACAGCCTGAGTTGCTGCAGCTGGCCTTGACCCACCGATCGGTGAGCCATAAAACCAATTATGAACGTCTGGAGTTTTTAGGCGATTCATTATTAGGGATGATTATTGCCAATTATCTCTATCATGCTTATCCGCATGAAAATGAAGGCCGTTTGACGCGGATGCGTGCTACGCTTGTGCGTCAAGAGGCCTTAGGAAAAATTGCCAATGACTTAAAGTTAAGCCAAAGCTTAATTTTAAGTACAGGTGAGCTGAAATCTGGCGGTCATCATCGTGAGTCTATACTTGCTGATACCGTGGAGTCGATCATTGGCGCCATTTATGTGGATTGTCAGGATTTGAAAATTCTGGAAGCCATTGTTTTGAAATGGTATGTGCCATATTTAGACATCATTGAGCCGTCAGATCAGCTTAAAGATCCGAAATCCCGTTTACAGGAATATCTGCAGGCGCGTAAAAAACCGTTGCCGGTTTATGAGGTTGTTGATATTCAGGGTGATGCGCCAAATCAGCATTTCAAAGTGGAATGCATTGTAGATGGCTTGCCTGTTAAATATGGTGAAGGATCAAGCCGCCGTTTTGCCGAACAGGCTGTAGCGGCAGATATTTTAGAAATTTTGGAGAAAAAGTCTTAATGACTACTCATTCCGATCACATCGATGCTGATCACGAGCCGCAAGACAGCGGCAATGATTTAATTAATCAATTCTTTAGTTCGCAAGGTACCACCATTCCTTCTGACTATAAGAGCGGTTTTGTTGCCATTGTGGGCCGTCCAAACGTTGGCAAATCAACGTTAATGAACCATATTTTGGGGCAGAAACTTTCTATCACTTCACGTAAACCGCAAACCACACGTCATAAAATTGTCGGTATTGATTCGCGTGAAAAGTCTCAAGCGGTATTTGTCGATACGCCGGGGATGCATAAGAAAGAAGTACGCGCCATCAATAAAATGATGAACCGCGCCGCGCATTCAGCTTTGCGTGATGTCAATCTAGTTTTATTTGTACTTGATGCAGATAAGTGGACACAAAACGATGAATTGGTTTTGGAAAAACTGAAGAATGCGGAAATGCCGGTGATTCTGGTGATCAATAAAATTGATACGCTTGAAAATAAAAACCATGCCTTGCCGTTGATTCAAGAGCGCGCAAAACTCATGAATTTTGCTGAAATTGTTCCAGTGTCAGCGCTTCGCGGCGCGAACTTGGATCATTTGCGCAGTACCATTGAAAACTATTTGCCATTCCAGCCGCCGTTGTATTCACTGGAACAATTGACAGACCGTTCAGAGCGATTCTTAGCCTCTGAAGTGATCCGTGAAAAAATCATGCGCCAATTGGGTGAAGAGCTGCCTTATGATTTAACGGTTCAAATTGAATCGTTTAAAACAGAAGAAGCGACAATTAATGAAAAAACGGGCCGTCCAAAAGCAGCCTGTACTTACATTGATGCCACAATTTTCGTTGACCGTCCGGGTCAAAAGGCCATCGTGATTGGCGAAAAGGGCGCAAAACTGAAAAAAATCGGTATGGATGCCCGTGTCGACATGGAAAAAATGTTCGAACAGAAAATCATGCTGACGCTTTGGGTTAAAGTGAAAGGCGGCTGGTCTGATGATGAGCGTGCATTAAAAAGCTTGGGTTATAGCGATATCTAATTGCTAGACAATGAAACTTTGAGGGAAGCGTAATGATGAAAGTGTTAGCGGTTGCAGTCTGTGTTATTTTTCTGCAAGGATGCATTACTAAAATCGTTACTGTTCCTGTCAAAGTTGCTTATAAAACGACAAAGGGTGTGGTGAAAGGTACCGCAGCCGTTGTCGGCGCAGTCATTCCAGATGGTGATGACGAAGATAATAAAGACAAAAAAGAACAGGATTAATTTCAGCAATCATGCGCAATGAAATTTTGCATGGTTATTTAATCCATCACCGCAAATACCGCGAAAAAAGCCATATTGTGCACTTGTTTACGCAAGAGCATGGCCGTGTTGACGGCATTTTAAGGCAAACACCACCGCCGCAATATCAGCCGATTTGCCTGCAAGCATCGGGGAAATCTGAACTTAAAAATTTTACCAAGCTGGAAATAGTCAATCAGCCGATTTTCTTTTTTGGCGATGCTTTCTTTTCCGGTTTTTATTTAAACGAAATTTTATTGCGGCTTTGCCCATTAGAAGTAGAAATGCCGCAGACTTATCTGCAATATGCTGAGACTTTGGCTTATTTGCAATTTTTATCAAGCCAAAACAATCCGAATCAATTTTTAAAGCAAATTTTACGTAAATTCGAACATGAATTACTGGAAGAATTAGGTTATTCATTAGATTTTTCGACTGATTCAAATCAGCATGAAATCCTGCCGCAGCAGCAATATATTTTTCAGTTAAATGATGGATTTTTGCCAACAGCACAGCCTTCACGTTCGACACTGGATGGACAGCACATCCTTGCCATGTGCGAATATGAAAAGGGTAGGGATTTTAGTCCAGAACAGTTACAATTACTTTCTAAGCTGTATCGGCAAATGATCAGTTCATTGCTGGGTGATCGGCCTTTAAAAAGCCGTCAGCTGTGGATACAGAATTCTCAAACACAATCGTAATTTAGGAAAATATTATGGCTGCATTATTAGGTGTAAATATTGACCATGTAGCAACTTTGCGACAAGCTCGTGGCACCGATTACCCTGATCCTGTAAAGGCTGCGCAAATTTGTGAACAAGCAGGTGCAGAAGGCATTACGCTGCATTTGCGTGAAGACCGCCGCCATATCCAAGACGATGATGTACGCCGCATGCGCCCTGTCTTAAAAACGCATATGAATTTAGAGATGGCGGTTACCGATGAAATGGTGGCATTTGCCAAAGAAATTCAGCCGCAGCATGTGTGCTTTGTCCCTGAAAAGCGCCAAGAAGTCACCACTGAAGGCGGTTTAGATGTTGTTGGTCATTTTGAAGATGTTAAAAAAGCAACGCATGAACTTAACGCGATAGGCTGTGAAGTTTCATTGTTTATCGATGCTGATATTGCACAAATTGATGCAGCTGTAGCCTGCGGTGCGCCTGTCATTGAATTGCACACAGGCGCATATGCAGATGCGGCAACGCCAGAAGCGCAGCAGCATGAGCTTGAGCGTATTGTTCGAGGTGCAGAATATGCTGCCTCTAAGGGCTTAATCGTCAATGCGGGGCACGGTTTAAACCTAGACAATGTTACGCCAATTGCGCAAATTCCTCAGATTCATGAATTAAACATTGGTCACTCAATTATTGCAGACGCAGTATTTGTAGGCTTAGAGCAAGCTGTACAGCGTATGAAAACAGCCATTAAAGCTGCACGTTAATTTTATTTAGTTTAGATCTATGTCAAATCTTGATTACGCTGAGCTGATGAAGCCAGTGATCAGCTTTTTAGGCTGTGAGACTCCCAAAGCATGGTTAGATGAAGCTGTGCAAAATTTAGATATTTTGATGCAGGACCATGCGAACTGCGAAAAGAAGGCCGCCAGTACGGCCATGAATCTCATGTTCCGCTACAGTTTTTTTTCTGATTTGCAAATTAAGCTGGCTCAACTGGTGCGTGAAGAAATGCTGCATTATGAGCAGGTGCTGGAATTGATGGCTAAACGCGGTCAGGAATGGACGGCAATTAGCGCTGGCCGTTATGCAGGTGGATTGCGTAAAGAAGTGCGTACATTTGAGCCTGAGGCTTTAATTGATATTCTTGTGGTTGGTGCCTTTGTGGAAGCGCGTTCATGTGAGCGTTTTTATGCGCTTGCACCGCTGGTAGATGATGAATTGGGGCGTTACTACCGTTACTTGCTGAAGTCTGAATCACGTCATTATGAGGACTATTTAGCATTGGCGATGGATGTAGCAACCACGTCTAAACTGAAAAATCCGAAAGAAGATATTCAAATGCGTATTGAGCGGATTCGTGAAGTTGAAAAAGACCTCATTCTGAGTCCTGATGAGAATTTCCGTTTTCATAGCGGTATACCAATTAAAGCAGCGTAAATGTTAAAAGAAAATCCTCCTATTTAGGGGGATTTTTTATACCTTTATAATTTTAGTAAATAAGAATTATTTATAATATGGCTGTATGCTCTTAAAATTCATCAAATTTTACATGAATGATGTACCATGAATTTAGTCCGAAATTTAAGCTTAATCAGCAGTAGCTTAGTGATTGCCTCTGCAGCACAAGCGCATTATCCCTATGTGGCACCGCTCAGCTATCAGACTTTTAACAATCACTCGGCGATTATATCGGGCTTCTACGACAATCCTTTTGTCGCTGAAATTGCGATTAAAAATTTTAAGTTCCACGTGCATACACCTGCTGGACAGAAGATTGAATTAAAAGACACAGACTGGGCAAAGACTCAAACACTGAGCAGTTATAGCTTGGAAAATAAGGTTGATGGTACTTATCGTATTCGCGGTGAAAAGACGGGCAGCATGAGCAGTTTTGCGCAAGTCAATAAAGAGTGGAAAGCTTTAATTGGCGGGCAGCCAGCTGCTGATAAAGCAATCAGTCCGAATGTGGTTTATCGATCGCAGTTGGCTAAAAATACAAAAATTAAAACTGTTCAAACACAAGAAATTATAGAAACTTTTGTTTCACGCCGAGTTATTTTAAGTGTTGCAGCATCGCATGTACATGATGGTTTCGATGTGCAATTTATCACTCATCCAAATGTAATTCAGGTCAATCAGCCTATTCAGTTTAAAGTGTTGGATAACCAAAAGGGTATTGAAGGTTTAAGTGCTGAAATTTTAGTGCAGACTACGGATTACAGCCGAGATACTAAGGTGCTAAAAACAGTGACCACTGATGAGCAGGGTATTTTGAATTTTTCTTTGCTGAAAATAGATTATCAGCAGCCATTTGACCATAAAGGCAATGAGCTGAAGCGATATAAATATACTTTAAGTTTTAATGTCATAGCAAAGTGACTGAAAAATGTAAAATGGCAAGCATTAAGCACTTGCCATTTTACTATTCTGCATTATTTGGAGAACAATAAAGCCAGTCCAATTAAGAGCGGCATACCGGTTTTTATGAGGAACTCCTTATTCATACCGCCATAAAACTGCAAAGAAAATCCCGCCAGCATTAAGAATCCGACGAGATAAATCAGGCGGAAATAACTGTTGGAATAAATATAAACCACGCTTGCAATGGACATGAGCAAGCAGCTGATCACTAAATAATGCAAGTCCCAAATATATGTGCTTAAAGTGAAAAAGATTAAACTGAGGATGCCTAGAGCAAGCACTTGTGTGCTTTCAAAGCCGCGGTAATGCATAAACATAATACCAGCAATAATAGGCAAAAGAAGCAGTAAAAATTTATAATATTTTGAATGATGGCTTTGAAAAAAATAGGAGGTTTGGGTGTGCAGAATAGGGTGTGTTGCTGTGCTTAAACGAATCCATTTGGATTGATAGTCTTGAGGTAAGGAAGCAACAGCGATAAAGCTGACATCCTGCATAGGCGTGCTGATCAGGTACTCTGCAGTATAGCCCTTAGCATAGTAATACCATGATTTTCCTGAAGAGCCGCTTAAGGTTTGATATTCGGTCTTATCTTTGGTGGATGCGTTTAAATAGACCCGCTCTTGCGGGTAAGCGCTATTTAAAGGGCAAATCGTTTGATGATTGCCCAAATGACATACAGCTAAAACATAAATTTCTGCATCCTTACGTGTATTTTGAATCCCTGCAAAATCCAAATGCATAAAGAGCTGACCAAAATCATTCTGTACCCGCATAATCGGAGATTCCCAATGCGGCAATGCTTTGAATTGAGCCAAAATATCACCTTGATCATCAATGTGCAGTGTTTCGCCTGAGAAAGCACTGGCTGGAATCATTAACTGCTGTGAATCTGGAATTTCTTCATTGCTGGATTGATCAAACAGTTCGGGTGCATGCGCAATTTGCTTCTCAAGTTTGGACTTGGGTGCACAGGTATAGAGAAAGAAGCAGCAGGGCAGCACAACAATCAGCAGTGCATAAGCAATAGCTTTAAGGCGCAGGAAGTCTTTGGATTTTGCTTTAGGCGGTGGAATATACATTTCTAATTGTCTAGAATTATTATTACGTTAGCACATTATAATTATTTTTATGCATAAAAAAAGCCCAAGTCATGATGCTTGGGCTTTTAGAATTTGGCTCTCCAACCTGGGCTCGAACCAGGGACCTGCGGATTAACAGTCCGTCGCTCTACCGACTGAGCTATTGGAGAATCTGGAAGAGATTTTATGCACAGCAGGCTGTTTGGTCAAGCGTGAAACTGATAAAACCGCTCCAAAATGAACTGAATGCACTAAATCTAAGCAGTTTGGGGGCATCAATTTGTCTGCGCATAAAAAAAGCCCAAGTCATGACGCTTGGGCTTTTTAGAATCTTGGCTCTTCCACCTGGGCTCGAACCAGGGACCTGCGGATTAACAGTCCGTCGCTCTACCGACTGAGCTATGGAAGAATAGATGGCTCTCCAACCTGGGCTCGAACCAGGGACCTGCGGATTAACAGTCCGTCGCTCTACCGACTGAGCTATTGGAGAATCTGATGCGCATTTTAGGGATGAAACTGCAATGGGTCAAGTAAAAATGAAAGATTAAGCGCTTAAATGTTTTTTTATTATCCAAAGAGAGGTATGTTGCTTATTTATTGATTCTTTTAGGCTTTTACAGTATTAAAAGTTGTCGGATTACTTTAGAGTTTATAGTTAGAAGGGTGAATGATAGAATTGTGGAGAAGGTCGAGTTAGATTGCTGTTCTGGTTACGAACGTGCGGAGAACATTGCGCACCATGTTATTCCCAAGTAGAAATGTCCTACCTAATAACCAAATAGAAATGTCCTATACAGACATTTCCAAGTCAAGCACAGGATTCAGATTTCGTTGTTGAATTGCTGTTTTCTGTGCTCGTCTACGTGGCATAGATTGAGAACGACTTCGTTTGTTTTGCTGTTCTAGTTCTTCATGCTGTTGCTGGATATGGGCCAAGACTGAACTCAAACGTTTATTCTCAACAATCTCTCGCTGGTTCAGCTGACTTAATTTATCGAAGATGCTGTAATTGATTTTTCTTCCCTGATATTCAATGGCGACCGTACCGTCTGGGTATTCTAGAAATTCAATATATTTACCCATGAGACTCTGGTTTTCTTCTGTATTTTCCAGCAGATAGACGCATTTATCATAAGTAATCGTCAGGCTATTCGTGACTCTGCGAGGTTCACGCCAAGTAAAAATATCATCTAACTCTTCGGCTGTTTCAGTGATAGGCCGATGTAGATTCTTAGGATTAAAAGCCATCTTGGCGAACTTCTGATTGAACTGCTCAATGAAGCAGGGTAGCCAGACATTAGCTTGCTCAATCGAACAGATGCCTTTCAGGCGCATCTCCTTGATCAGACGGTCCTGAAGGGTTCTGTTGGCCCGTTCCACACGGCCTTTGGCCTGCGGTGAATTAGCGAAGATGATATCGATATTCAGGGTGCTGAGTACGCGCCCAAACTGGGTAATCTTGGTGTCTTTCTTACTGCTTTGATTCACCCTGAAGACTGAATGTTTATCGCTGTAGAAGGCTAAAGGCTTACCATGCTGCTCAACATACAAACGTGTTGAAATCATATAGTCAAAGGTTGATTCCGACTCACAGAAGCGTAAATGCTGTAATTTGCCTGTGGCATCATCGATAAATACCAGCAGACAGCATTTAGGGGCTCGACCTTCAAACCAGTCATGGTGTGAGCCATCGATTTGGATCAGTTCACCATAACAGTCCCGGTTATAACGAGGCTGATACGGGCGTTTCAGACGTTTGGATCGAGGAATCCATAAATCGGCTGCAATCATCCAGGAACGCAGTGTTTCCACTGAAATATCAAAGCCATGAACGGTGGTGAGCTTTTCATGCGCTAAAGTGGGTCCGAAACCATGCAGTTGATCAGAAACAATATTGAGGCACTTGAGTCTGAGCTCTTCAGGAAGCCTGGAATTGCTGATTTGACCACGACCGGCATGGGCTAATGCAGCTGGGCCTTGAGCTTTGTATTTTTGCAATAAACGCCTGATCT
>NZ_JAPEQW010000159.1:0-230 GCF_026168575.1 Acinetobacter entericus
GGCAACTCACTCAAACCAACAATCTTAATTGGTGACTTCACTAAACCCCTGGTGAAAAAATCAATAGCCTCACTAGTATCTTCCCTGTTACCAACATAAGAGCCTCTAATTTGAATCGACTTGACAACATGGTCGAAAACCGAAGACTCGCATACAGCATGCGCTGGTAATCCAACAAGGACAACCTTACCCAAGGTTCTGACATACTGGGTACTTTGGGAAATAGCAGC
>NZ_JAPEQW010000019.1:0-71027 GCF_026168575.1 Acinetobacter entericus
TTTTAAATGGTTTATCGCATAGACATTTTAATTGGTGAATAACATGTATAAAGAAATTTTTGATGCGATGGCCAAAAGCCTGAATATTGAAAAAATTGCCAAAACCTTTGAAGATGATGCCGAAGAAGAAACGCACAGCTGAAGCCAACAGAGAAATTCCACCTGCAAGCGACGACCGAATAGAATCATCAATGCGCGCTAAAGATAAAAAGCCTATCGATGGATAGGCTTTTTATCTCTCTCAGCTTAACGCTGCACTTTCTGCTCAATTTCTTCCACACTGGTATGGCGCACATCAAAGCCTTTCACCATATAAATCACCTGCTCAGAAATGTTGCGCGCATGATCGCCGATGCGCTCTAAAGAACGCAGCACCCATAACACATTGATCACACGGCTAATATGGCGCGGATCTTCAATCATATAGGTCATTAGAGTACGGGTAGCTGACTGGTATTCACGGTCAATGTCCGCATCCGCAAGCAGCACTTTCAGCGCCTGATCAACATCCAGACGCGCAAATGCATCTAAAGCGTCATGAATCATCACGCGGACCTGATTGCCAATGTGGCGGGTTTCCATATAGCCGCGCGGCGAGCCGCCTTCTTCGCATAGGCTCTGCGCAATGCGGGCAATTTTCGCCGCTTCATCGCCAATGCGCTCTAAATCAGTATTGGCTTTTGACATCGCTATCACCATGCGCAAATCAATGGCGGCCGGATGGCGGCGCGCAAGGATCAGCGTCAAAGCCTCATCAATTTCAGTTTCATAGCGGTTGACGGTATTGTCCTGAAACTGGACATCAACCGCCATGGCGGCATCTGTATCCAGCAGCGCATGAATTGCATTCGCCACTTGCTGTTCGACCAAACCGCCCATGGTCATGAATTTGGTGTTCACATCCTGTAAATCTTCATTAAATTGTGAAGAAATATGGTGATTCAACACAGGATTATTTGGCAAGGGATGTTCTCCACAGCAGCTGAATTGAGACAGATTTTTAAGCCGATATTAAAGCATAATCATTGTTAAAGTTTTATGACGGCCAGCTATTTCTTTACAGCAGATTCTGCAGGCCTGACCAGCCATGCGTTCATTTCAGCTAAATCTTTATCGCCCAAACGCCCGACTGAAGCTTTCAGCTGCAGGACGTGCAGCAGGTAATCATATTTCGAGTTCAAATAATCCTGCTTGGCAGAGAATGCGTTGCGCTGCGCCAAAAGCACATCCACCATGGTTTTCAGCCCTTCCTGATACTGCGCTTGCGAAGCTTTAGATACAATGGCGGAAGAATCCATGGCCGCTTTGCGCGCCTGAAGCTTGGCCTGATCAGTTTCCACCTGCAAATAGGATTTTTTGACATCCGTTGCCGCCTTCCGCACCGCGGCATCGAGCAGCGCCTCGCTCTTCTGCACATTGATGGCTGCCTGCTTAATGGATTTTTGCGTGCGCCCGCCATTGTATATGTTCCAGTTCATCTCGACGCCCACCTGATCAAACTGGCCGTCTTGCGACATGATGGATTCGGGGCTTTGCTTGCTGTAGCCATAGGTGCCGACTGCTTCAACCTGCGGGTAAAGCGCTGCTTTTTCCACACGCTTTGCATCTTCGGCATAGCGGCGCTGGGTTTTAGCCTGCAGTATGCCAAGGTTCTGGCTCATGGCCAGATTTTCCCAGTCTTGCATATTATCCGGCACCGGTTTCTGAAATTGAAAATCTTCACGCAGCACCGCCAAATGATCGCGGTATGATCCAACCAGCTGCTGCAGCTGTTCTTGCGCCAAAATCAGCTGCACATGCGTCGCCATGCGGTTGGCGCGCGCATTTTGATATTGCGCATTGGCTTCGCTGACGTCACTTTTAGCAACCAGACCTTCGTTCAGCTTGGCATTCATCATTTTCAGCTGTTCTGACAGCGCCTGCTCTTCCTGTAAATTTGCCGCCGTCAGCGCCTGCTGGCGCAGCACATTAAAATAGGCATCCGCCACTTGCAGAATATGATCCTGCTGCTGCAAGCGCAAATTGATTTCACTCAGGTCAATCGAGGTTTTGACTTGCTTCAAGCCTTCCCATGCATCCCAGCGGAAAATCGGCTGGCGCGCCGTCAAAGCAAGCTGCTTGGCGGTGCTGCTGTCCGGCAGGGACAGACCCATGGCTGCGCCGCTTTGATTGGCATTTTGATTTTTTCGGGTGATATTGCCTGAGAGCGTTACTGTCGGCAGCAGGTTGCCATTGGCAATGCCTAAATTCAATTTATCCGCTTCATATTGCAGCTGATTTGCCTGCCAATTCGGATCTGCCAGCTTTGCACGGTCATAAGCGTCCACCAAATCCATAGCCAACAATGGGGAACTTGCACAAAGCAGGCAAGCGCTGAATAAAAAACATATCTTCATTTTTTTTCGTAAATCCATCACAGCCAGCCATCTTCCGGCAAGGCACTGAATATCAATCTTAAGTAAATCCTAAATTGTTTTAAGCTATTTCCAGTATGATTTTTATTAATTTTTATACATTTTTTCCTAACTCTGCCACATTTTTCTGCAATAAACCGTCATACACACGGCGCTGTAACAAACAACTTCACAATACTACACAGTATGATGCAATTTCAGCTATAAAATATCGGCATTCTATCGGACAAATGTATTGTCAACTTTCCTCATTGGGTGCCTGTGCCAAAGCGTTGTTTAACTGCAGCAAAGCAGATCTTTGCATGTTCCTGCATCTTCTTGCTGGCGGGCTGTGAGCAGCAGCCTGAACCGCAGCCGTTAAAAGAACAGCTGGAAAATTCGCATGCACGGCATGATGCTGTTGACTTGTCCGCATTATGCCAAAATCTTGAAAAAAGCATGAAGGAAATCAACAATCAGCGCACCACTTTTGCATTAGAACAAGTCAATCATGATTTGAAAGTCTGCTTGCCGCTGCAGCCTTTGGCCAAACAGCAGCAGATGCTCCAGCGCTCAAATGAAATGTACCGCAACTTTCTGCAGGTCAGCCGCACAGCGGCTCAGCAAATGGCTTTTGAGCAATATGCCTTTGACATCGCGCAGCACCCAACAATTCATCAAAGCCACTTTGAACAGCTGACAATCCGCGATCAGTATTTGCTGAAACATCAAGGCCAAGCCTATGTGGAGTTGGCGGATTCTGCATCTTCCAATGTGCATTACCGCCGCAACCCATATTATCTCGCCAAAATTTTTTCGCCCTACATGCCGGAAGCCGAGCGGGTATTTATTGAAAACTTAGCGCTGCAAAATATTGAACCCGCATTCGCTAATCAGTCGCTAAGGATTGAACCTTTTGAAATTGCCCGGCGCGCGCTGTTTTGGGAAGATTATATTCGCACATATCCTCAAAGCACTTACCGGAAGGATGCACAGCACCTGCTGTATCAGTATAAACTATTCCTATTCAAAGGCTTAAAAGAAACACCAGTGTCCAGCAATTATGCCGACCCGCAGGATGTGCAGGCCAGCACGATTGAAGAGCTGCATAAAATATCCAGCCTTCGGCATTCTGAGCTGACCCGCCAAGCCAGCCGTTTCCTGCAATTTTTAGACATGAATGGCGAACAGCGCATTCAGTCCGCTGGCGGTCAAACCGGGTTAAGCCCTTGGCAGCAGCTGGAGCTGTATCTGAATTTGCACAATCCTGCACCCCATTATAAACAAGACTGTTTTTCAGACGCCATTTGCCTTTAGCGTCCCTGTCTACAGCAGCAGAGCAATTTATCTGCTTATTGCACAAGTTCAAGCGGTCTGACTATTCTTTATCATCAGACTGCGCTAAAATTTGCCCATCGCTTGACGGAGCGCGAGTAATCCCTCGCTGAGATCACTTAAAAGCATTTGATGTTTTTGAGAGTGAGTACCGTTGAACCTGATCAGGTTAAAACCTGCGTAGGAATCAAGCCAGTCTAAAAACTAAAGCCCGTATTTAACTGTTTCAGAGGCATAGGTCGAAATACCTGTATTCACAGCAAAACCATGTTGAATACACCTTGAAATGGACGAAATCGCCAGCGTTTTTGGTCGTGCTTGATTCGTTGATGTCATTCATAAGGATCATTGCAATGAACCAGTTAACGAATCTATCCCCCGCTGATCAATTGGCTCAACACGAGCAAGAAGCCAAAGATCTGACCCGCATATTGCCCGCATCGCAAAAGGTCTATATCCAAGGCTCACGCCCAGACCTTCAAGTGCCGATGCGTGAAATTGCACTCACCGATACGCCAACCGGCTTAGGCGGTGAAAAAAATCTGCCGATCATGGTCTATGACACATCAGGCGTTTATACCGACCCCAATGTGCAGATCGACCTGAACAAAGGCCTGCCCAATGTCCGTGAAACCTGGATTGCTGAACGTGACGATACCGAACGTTTAGACACCCTCACCTCAAAGTTCGGACAAGAACGCCTGAAAGATATCCGTACTGCCGGCATCCGTTTCGCCCATATCCAAAAACCGCGCCGTGCCAAAACAGGCCGCAACGTCTCGCAAATGCACTATGCAAAACAAGGCATCATCACGCCTGAGATGGAATACATTGCGATTCGTGAAAATCAGCGCCAGCATGAAGGCGTGGATATGCGGCAGCATGCAGGGCAAAACTTTGGCGCACGCAATCTCATGGAAATCACCCCTGAATTTGTGCGTAAAGAAGTCGCAGAAGGCCGCGCCATTATCCCTGCCAATATCAATCATCCTGAATGCGAGCCGATGATCATTGGGCGCAACTTTCTGGTGAAAATTAATGCCAACATCGGCAACTCTGCACTGGGTTCGTCGATTGATGAAGAAGTGTCAAAGATGACGTGGGCAACCCGCTGGGGCGCCGACACCATCATGGACTTGTCGACCGGTAAAAATATTCATGAAACCCGTGAATGGATTATCCGCAATTCACCTGTCCCGATTGGCACTGTGCCGATTTATCAGGCTTTGGAAAAAGTGGATGGCGTGGCTGAAGATTTGACCTGGGAAATTTTCAAAGACACGCTGATTGAACAAGCCGAACAAGGCGTGGATTACTTCACCATTCACGCAGGCGTGCTATTGCGCTATGTGCCGATGACCGCAAATCGCCTGACAGGCATCGTGTCCCGCGGGGGCTCAATCATGGCGCAATGGTGCTTAGCGCATCATACCGAAAACTTCCTGTATACCCATTTCGATGACATCTGTGAAATCATGAAAGCCTACGATGTGTCATTTAGTCTAGGCGATGGATTACGCCCTGGCTGCGTTCAGGATGCCAATGATGAAGCGCAGTTCAGCGAATTGCGCACCTTAGGTGAACTCACTCACCGTGCATGGAAACATGATGTGCAGGTGATGATTGAAGGTCCGGGGCATGTGCCAATGCACATGGTGAAGGAGAATATGGATTTGCAGCTGGAAGTCTGCCAGGAAGCGCCTTTCTATACGCTTGGGCCACTGACCACTGATATTGCCCCCGGTTATGACCACATTACGTCTGCCATTGGCGCAGCCATGATTGGCTGGTATGGCACAGCCATGCTCTGTTATGTGACCCCGAAAGAGCATTTGGGCCTGCCCAATAAGAAAGATGTCAAAGACGGCATTATCACCTATAAAATCGCAGCTCATGCGGCGGACCTTGCTAAAGGGCATCCCGGCGCGCAGGTGCGCGATAATGCCCTGTCTAAAGCGCGTTTTGAGTTCCGCTGGGAAGATCAGTTCAATTTGAGCTTAGACCCGGATACAGCGCGTTCAATGCATGATGAAACCATGCCGAAAGAAGCGCATAAATCAGCGCATTTCTGTTCCATGTGCGGGCCAAAGTTCTGCTCGATGAAAATCACGCAAAATGTCAGGGATTACGCGCAAAATCAACAAAATACCAGACTAGCTGCTGAAAGCCCCGCAGCCATTGATGCAGGCATGCAGGCCATGAAAACGGCCTACCATGAACATGGTCAAAAATTGTACCACAAACTGTAACTGCGTAAAAAAAAATTGGTGTTCTTTTAAATCTCAGTTAGGATGAAAACAGCCGTTTTCATCCTTTTGCATTTTTTAAGCATATGAATATTATTAAACAAGCTTCATATAACAAAAAAGATTTCACTGTTGAAGGGCGTGAATATCAATTCAAAGGCTTTATTCAAGTTGAAAAAGTCAGCCTCCGGCACCGCCTATTCGGGCAAGAGCAGTTCACTAAGGTCATTCACAGAGAGCTGATTCACCGTCCGGAAGCTGCCGGTGTACTGATTTATCATGACCATCAGGAAAAATTTGCCTTAATTGAGCAATTCCGCATCGGTGCAATTGATGATGCCGAGTCGCCTTGGCAGCTGGAAATTATTGCCGGCGTATTGGATGGCGATGAATCTGCTGAAAACTGCATCCGCAGAGAAAGCTTAGAAGAATCGGGCTGTGAACTGGATGAGCTGCAGCATCTGTTCAGCTTTTATCCTTCGGCGGGCGCGTGTTCAGAACTGTTCCATTTATATGCCGCGCAGGCGGAATTGCCTGAACATGGCGGCATTTTCGGCATGCCGGACGAAGGCGAAAATATTCAGTTGCATATTTTTAATTATGCAGACCTTCCTGAACTGCTTGCCAGCGGTCGGTTAAAGAATGCTCCTGTCATTATGGCCTTGCAATGGCTGCAGCAGAAAATTCATACTATAAAGAGTGTCTAAGGGGAAGGACATGCCTTTATCAAATCACACAGATTCATCTTCAGGCTGGACGATTGTCCAAATTTCAGATACGCATCTCATGGATCAGGATGATCTAGAATTTGCAGCCATGAATCCTGAACAAAGCTTTCATGCTGTCATTCAGCATATGAGACAGCACCTGCCTGATATTGATGCCATCATTCATACGGGGGATTTAGCGCAAGTGCCGGTCTCAGAAACCTATGACCGCTATTTACGCTTTATGCAGACGCTGAATCTGCCGCATTTTCAAATTCCGGGGAATCATGATGATACGGCCATTTTCCCTTTTCACCGCCAGAAAGACCGCGCGCACATGCTGAGTTTTGGCAATTGGCGCCTCATTCTGCTGAACAGCGCCGTTGAAGGGAAAGTGGATGGCTGGGTTGCCCAAGAGCAGCTGGAGCAGCTGGATCAAATGCTGTCAGAACAGGCGGATCAGCATATCATCATTGCCTGCCATCACCACCCCTTTGCTATGCAGTCCTTTTGGATTGATCAGCATAAGCTGAAAAATGCAGATCATTTGCTGGATGTGATTGCCAAGCATCAAAATGTTAAAGCTGTACTGTACGGCCATGTGCATCAAGATTCCCGCAATGAGCGCCACGGCGTGCAGTTTTTATCCACGCCGTCGACCAGTGTTCAGTTCAAGCCGCATAGCGATTCTTTCGCGCTGGATGAGTCTATGCCGGGTTACCGTGTGCTGAATTTAAAAGAAAATGGTGAATTTTCGACGCATGTGATTCGCGTAAAAACCAACCAGCCAAAAATTAATGTTGAAATTTCAGGTTATTAACTTTTCATTTTGTTTCTTTTGCATTAAGTTATTGCATCTGATGGAAAAGTGATAGTTAGAAACCCGACATCTAAGACTATCAAAATCGAAAAAAAGTCTATATGATGACGACCCCTGCAGGAGGAATCTCCCAAAAGGGTCGATAAAAACTTGCATATCACCATATTTTTTGCGTATAGATAATATGCATATGATGAGGAATGCCCTATATGGCGAATGACAACCAAAATCAAGTCTTAGACGCACAAACTGATACAGCAGATGAAAAATCTGTAAAACGCGTCCGCAAAGCGAAGCCAAAGGCATCTGAAGGTGGTTCTACTGCTAGCTTATTTGGTATTGAACCTTATCAGCCTAAGAAAAATGAAGAATACATGTCTGAAGGGCAGCTTGAGCACTTCCGGCGTATCCTGCTGGCATGGAAAGCTGAACTGATGTCTGAAGTGGACCGCACTTTAAACACCATGCAGGATGAAAATACAGCGCTTCCAGACGTCAATGACCGTGCAACGCAGGAAGAAGAATTTGCGATTGAATTGCGTACGCGTGACCGTGAACGCAAATTAATCCGTAAAATTGAGCAGTCAATTGAAGCCATCAAAAATGATGACTACGGTTTCTGTGAAACTTGCGGTATTGAAATTGGCTTGCGCCGTTTGGAAGCCCGTCCAACTGCCACTCTATGTATTGACTGCAAAACACTGGCAGAAATCAAAGAGAAGCAAAACAACGGTTAAGCATGTTATTGAATAATCCTCCCCTAGCCCCTTCTTTACCAAAGGAAGGGGACAGCAGGATGGCTTATGTGGGCCGGTTTGCGCCATCGCCAACCGGCCCTTTGCATTTTGGATCTTTAATTACCGCAGTCGCCAGCTATTGCGACGCCCGCGCACATCATGGCCAATGGCTGGTGCGTATTGAAGATACCGACATTCCGCGCATTTCCCCCGGCAGTGAAGATCACATTCTTCGTTCAATTGATGCTTTCCAGTTTGACCCTGATGCCGACATCATCTTTCAAAAAAACCGCCTGAACCTCTATGAATCTGCCATTGAGCAGCTGCATCAGCACGGCTTGGTGTATGCCTGCCAATGCACCCGAAAAATGCTCGGCTCGAATCATATTTACCAAGGTACCTGCCGCAATCTGAACTTGGCTTTAAAAGATCAGGCCATTCGGGTCAAAGTCAGTGATCAGGAGATCTGTTTTACTGACCGCCTGCAGGGAAGACACTGCTCGAACCTGCAGCATGATCTTGGCGATTTCGTGCTCAAGCGCCGCGACGGCATTATCAATTATCAGCTGGCAGTGGTGGTGGATGATTATCTGCAGGGCATGACGCATGTCGTGCGCGGCGCAGACCTCTTAGACAATACTGAACGGCAGATTTGGCTAGGCAAGCTGCTGGGTTATCCGCAGCTGCAGTATATGCATTTGCCTTTAGCGATGAATGATCAGGGGCAAAAACTGTCTAAGCAGAATATGGCGCAGGCGCTGGATTTAACACAGGCGCAGCAGCTTTTACAGCAGGCCTTACGCGCGTTGCGCCAGCCGGAAGTCGAATTAAACAGCCCAGCTCAAATGCTTCAGCAAGCTGTCGCGCAGTGGAATACAGGTTTGATCCCGCACAGCACAGAACTGCACGGCATCTATTTGTAAAGGCAGCCAGCAATTCCCCCCTGACAGCCGTGCAAATGATCCGCTGATATCTCTGCTTCCAGACTGCTGTTCAATCCACCCGACTGCCCAATAAAAAACCGGACACCGCCTTTACGCTGTCCGGCCTGAATCTTGCCCATAAATCATTTAAAAGCTGGATTCTTCTTTGCTTGGGTTGGTCTGGCAAGTGGTGGCTTCAATTTTGAGAATCAGGCTGATCATCACCGCACACATAATTAAAGATGAGCCGCCATAACTGATAAAGGGCAGCGTTAAGCCTTTGGTTGGCAGCATGCCCATGTTCATGCCGGCATTCACTAAAATCTGCAGCAGAAAAATAATACTGATGCCATACGCCAAATAGCCTGCACGCAGGTACTGGTTTTTCAGCGCGCGATGGCCAATTTTAATGCAGCATACCACCATGGTGAATGACAGCACCAAAACCGTCGTGATGCCAAAAAAGCCGAATTCCTCGCCTAAGATAGCCAGCATGAAGTCAGTATGCGCTTCCGGCAGATACGACATTTTTTGAATACTGTGGCCCAGCCCCACACCAAACCACTCACCGCGGCCAAAAGCCATTAAGGCATTCGACAGCTGGTAGCCAGTCCCTAACGGGTCTGCCCAAGGGTTAGTGAACGACAGCGCGCGCTGCAGGCGGTAAGGTTCGAAAACAATTGCAATCACTAAGCCAGCAATAATAAACGCCATGAAAGCGATAAACTGAATTGCCGGTGCGCCTGCAAGGAAAAATACCCCGAGGATCATTAAGACAATTACAGCAGTCGCGCCTAAGTCTGGCTCTGCCAGAATCAAGCCCACCGTAATAATCATCACCACACCCAGCCGCACAAGGCCAGAAACGCTGGTCCGCACTTCTTCGGCCCTGCGCACCACATAATCTGCAGTAAAAATCGCCATCATGACTTTGGCGACTTCAGAGGCCTGCAGGGTAAAACCGGCTATCCGAATCCAGCGGGTTGAACCATTGACCTCGGTTCCCGCCACCAGCACCACCGCCAGCAGCAGAATCGTCAGCAGCCACAGCGGGAAGGTATTGTTGAACCAGACATTCATCGGCACTTTATAGGCCAAGAATGCCGCTGCACCGGCCACAAGAATTGAAATCCCGTGCCGTGTAATATAATGAAATGCATTTTCATGCAGACGGTCTGCATACGGCATTGATGCCGAAGCCACCATAATGGAGCCTAAACACAACAGCGCCAGCACGCAAAAAATCAGCACATTGCGCATGTTGACTTCGGCAGGCAGCCGAGGCGCCCACCGGTCATAGGCTTCATTTATTTTACTGATGGTCGTCTGAGCTAACCCAGCCATACAACGTTCCTTATCATTCTTTTAAGCCAGTGAATTCACGCAGTCAACAAACTGATGACCGCGTTCGCTGTAACCTTTAAACATATCAAAACTTGCGCATGCAGGTGACAATAGCACGACATCATTGGCCTGCGCATGCTGCTGGCAAATTTCCACCGCTTCTTTCAGCGTTGCCGCATGCAGCAGCGCTGTTGTCCCTGCAATCGCCTTCTCAATGATTGGGCGGTCTTCACCAATCAGCACCGCCACTTTAGCGTATTTGCTGAGCGAGTCACGCAGCGCTGTGAAATCCTGCCCCTTGCCTTGCCCGCCCAAGATAATCGCCACTTTGCCGCCTTGGGCTTCAATGGCGGCGCCTAAGCCATCAATCGCTGCCAGTGTCGCGCCAATATTGGTGCCCTTCGAGTCATTGTAGTAACGCACACCCGCCAATTCTTTCACGAATTCACAGCGGTGCTCGAGGCCTTTAAACGTCTTCAGTGTATTCAGCATGCTGTCTAAAGACAGGCCGATCGCTTCACCCAGCGCCAGGCAAGCCAAAGCATTCGCCACATTGTGCGTTCCTTGAATATACATGTCCGAGCTTTTCAGCAGGCGCTCACGCCCGCGCGCCAGCCAAATGGTACCGTCATCATCCCGCAAGATGCCAAATTGATTCATATCTGGCGCATTCAATCCAAAGCTTTGCATCGGCGTTGCGTCCGGCACCAGCGGGCGGGTTAAAGAATCATCACGGTTATACACCACTTTTTTCACAGCTTGGAAGATGCGGTGCTTCGCAGTGTGGTAGCCCATCATATCGCCGTGGCGGTCTAAATGATCTTCACTCATATTCAATACAACAGCAACTTCCGCCGCTAAATTAGAGGTCGCTTCCAGCTGGAAGCTGGAGAGTTCAAGCACATACAGTTCTGGATCATCTTTGGTTAAATCCAGTGCAGGACGCCCTAAGTTGCCGCCCACAGCGACTTTTTTCCCTGCTTCTTTCGCCATCAAGCCCAGCAGCGTGGTCACGGTGCTTTTGGCATTAGATCCGGTAATGGCGACAATCGGCTTATCTGTTGCCCGGCGCAGAATCTGAATTTCACTGACAATTGGAATGCCTTTGGCTTCTGCCGCCTGAATTTCCGGCAGTTTTGGATCCAGCCCTGGGCTGATGACAATTTCTTCAGCCTGAAGCAGCAGCTCTTCATCTAATTGGCCAAAACTGGCTTGCACTGCAGCAGGAATCTGGTCATGGCCTGGCGGGGTAACTCTTGAATCTGTAACAGCAACGCGGTAACCGTGTTCATGTAAAAAATTAACCGCGGCGACACCTGAAATTCCAAGTCCAGCAACGACCTTTAAACCACCACGCTGTATTAACATTTTTGCCCCATTTTATGGTTTGTTTTTAAAACTGACAAAATGTTAGCACTTTGCTGTTTTGAATGCTTTTTCAGTTTTGACTTTCTGGCGGTTTTTTTGTGTCAGCGCGTAAAAAAACCGTCATAAAAATGACGGTTTTCTATTTCACAGCACAACGGACTTATGAAATGGTTTCTATTTCCACTTCACGGCCTGCACTTCCGGTTTTTTTTCAGCAGGCGTGTCCGATGCAGAGCATCCGCAGCTGCCGCCGCAGCCCGCAACCATGGCAGGCTTTAAGCGTTTCGCCACAGCCGTCCATCCCTGCTTTTGAGCCACATTCGATAAAGACAGAAAGAACGCGTACGCTGTTTTCGGAAAAACTTTCTTAAACACCACGACAGCACTCCAAATCACCAATGCAGCCACGATTAGAACTTCAATCATTTTAGTCTCCTCTCACGTCGCCTCGAAAACCTAGCCGAAGTAATGTGATGCAATTTGATAGGTTAGAAAGGCCATGAAGTAAGCCAAACCAAACAGATAAACCGTCATAAAGCCGACCGTTTTCCAAGAGCCTGTTTCACGCTTTACGGTGGCCAATGTTGCCAAGCAATGCGGCGCATAAACAAACCAGACCAGCAATGATAAACCTGTCGCCAATGACCAGCCTAAATCTCCGCTGCTGATCAATGTCGATAAGCCCTGGGCCACAGCATCATCATCCGCCGCGGATAAGGCATATACGGTGCCCAATGCCGCTACCACCACTTCACGGGCAGCCATCGCAGGGATCAAGGCGATACAGATCTGCCAGTTAAATCCAATCGGCGCAAAAATCGGCTGCATTAAATGACCCAGCATGCCGGCAAAAGAATAATCAATCGCTGGCAACGCCGCATTTTCTGGCGCCTGCGGGAAAGTGCACAGGAACCACAGCAAAATCGACAGCGCAAAGATAATGCCGCCAACGCGCTTCATAAAGATCTTGGCGCGGTCAAGCAGACCGATCCAGATGCTTTTAATATCAGGAAAGCGGTAGCTTGGCAGTTCCATCAGCAGCGCATGCTGAGACTTATCTTTTTGGAAAAATTTCAGTATGGTCGCTACGATTAAAGCGCTGACTATGCCCGCCATGTACAAGGCAAACAGCACAAGACCTTGTAAATTCAACACACCCCACACCATTTTTGCAGGAATAAAGGCTGAAATCAGCAGCGCATAGACAGGCAAACGCGCAGAACAGGTCATTAATGGCGCAACCAAAATGGTCACCAGACGATCACGCGGATCACTGATGCTGCGGGTTGCCATCACACCCGGTACAGCGCAGGCAAAACTGGACAGCAATGGAATAAACGCACGCCCGCTCAATCCGGCTTTGAACATCAGCTTATCCAGCAGGAAAGCCGCGCGCGGCAAATAACCCGATTCTTCCAGCACCAAAATAAAAAAGAACAAAATCAAAATCTGCGGCAGGAACACCACGACACCGCCCGCCCCTGCAATAATTCCATCCACCACCAAACTGTTCAGCAGCGGATGCGAAATATGCTGTCCGATAAATTCACCCAGCCAGCCAAAGAAGGTTTCAATGCCGTCCATAAATGGCGCAGCCCAAGCAAAGACAGCCTGAAAGATAATAAACATCATGACCGCCAGGCTGACTAAGCCCAGCACAGGATGCAGGAATATTTTATCTAGAAAGTCGGAACGCTTATCTTCATGGTCTACAAAATGAACGACATCGTTCAGAATCGTATCAATCTTTTGGTGAGCATCACCCGTCAGGCCGCTGAGTTCGGTATGCGGCGCAGCAAACTTCTCCTGATCCAGCGCACTCATCAGGCTTTCAATGCCTGCATTGCGCACAGCAACCGTTTCCACGACCGGAATGCCTAAACGCTCTGACAGCTTTTGCGTGTTGACCTGCATGCCTCGGCGGCGCGCCTCGTCCATCATGTTCAGCACCAGCAGCATTGGACGCCCCAGCGCAATCATCTCCATCACCAAGCCCAGATGCAGTTTCAAGTTTGTTGCATCCACCACGCACAGGAAAGCATCCTGATGGCCTTCTTCAGCAATTTTGCCTTGCACAACATCGCGGGTGATCGCTTCATCCGGACTGGTCGCGTTAAGGCTGTATGTCCCCGGCAAATCCAGTACACGCACAGGCTTGCCTGACGGCAGTACAAATTGGCCGACTTTACGTTCAACCGTTACCCCCGCATAGTTGGCAACTTTTTGCCGGGTACCTGTTAAGTGGTTGAATAATGATGTTTTACCGCAGTTAGGGTTACCAACAAGGGCAATACGCAACGCATCACTCATGCAGGCGCTCCTTCAATTTCAATTTTCTGCGCTTCCGCTTTACGCAATGCGAAACGGGTAAAGCCAATCTGAATTAAAATCGGGTCCCCGCCAAAAATTCCTTTAGTAATGACTTGCACCTTTGTACCTGGAATAAAGCCTAATGTTTCCAAACGGCCCGCCACCAGATCAGCTTGGGAACGCTCATCTTCAATACGGTGAACCTTTTGAATGATGGCAGATTGTTTGACTTTCAAATCAGATAAACGCACGCATCTAATCCTAAAAAATTTTGAATATTATACAAGCAAATGAGAATAATTACCAAATCAGATTTGATTTCAATTCTCATTTCCAAACAGCGCATCGACAGGAAAAGTAAATTGCATTACATTGCAGAAAGCCCGCCAGTTGAGGGCGTAGCGCTGATAAGTTGAAAATTGCATGTTAAATAAAAAACCGCGCGTTCCTGCGCCCGTTACAATTCCTGAACAGTTAGGTTTCTTGCAGGGTTTCCGGGATTTCCTGATCGCTCAGACCGTCAGCCCGCATACACGCAATGCCTACCTCTCTGATTTAATCCAATGCAGTGGATGCTGCACTTCAGCGATGCCCGCTTGGAGCAGCGATGACCTATCCGATGTGCTTTTAAGCCTGACCAAACAAGGGAAAAGCCCTCGCTCCATCGCCCGTTCATTGTCTGCCCTGCGTTCCTTTTTTAAATTTCTGCAGGAGCAGAAGCTGCGCGATGACAACCCTGTCAGCATGCACAAAACGCCAAAATTAGGACGGGCGCTGCCAAAAGATTTGTCTGAAGCCGATGTCGAAGCACTGATCAATGCACCAGATATAAGCACCGCTCTGGGCCTTCGTGATCGCGCTATGCTTGAAGTGCTGTATGCCTGCGGTTTGCGGGTGACTGAACTGCTGAACTTAAGATTAGATTTGATCAATTTAAAGCAAGGCTACTTGCGCATTGTCGGCAAAGGCAATAAAGAACGCCTCGTGCCTTTAGGGCAAATCGCCTGTGACTGGGTCGAAAAATACCTGTCCGAGGCCCGCCCAGCTTTATATAAGACTTCAACCGATTATTTATTTTTAACCCAGCACGGCGGCATCATGAGCCGGCAGAATTTTTGGTATGCCATTAAGCGCTATGCGCTGCAGGCCAATATCCAGTCAGAACTCTCACCGCATACCTTAAGGCATGCGTTTGCCACTCATTTGCTGAATCACGGCGCAGACCTGCGTGTGGTGCAAATGCTGCTCGGCCACAGCGATTTGTCCACCACGCAAATTTATACCCATGTCGCTCAAGTGCGCATGCAGCAGCTGCATGCGGCGCACCATCCTCGCGCATAAAACGCAGCGCGATAAGACGAAGAAATTTTATTGCTCTATGTTTTTTTTGCTATGCTAATCCACCAGTTTTATAAAGCTAAAAGAAAAAGGGTTGTTTATGTTATTTACCCGTTCAACATTTTTTATTGCATGCACGCTTGCCGCAGGCATGGGGTTAAGCGCGTGTTCAAAATCCAATAATGAAGAAAAACAAGCGCCCCTGACCGCCAGCACCCCCGCAACAGGTGAAGCATCCACATTGACTGAACGCAATGCGCAGCAGCGCCTGATCAGCACGTTGCAGGACGGCCTGAAAAAAGCCAATATCAATGCCAAAATTACTGATGCTCAGCCGACTGAAGTGCCCAACTTGTATTGGATCAGCTTCGAAGGCATGCCTTCTGTTTATGCGACAGCTGACGGTAAATATATTCTGCAGGGGGAAATTGTGCGCCTAGGCGGCAAAGAGCTACATAATGTCAGCCAAAATCTGCAGGCCGCCAATGCCAAAAAACTCTTTGATCAACTGAAAACTGAAGATTTAATTGTTTATCCAGCCAAAGGCAAAACCAAGCACGTGGTATATGTCTTTACTGATGCCAGCTGCCCGTATTGCCATAAACTGCATGAGCATATGGATGAGATCAGCAGCAAAGGCATTGAAGTCCGCTATATCGCATGGCCGCGCGGCGAACAGTTCATTCCGGCAATGGAAAGCGTCTGGTGCAGCAAAGACCGCCAATTGGCGTTCAATCAAGCCATTTCTGGCGCGCAGCTGCCGCCAGCTGCCTGCAAAAACCCAGTGCGCGACATGTATCAAATGGGCCTGAATATTGGCGTAAACGGCACGCCTGCCATCTACAGCACAGACGGTGTTTATTTGGGCGGCTACATGGAGCCGAATGAATTGGCTGAGCGTTTAAATAAATAAATTTTATTGATTAAATTACTGTTTTTTATAGATGGATAGAAAGTTGTGAATCTCCTAGAGTCATGGCATTTTTTTAGCTATGATCTAGGTTCGCTTAATGTTGATGAATATTTGGAGTGTGACGTGAAACCAGTTCGTCTGGCAATCCTCGGTCTTGGTACTGTGGGTGGTGGTGCCCTTAAACTATTAAAAGAAAATGCTGCTGAGATTAAACGTCGCACCGGTCGTGAAATTGAAATTACCCATGTCGGCACACGCCGTCCGCGCCCAGATTTAGATCTGCCTGCATCAGTCAAGCAAAGCTCTGACTTGATGGACATCGTGCGTCAGCCGGATGTTGATGTGGTGGTTGAAGTTATGGGCGGCATTCATCCTGCCTACGAAGTCATTCAGGAAGCGATCAAGCATGGCAAGCAAGTCGTGACTGCCAATAAAGCGCTTTTAGCCGAATACGGCAATGAATTGTTTAAGCTCGCGGATGATCATCACGTACAAATTGCGTATGAAGCCGCAGTTGCCGGCGGTATTCCCATTATTAAAGTCATGCGTGAAGGCCTGGCTGCCAATAAAATTGACTGGCTGGCGGGCATCATCAACGGCACAGGCAACTTTATTCTGACTGAAATGCGCGAAAAAGGCCGAGCATTTGCAGACGTGCTGAAAGAAGCACAGGAACTGGGCTATGCAGAAGCAGACCCAACCTTTGACGTAGAAGGCATTGATGCTGCGCATAAGCTGACCCTGTTAGCCTCAATTGCATTCGGTATTCCGCTGCAGTTTGACAAAGTTTTCACTGAAGGCATCAGTAAAGTCACTGCGCAAGATGTGAAATATGCAGAAGAGCTGGGTTTCCGCATTAAGCATTTAGGCATTGCGCGCCGCGCAGAAACAGGCATTGAGCTTCGCGTGCATCCAACGCTGATTCCAGAAGATCAGCTGATTGCGAATGTCAACGGCGTGAAAAATGCAGTCTTGGTTCAAGCCAATGCCGTTGGCCCTACCCTTTACTACGGCGCAGGCGCAGGTGCAGGCCCGACAGCATCTGCAGTCGTTGCTGACGTGGTTGATATTGTCCGCGACATTTCATATACCGAAGATGGCGCAGGCACTATTCCGCAATTGGCATTTGAAGCGCTGACCGATTTGCCGATTCTGCCGCGCGAAGAAATGACCACAGGCTACTACATCCGCATTAATGCCGAAGATCAAACGGGCGTACTTGCCGATGTAACGACTATTTTAAGCCGTGCAGGCATCAGCATTGACGCCATCATGCAGCAACCGCGCTTAAAAGACCTTATTCCTATCGTGATTCTAACCGATCCAGTGAAAGAATCAAAAATGGATGAAGCCCTTCAGCAAATTCAAGCTTTGCCCGTCATTCATGGCGAAATTGTGCGAATTCGTTTAGAATCGCTTGATAATTAATCACCGGGTCGAGGGGAATATTTTCAATTCCTCTCGCCAAGCTCTACACACAATTGGAACATCATCATGTCGAATGCCAATCGTTATACTGGTTTAGTTGACCGCTATCGCGACCGTTTACCAGTGTCTGCAACCACTCGCGCAATTTCATTAGGCGAGGGCAACACGCCACTGATTAAACTTGAGAACATTCCACGTTTAACCGGCAAAAATGTTGAAATTTATGTGAAGTACGAGGGCTTAAACCCGACTGGTTCATTTAAAGACCGCGGTATGACTATGGCGGTAACAAAAGCAGTCGAAGAAGGCTCTAAGGCCATTATCTGCGCGTCTACAGGCAACACTTCTGCCGCCGCTGCTGCCTATGCTGCGCGTGCAGGCATCAAAGCGTTCGTATTAATCCCAGAAGGCAAAATTGCCATGGGTAAAATGGCGCAAGCAATGATGTATGGCGCGATCACTATGCAAATCCGCGGCAACTTCGATGACGGCATGCGCCTTGTTAAGGAAGTCGCTGACCAAGCGCCGGTGACGATTGTAAACTCAATCAACCCATACCGCCTGCAAGGTCAAAAAACCATTGCTTATGAGATTGTTGAAGCTTTGGGCCGTGCTCCAGACTATCACTGCCTGCCTGTCGGTAATGCAGGCAACATTACTGCACACTGGATGGGTTATACAGAAGCGGTTGCAAACCAATCGAAAGATGAGTTTGAACAAGTGGTTTATGACGCTGAGACTGACCAATTCACAGGCCCTAAACCAGCTGGCTTGCCAATTATGGCGGGCTACCAAGCTGCAGGCGCTGCGCCATTCCTTCGCGGTGCACCAGTGGCTAACCCTGAAACAGTAGCGACTGCAATCCGTATTGGTAACCCGCAAAGCTGGAACCATGCCAAAGCAGTTGTACGTGATTCACAAGGCTGGTTTGACGAATTAACTGATGCTGAAATCTTAGATGCACAGCGCCTGCTTTCGATGTACGAAGGCGTATTCGTAGAGCCTGCTTCTGCTGCCTCTGTTGGCGGCGCAATCCGTGACATTAAGTCTGGCAAAATCAAAGAAGGTTCTGTGATTGTTTGTACTGTAACTGGCAACGGCCTGAAAGATCCTGATACGGCCATCAAGCAATGCCAAGATGCCGTGATGCTATCTATTGATGCCACCATGGATCAGGTTAAAGACTCGATTCTGTCAAATATGTAATTCACTTCAAACTGAAAAAGCCCTGCAATTGCAGGGCTTTTTTATGGCTGGCGCGCATTGGCCGCCGAAATAAAAATGCCTGAACATGTTCAGGCATTCAGTCAAGTGAATGCGCTTAGATACGTTTTGGAAGCTGAGAAACCCAAGTCATGAGACGGGTCGCATCATTGGTGCGCGCTGCCGAAGAATCAGCACCCAGCAAGACAACCACTGCAGGGCGGTTATTCAACGTCGTATGCATCACCACGCAGCGGCCAGCTTCACTAATATAGCCGGTTTTTGAAATATTGATATTCCACCCGCCATTACGCACCAGTGCATTGGTATTGTTTGATTTCAGAACACGGTAGCCTAAATTAAAATCGTAGCTTGGCGTAGTCGAAAATTGGCGGATCAAGCCGTATTGTGAAGCCGTATTCACCAAAATGCCTAAATCACGCGCAGAAGACACATTGCCTGGGTGTAAGCCTGTTGATTCTACATAACGGGTCGAATGCATGCCTAAAGACTTCGCTTTAGCATTCATGGCAGCAAAGAATGCAGGTCGGCCGCCTGGATAAGTGCGCGCCAAAGCCGAAGCGGCTGGATTTTCAGATTTCATCAATGCAAACAGTAAGGCTTCTGCACGGTTCATGCTGTCGCCGGCACGCAGTGTTGAACTGGAACTTTTACAGCCTGAGCAAGAAAAATCCCCCTGCTGTAAAGTAATTTTTTCCGACATATTCAAGCGCGAATCTGCAATCACCACTGCTGTCATCAATTTAGTAATGGATGCAATAGGCAAGGCGGTATTGCTGTTTTTACTGTACAGCACCTCTCCAGTTTGCCCATCCATGACCAGAGCCGCGCGGGCATTTACCGAAGGCTGATGCGCATTGACGCTGGTATCAAAAATTTGCACCGTTTTAGACGGTCCAGACTGCACTGCGCCATTTGAACTGCGTATAGAAGTACTGACTTTGGTTGAGCCTTGCGGTGAAGGTTCGTCTGCCAGCTCAGCAGATGCGGATACGTCAGCATTCAGCAGCTGATTGGCTTCTTCTGAAGACCAGCTGAGGTTTGCCTGATTGGGACTTGAATTCATTACAATGTCTGCAAAACTCACCGAGCTCATGCCAAACAGAAATGAAATTCCCAGCGCGCGCATTAGAAATTTATTTGAAGTCTTCACCATATTTACTCAACTCAATAAGGCCATAATTGCCTATCGCCTCTAATATGCCGTACATTTATGCAATAGAGAACAAATTACGTTCAAAGAAAGTTTAATAAGTTCTCCATTTTTGATAAGAATAGCATTGCTAATTTTGTCGTTTCATTGCAAGCTTATTTTGCTTTATGTAACAAAAAAAACGATTTTCAGACAGGGAGAGTACAGGTGATCACAGTTTTAGTTGTAGATGATCATGAATTGGTACGCACAGGGATTTGCAGAATGCTCGAAGACCATGCAGAAATTCAGGTTATTGGCCAAGCTGAATCTGGTGAAGAAGCAATTTCCTTAGTCCGCCAGCACCACCCGAATGTAGTGCTGCTGGATGTCAACATGCCTGGGATTGGCGGTGTGGAAACGACACGCCGTTTGCTGCAGACTGCGCCAGAAACCAAAGTGCTTGCGGTCAGCGGCTTAGCCGAAGAGCCTTATCCATCTTTATTGCTGAAAGCTGGCGCCAAAGGCTATATTACCAAAGGCGCTCCGGTCACTGAAATGGTTCGCGCCATCAATAAAGTCATGCAGGGCGGAAAATATTTCAGTGCGGATATTGCCGAGCAACTGGCCAGCTCCTATTTGTCTGATACACAGCAATCCCCTTTTGACGCCTTGTCGGAACGTGAAATGCAAGTTGCGATGATGGTGGTGAATTGCATCAGCGCGCAGGAAATTGCGGACAAGCTGTTTGTCAGCGTAAAAACCGTCAACACTTACCGATACCGTATTTTTGAAAAGCTGAATATTGACAGTGATGTCAAATTGACACATTTAGCCATTCGTTACGGACTCATTAAACCTTAATTCATTCCTCTGCAGGTCACATGAGTCAGCGCCCCAATCTTTCAGAACTTAATCAATATCATCTGGGCATTTGGTACAGCGCTTACCGTTTTATAATCAGCAGCTGCCTGCTGATTATTTTTTTATTTACCTATAACCAGCTCAACAATCAGTATCAGTATCCTAAGCTTTACCTCTATGTATTAACGATTTATGTCATCGTGAACAGCCTGCAATTTTTTGCACTGAATAAAATCAAAACCGCCATCCCGAAGCAGATGATCTTGATTTTTTTTGCCGATGTTACAGCATTAAGCCTGCTGACTTTGGCATTGGATGGCCCTAACCTGCATATCAGCCTGCTGTTTGTCATCACCATTTTCGCCGCATCAATTCTGCTGGATGCCAGAAAAGCGCTGGTGATTACCTTGATTGCTGTGATCAGTGTGGTTTATCAGCTCTTTTTAGGCTCCATTTTAGATTTTGCCTCACTGCGCAATATTGGCAACAGCGCCCTGCTAGCCTTCTTATTCTTTGTGGTCTATGGCTGCGGGCAAATTGCGGTAAGGCGCTTTCAAATTCTGGAAAATTTGAACTTTTCACAGTCGATCGAATTGCACCAGCTGCAAAATATCAACCGCTATATTTTGGAACAGATTGAAACCGGCTATCTGGTCTTGGACGAAAACTGCCATGTGGTGCTCAGCAACCCTGCCGCCTGCCATTTGCTTGGCATCCCTGCAGCCTACAGCGCAGATAAATACCCCCTGTATATGACTCAGCCTGATTTATTCGAATTGCTGAAATTTGAAGACCTCAAAGATGGCGAAAAGTTTCAGTTTGAATCTCAGCAAAGCCTTTATCATATCCATGTCCATGTAAAGAAACTGATTGTGCCACATCAGCTGCTGACGCTTTTGGTGCTGCAGGATGCGCAAAAGCTGAACCAGCAGGTGCAGCAGCTGAAGCTGGCCGCTCTGGGCCAGCTCTCCGCCAGTATTGCCCATGAAATCCGCAATCCTTTGGCCGCTATTGTCCAGGCCAATGAACTGCAAAACGGCAGCGGCCCTGCCCAGCAGCAAATGCTCAGCAAAATGATCAGCAAGCAGGCGCAGCGCATTGACAGCATTGTGCAGGATACGCTGAATATGGTGAAAAACCGTGAAACCCATGCTGTGCAGCTCTGCTTGAACCGCTTTATACCGCAGCTGATTCAGGAGGATTTAGCGGATGTGCAAAAGAAAATTCAGCTGAATATACAAAAAGACTGCCTGATTTATTTTGATGAAGCGCAATTGCGTCAAGTGCTGATTAACCTCATCAGAAATGCAATCCGCCACAATGACGCAGATGCGCCTTTTATTGAGCTCAATGTTTATCCGCATGAGAAGATCATCAGGCTGGATGTGCGGGATTTTGGCCGCGGCGTTGCTGTGCAGCACCGCACTTCGCTATTTCAGCCATTTTTCAGTACCGAAATTACTGGAACTGGTTTAGGATTGTATCTTGCGCACAGCTTCTGTGAAGCCAATCAGGCTCAGCTGACTTATGTAGAACAACAACGGGGCGCCTGCTTTAGGCTGATTTGCCAGCGTGCAGCGATTTAATTTTTTTGGGGTGAAATTGTGGAAAAACGGCCACTGGTCTTACTGGTAGACGACGAAGAAGACTTGTGTCTGCTCATGCAGATGTCTCTGTCACGCATGGGTATTGATACGCACAGCGCGCATTGCCTCAGCGATGCCAAAAAATGTCTGGCTGAACATGCCTATGACGCCTGCTTAACCGACCTGAATTTACCGGATGGCAACGGCCTGCAGCTATTGGAATGGATCAATGAACATGGCCCAAGCCTGCCTGTTGCAGTGTTGACTGCTTATGGCAATATGGAAATCGCCATCGCCGCCTTAAAAGCAGGCGCGTTTGATTTTGTCAGCAAGCCTGTGAACCCGAAGCACCTGGAACAGCTGCTGCAAAAAGCGCTGAACACTCCTGCTGAGCCTAAACAGCTCCAAACCGATGCGCTGGAGCATAAAATGCTGATCGGACAGTCACAGCCGATGCAGCAGCTGCGGGTCACGCTGAAAAAGATCGCCCGCTCACAGGCGCCTGTATTTATTACAGGCGAGTCCGGCACAGGCAAAGAAGTGGTTGCCAATTTAGTGCACCGGTTAAGCAACCGCAATGAAGGCCCGTTCATTGCCATTAACTGCGGCGCGATTCCCACTGAATTGATGGAAAGCGAACTGTTCGGCCACAAAAAAGGCAGTTTTACCGGCGCCACTCAAGACAAGCAGGGCTTAATTCAGTCCGCACACGGCGGCAGTTTATTTTTAGATGAAATTGCTGAATTGCCGCTCAGCATGCAAGTCAAACTGCTGCGCGCGGTGCAGGAAAAGCGTATCCGCCCTGTCGGTTCAGATGCGGAAATTGATGTCGATTTCCGCGTCATCAGCGCCAGCCACCAAGATTTGGAAGCTTTGGTACAGCAAGGCAAGTTCCGTCAGGATCTATTCTTCCGCATTCATGTTATGGACTTGATCCTGCCGCCGCTGCGTGAGCGCGGTGAAGATATTTTGCTTCTGGCACAGCATTTTATTCACAAAATCAGTTCAGAATGGGATATCCCGGCCAAGCAGCTGACCGCCCGCGCGAAAGAGTTTCTGACGGGGCAATATTACCCGGGAAATGTGCGTGAATTGCGCAATATCATTGAACGCGCCATAACCCTAAGCGATGACGGCAATATCGATTTGCCTCAGCTGCAAAGCGCGCCGCAGCGTCAAATGGCGCAGCTGTTTGCATCATCCGCAGAACCTTCCTTGCACAATGGCTTGACCGATCCGCCTCAAAGCGCCAAAAAACTGCCCGAAGAAGGATTAGAAATTTTTCTGGAAAAAATTGAAAAAGAAATTTTGCTGAATGCACTGAATTTAACGCATTGGAATAGAACTGTCGCCGCCAAAAAACTTGGCATGACGTTCCGGTCTTTGCGTTACCGTTTAAAGAAATTCGGCCTGGATACAGATGAGGACTAAACCCTCATCCATTTTATTTCTGAAGCAGCAGCAAATCTGCAACATGTTCAATATAGCTCTCCTCCCGCATATCATGCGGGATCGGATAGCTCAGATTGGGCTGAATGCCAGTGCCTTCAATCATGCGCCCATTCGGCGTATAGTACTGCGAAACCGTCATCTGTAACGCTGCGCCATTACTCAGCGGAAATAACTTCTGAACTACGCCTTTGCCGTAGCTTTTTTCGCCGGCCACCCATGCGCGCCCATGCTCTTTCATCGCCGCTGTAAACACTTCCGCGGCAGATGCTGAACGGCTGTTAATTAAAATCCCTACTTTCAAATTTTGAAATTCAAAGCTGGGCAAAGCCTGAAACTGCTGATCACCTTCGGAACGGCTTTTAGTCGACACAATGATGCCTTGATTTAAAAATAAATCGGCCGATTCCACTGCTGCTGACAGCAAACCGCCAGGGTTATTGCGCAGGTCAAACAGCACCGCTTTTAATTTGGATGATGCATGGCTTTCAATCAAGCGCTTCACTTCATTGGCGGTGTCCTGCTGAAACACCTTAATATGCAGCACCAGCACCTGATTATTCAGTAAACGGGACTCAATATCCGTTTCAATTTTAGTATTACGCACCAAATTCATCGGCAAACTATTGGCGGACAGCTGCAGGCTGAGCGTCGAGCCAATTGCGCCATCCAAAACATGCTTCACCTGATCCTGATTCAGCCTCTTCAGTTCTTGATCTTCAACTTTATACACTGTCACGCCATTTTTCAGGCCCAGCTTAGCCGAGTCCGCATCCGGCTTTAAATTATGAATGACCCAATGCTGCAACGCTGTGTCAAAGCGCAGATCAAAATCAACCGTGGCTAAATCGCCCTCAGTATATTGCAGGAGCTGCTTATAATCTTCTGGCGACAAATATCTAGAATAACGGTCTAAGCCGCTCAATAAGCCTTTGATGGCTTGCTGGAACAGTTCATCGTCATTTTTTTCTTTGACATAATTATCTTTGACGATGCCGTAAATTTGCACAAACTGCTGAATGGATTCGACAGGAATCTCTTGGTAAGTTACCTCGAACTCCCCGTCAAAATCATCGGAAGCAGGCATCTTGCCTGCTCCCCATGTCAAATGGCCCGCGCACATCAGTGTGGTAAACAGTACCGCAGACCGCCAATGCGCTTTCGCCATTCCTCTATCCTTGCATATGCTTAATGCTTAAGCCTTCACGTGTATTAAATTGCGCCCCTGCATTTCTGCTGGAACCGGCACATTCATTAAAGTCAGCAATGTCGGCGCGACATCCGCCAGCACGCCGCCTTCATCAATTTCTGCAGCATTTGGCCCGACATAAATAAACGGCACCAGCTCAGTGGTATGCTGCGTATGCACCTGACCGCTGACATAATCCTGCATCTGTTCCACATTACCATGGTCAGCAGTAATAATCATGTGGCCTTTGTTTGCCATGACCGCGTCATATACCCGGCCAAGACAAGTGTCTACCGCTTCAACCGCTTTCACTGCAGCATCAAATACGCCCGTATGGCCAACCATATCGCCATTGGCATAGTTCACCACCAGCAGGTCAAATTCACCTGAATTAATGGCAGCCACCAGCTCATCAGTCACTTCGTATGCGCTCATTTCCGGCTTCAAATCATACGTTGCAACGCTTGGAGAAGGAATCAAAATACGCTTTTCGCCGGGATATTCATCTTCACGGCCGCCGCTGAAGAAGAAGGTGACATGCGCATATTTCTCTGTTTCAGCTATACGCAGCTGCGTTTTACCCAAGCCCGACAAGTACTCGCCAATCGAGTTCACCAGCGCTTCCGGCATATAGGCTACAGGCGCATCAATGGTTGCTTGATAACGGGTCAGCATGACAAATTTAGATAAGGCTGGGACAGTTTTACGCTCAAAGCCAGCGAAGTCTTTTTCCACAAACGCTTTGGTAATTTCACGCGCGCGGTCTGCACGGAAGTTCATGAAGACGACGCTGTCGCCATCTTGAATTTTTGCAACATCGCCAATGCGGGTCGCTTTCACGAACTCATCTGATTCTTCGGCCGCATACGCCTGTTCTAGACCTTCAACAGCTGTTGCAGCCGTGCGCAGCGCTTCGCCTTCTGTCAGCAGGCGGTAAGCCTGTTCTACACGGTCCCAGCGGTTATCACGGTCCATGGCAAAATAGCGGCCAATCATCGTTGCAATACGGCCTTGGCCAGGATATTGCGCAAACAGCGCATCCAATTTTTCTAAAGACGGCTGCGCGCTTTTTGGCGGCGTATCACGGCCATCCAAGAATGCATGCAAATAGACCTTCGCGCCGCGTTTCAGCGCCAATTCCGCCATCGCCACAATGTGGTCTTCATGTGAATGCACGCCGCCTTGCGACAGCAGGCCCATAATATGCACTGCGCCATTGGCTGCTTTGGCTTTTTCTACAGCATCCACCAGCACTTCGTGTTCAAAGAACACGCCAGTACGGATGTCTTTGGTAATGCGGGTAAAGTCCTGATACAGCACGCGGCCAGCGCCAAGGTTCATGTGCCCCACTTCAGAGTTGCCCATTTGGCCATCCGGCAAGCCGACGTCTTCGCCAGAACCTGAAATTAAACCATGCGGATGCTTTGCTTCCATCGCTGTCAAATTAGGGCGTTTCGCCGCTAAGAAGGCATTATCTTTCTCTTCAACACGATGTCCCACACCATCCATAATTACTAAAACGTGAGGGATTTTTTTAGCAGCTGCATCCGACATAATTGCACACTCTTCAGGTCTATAATTTAATCACGCTATCTTACCGAATTTTCGGTCAAGACTCTATGATCCCGGCACAGTTAATCCTGTTCAGGAGCATAGCTTTCCTCGATGCTTTCCGCTTATCTTGCGCGGTGCAGCAGGTAACCGCCAGCTGCAAAAATCAGCGCAATCGGCACAAAAACAAACCATGCAGGCGACGGCGAATAAACCAAACTGGCATAGCCGAGGAAATCCTGCAGATAGAAAAAGCCCAAACCGATGAACAAAGCAATCACCAAGCGGAAGCCCATCGACTGCTGGCGCAGCGGGCCGAAAATAAAGGAACAGGCAATCACCACCAAGGCAATCAGCGCCAGCGGCGAAGCGGCTTTTTGCCAAAATGCCAATTGATAAGTTTTAGGCACTTGGCTGTATTCATTCAAATAGCTCATGAAGCTGACCAGCTGGCTTGGCGACAAATCTTCAGGATCCAGCGTCACCATATGCACATATTTCGGCTGCAGCGCCAAGGACAATGGCAGCTTGGCGCTTTGCTCAAGCACTGCATCGCCGGTTTTCAAAATATCCACTTGCTTGGCATTCTGCAATGTCCAGCTGCCGTCTTTGACGAATTGACCAAGCTCTGCTTCCAGTGTGCCGCGCAGCCGATAACTGTCATCAAAATCGACCACTTGGACATTTTTTAATTGGCCTTGCGAATTGGCATAATCGATATAGATAAAGCGCTGCCCTTCACGCGACCAATAGCCTTTGACTTCACCCAGTTCAGCGGCAGTCCGGTGGCTTTTGATGCTTTCTGATTTCTCATTGGTATAGGGAATCACCCATTCGCTCAAAGCAAAGGATAAAATCACCAAAATGAGTGCAGAACGCATAACCCAGCCCACAATGCGCCATAAGCTGATCCCGACAGAGCGCATCACAATCAATTCACTGTTCGATGCCAGCGTGCCCAGCCCCAGCACAGCGCCGATCAGCGCCGAAATGGGTAAAATTTCATACAGCGCATGCGGTGCGCCCCACAGCACATACAGGAATGCATCCCATGCGCCATAACCATCTTTGAGGGAGCCCAGCTCGCCCAAATAGGTAAACAGCACCTGCAGGCTGGACAAGACCGCTGTTGCACCCAGCATCGCGAGTGCAGTCGTTTTGGTCACATGTTTGGCAATAATACGGCGCGCTAACATTGTTAAGACCTCACTCGCTGAATTTGTTTCTTAATTTTAGGCGCAAGTTTTTGCTTGCGTGAGAACAGTGCACCTGCAATGGCATAAACCAATAAAATGACAGGATAGATCCAAATGTCCATTTCGCCTTTGGAAATTCGGGTTTTAACCGCCATCAATGCCACAATCAAGCTGGCAAAAATCAGCAACGCTGGGAATAATTTTAGATAACGGCCTTGGCGCGGACTCACTTCGGACAACGCTACGGCCAATATCAGCGCAATCACGATAGAAAACGGCACAAAAATGCGCCAGCCCAGTTCACTGGCAACCACGGGATCCTGACGGTTCTTCCATAATTTTGAGGTTGGCAGCGCTTCTACTTCCGCGCTTTCAAACTTGGCTTCAGCATCATTTTCTAAACGCAGGCGGTAGCTTTGAAATTCAGCCTGCGAATAACGGGCTTTGCCGGGATAAATTTCGTAGCGGCGGCCTTCGGTCAAGTCAACTACGCTGGCGGCATCATTTTGCATTTCAACACGGGTGGCTTCCTTCGCCAAAATAATCACATCCGGCTTGCCTTCTTTTTCCGCCCGCTGATAAAAGAAAATATCTTTTAAGTTTCTGCGGTCATCCGATAAATCACCGGCATAAATGGTATAAGGGCCTGAGGAAATAAATTCCTTCGGCCGCACCAAGTCAAAGCCTGTGCGCACCGCCTGGCTGGTGGTCAGCGCTTCAAACTGGCGCAGCCCCCATGGCGATGCCCACATCATCAAAAAAGACTGTATTGCTAAAAAAATGACCGTCATTGGAATCAGCAGGCGCGCCAGCTGATGGCGGCTAATCCCGCTACCGTTCATCACCGCCATTTCATGGTCAACATACATGCGGCCAAACACCAGCATCAGGCCAATAAAAAAACCCAGCGGAAAAATTAACGTTAAAAACTCCGGCAGGCGGTAGCCAATAATGCTGAACAGAATGCTTGCATCTAAACGGCCTTGCGCCGCCACGCCAAAGTACTTGATCAGCCGGCCACCCATCATGATCAAGGTCAATAAGGCAATCACAACCAAAGATGTCGAAACAACTTGCTTGACCAGATAACGCCGAATAATCAAATTAATTCTTCCAAAAAGATAAGCAGATAAAACTAGCCCTAGTTTACCCGAATGCTGAAAATAAAAAACCTTTCCCTATGTTGCGCATTGAAAATCTGTTCAGGAAAATGTTTCAATGGTTTAATGGTTTGCAAATTTAAAAAGGCACGAATACCGTCTATGAAACTAACGATTAATACGTCATTCCAAGCGAATGCGTCTAGCCAGTCTTTGTTGATATTAGTAGATTCTGAACACGTTCAAAATGCTGCCGACTCATATCAAATCAATGATTTAAATAAAATAATGGAAGCCGTTCAATATAAAGCGGGCTTCAATGAAACTTTAGCGCTAATTGGCTCGGTCAAAGCCTGCCTCAGCACGGCCCTGATCGGAATTGGCAAAGCGGCAGAACTGCAGCCTGCAAAATTAGCGAAAATTGCACAAACAATTATCAAATCTTCACAAAAAAAATTCCAGCACATCAGCATTGATATTTCAGCGCTTCCGAAAGAATTGCATTATTTATTCGCATTAAGCCTGACGCAGGCCGCTTATGCTTTTGATGAGTACAAATCGAAAAAGAATGAAGGCACCCTTGAGCAGATTCATTTGATTGCTGCGCAAACAGCGCTGACAGAACAGCAGTTAGCCCTGATTGCAGCGATTCAGACTGGCCAGAACTTTACCCGCGACTTGGGCAACCGCCCGGGCAATATCTGTTTCCCTGAATATTTGGCCGAACAGGCGCAGGCTTTAGCGGCGGAATTCCCAGACCTGCTGAAAGTAACCGTGCTGAATGAACAGCAGATGGCCGATTTAGGCATGGGCGCATTTCTTGCCGTCAGCAAGGGTTCAGACCGCCCGGGTCGCATCATTACCCTTGAATATCAAGCCAGCCGTCCGGAAGCGCCTGTCGTCTTAGTCGGCAAAGGCGTGACGTTTGATACCGGCGGCATCTCATTGAAACCTGGCGCCGGCATGGATGAAATGAAATTCGACATGTGCGGTTCAGCCTCTGTACTGGGCACGATCCGCGCATTATGTGAATCTGGGCTGCCGATTCATGTGGTTGGCGCAATCGCTGCTGCGGAAAATATGCCGTCTGGCCATGCAACCCGCCCGGGCGATATTGTGACCACCATGAGCGGTCAAACCGTTGAAATTCTGAATACCGATGCTGAAGGCCGTTTAGTGCTGTGCGACACCTTGACCTATATCAAGCGTTTCAACCCGGCCCTGGTCATTGATATTGCAACTTTGACTGGCGCCTGTGTTGTAGCATTAGGTTCTGTACTGACAGGCATGTTTACGCCGGATGATGAACTGGCAGCGGAAATTTCAGCAGCCGGTCAAACCTCATTTGACCGTGTATGGCGCATGCCGGTCATTGACGACTATCAGGAGCAGCTGGATTCGCCTTTTGCCGACATTGCCAACATTGGCGGGCCTAAAGCAGGCGCAGTAACCGCGGCCTGTTTTCTGCAGCGCTTCACACAGGACTACCGCTGGGCGCATTTGGATATTGCAGGCACAGCATGGAATTCAGGCGCCAATAAAGGCGCAACTGGACGTCCAGTACCTTTACTGATGCAATTCCTGATCAACCGCACTCAAGCCAATGGCTAAAGTCAGCTTTTATCTGTTTGAAAAAAGCCCTGAGCGGCGAGTCGAAAGCGCTTGCCGTTTATGCCGTAAGATTCTGCGTCAATCCGCGCGGATTTGGCTGTTAAGCCAAGATGCAGAATTGCGGCAGCAGCTGGATGAACGCC
This sequence comes from Acinetobacter entericus, assembly GCF_026168575.1. Classification (NCBI taxonomy): domain Bacteria; kingdom Pseudomonadati; phylum Pseudomonadota; class Gammaproteobacteria; order Moraxellales; family Moraxellaceae; genus Acinetobacter; species Acinetobacter entericus. The sequence continues at coordinate 30,908 of NZ_JAPEQW010000019.1, forward strand.
TGTGGAGCTTTGATGCGGCAGGCTTCATTCCGCACGGTATCAATCAGCAGGATGCGCCGGTATGCATTGCAGAGCATCTGCCTGAACAGCAGGATTGGATTGTGTTTAATTTTAACGATCAAGCACTTGAACAATATGCAAATTTTAGTCACATTATTGAAATTATTGAAAACAATGAATCGGCTAAAATCATAGGCCGTGAAAAATTCAAAAAATACCGCCACTTAGGGGTTGAACCGCAGATGTTCAAGCTTTAACTGGTGTTCAATTATCAATTTGAGGAGATGCTGCCGTGGCATTGAATGTTGGTCCAGATTTTAAACAGCGCTGGTTAAATGTGCCTGAAGCTGTGCGTCAGACCTTTATTGATGACCTTGGACGCATCTGTGATGTACTCCAGCCCGACAGCAATGTCCAGCAATGGCTGGAGCATGATCAAAAAAGGCAAGCGCTGTCTTTTGAACGCATTGAAACAGCATATGCTGAACGTAAAGCGCAGCTGATTGAAGAAGCGCGCATCCGCAAACAGCAGGCATTGGAACGTTCGCTGGAAAAAAAGCGCGCCGAACAGCAGGCCTATGCGGAACGGCTGCAGCAGGATGAACTGCGCCAATTTGCCGCGCAGGCGCAAACTCTAGCGCTCATCCGCCAAACAATCGACCGCGATACCCAGACTTATACCTCGCGGTATCATAAAAACCCTGAAAGCGCGCCTTTCAATTTTGCCAAAGGCTTGTCTGTTTCTGATCAAGAAATGCTGTCCGAACTGGAAAGTGTGCGGCTGCGCTTAGAATTGGAAGCCGAAACGCAAATCGAGCAGGCTGTTGCCGCTTTCCGCGCCAAACTGCAGGCGGCTGCGCAGGAAGAAATTGAATATATTTTGAAAAACTCTAATTTTTCAAATGAAATTCCAAAAAGTTAATATTAATTATCATATCAATAACTTTATGTCATTAAATTGACATATTTTTGCAGCACGATGTTCATGCACTCAGCAGAATCTTCTTCTGCATGCCTTTAATCAGCGGACGCACCGCTTTGATCAGGACAGGTAAATGGACATTTTGAACCGCATTTCCAGAACAATTGAAGCCCTCCCTGCTGGAGGGCAATGGACTGTCACCGCACAGGAGCTCTGGATGAGCCGCAGCGATTTTCAATCCATTTCAGCATTTTTAACGCTTGAAGCGCGAAAAGGCCATTTCAGCCTTGCAGCAGCGGATGAACCATCCATGCGCTTAGGCAGCACAGCCCTGCTTGTGACCAAGCATTAACCAACAGCTCGTTTGATACAGCCCGCTTCTTCGGGCTTTATTGAGTTATATCAATCCGTGTTGATTTTAAAATGAATCCGCAACCGCATTGACCGTATGGCCCAAGCCATAGCCGATCCCCAGCAGCAAGCCCAGCCAGAACAAGCTGCCCACCACATTATAAAAAGTAAAAACGGCGAAATTCATGCGCGCAGACCCTGCGGCAAAAGGCGCGAAAGAGCGGACAAAAGGGACAAAACGCGCCATTAAAATGGTCTTTCCGCCATGCTTCATAAAATAAGCATTGGTTTTAACCATATATTCCGGCTTGAAATAACGCGAATGCTGATTGAAAAATTTCAGCCCCAGCACACTGCCGGTATAGTAATTAACGGTATAGCCCAGCACTGAAGCAATAAACAGCAGGCTGAACATATAATGCAGATGCACCGCGTCTGTTGTAGAGCATAAGGCGCCAATCGCCAGCAGCAGGCTGTCTCCCGGCAAGAAGAACATGAAGACTGAACCCGTTTCTGCAAAAATCACCAGAAACAAAATAGCGTAAATCCATACACCATATTGGTCCAGCAGCATTGGCAGCCATTGTTCAATATTCATTAAAAAATCAATCATCTACACCTGTCCAAGCGATGTTTCAAACAACATTATGACCCAAAAATACAGCTAAAAACAAAAAAACAGTCTAATTTTTCAACCAGACTGTTTTTATTTTCAGTATTCAGCTTATTTCATGAAGCCATTTTCCGCAAGAAATTCCATGCTGATTTTTGACTGCTGCGGCGCTTGCGCGGCTTTATCCCCCAGCAATAAACGTTCGATATAGCGCGCTAAAACATCAACTTCTAAATTCACTTTTACACCCGCTTTCCAGGTGCCGATGTTGGTGCGTTCGGCTGTATGCGGAATCAAATTCAGGCTTAAAATATTGCCGCGCAGGTGATTGATAGTCAAACTGACGCCATCAACGGTAATCGAGCCTTTCTCAGCAAGATATTTGGCAATTTCTGCCGGCGCAGCCACTTCAAAATAAAGAGAGCGCGCATCTTCACGCACCACGGTAATTTCACCAACCGCATCGACATGGCCGCTGACAATATGGCCGCCAAAGCGAGTAGTCGGCAGCATGGCTTTTTCCACATTGACAGGATGCCCAGCTTTCCAGCTGCCCAGCGTCGTGCGGTTCAGGCTTTCACGGGAAACGTCTGCAGCATACCAGCTATCGCCCCAGTCAATCACCGTCAGGCAGATGCCGTTGGTCGCAATGGAGTCGCCCAAATGCACATCAGACATATCCAGATCGGTTTCTATGCGTAAGCGCACATCGCCTCCCACATTTTGCACACTGGCAACTTTGCCTAAACTTTCAATAATGCCTGTAAACATAGCGTACTCAATTTTTTAAATGGGTTACCACAAGTCCAGCTGAGTGCTGACACCGGAAGTGTCAACACCGCCCAGTTCTGCAAAATGATGCAGCTGGCCGAGCAGCTGGCGGATCGGCGGGCCTGATTTAGCATGGGTATCGGTAATCACAATAAATTCCAATACCCGCGCGCGTTCAGACTGGCGCTGCTTGCTGACGCGGTAGCGCGGCACATCTTGCGTTAACAAAGTCACACGTCCGCGCTTTAAGTTGGCCTGCAGCAGATCGGCCGCTTCAATATTGCCGTCTGTAGAATAGCTGGTCAGAATAAAGCGCGCATTAATTGTTTCCAATAATTTTTCATACGCTTCTTTGGCATGCCTAGACGAGTTATAGGGGCTCGGGCGCTCTTTGCGCCACGCACGGTCAATCCCGCTCTTAAAGCCTTTGGTATCCGGCGTCGGCAAGTCCGCCTGATCCCACAATGTCAGCGCATTCAGCACATGATAGTTGCTGCTGTAGGCATGCTGGTTATACGGCGGGTCAAGATACGCCACATCCACTTCAAAACTGCTCATTTGGCTGGCCAAATGCTGCGCATCTACACACCACATTTCCGCAGCAGGACGTTTTGGATCGCCAATTTCACAAAAACGGCTCGGCGTCAGCCACAGCAGCGATTCAATCCGCTCCAGCGCAGTTTGAGTTTTGCCGCCCCAGCCGTGGTGAAAACTTTTAAATACCCCGCTGGTATTGCTGACAAAGCTTGCTGAATACAGCAGCGGCGCCAGCAAAGCGCTCATTTCCACATCATCAATCGCGCCCTGCGCCTGCCATGCGGCAATTTGCTGGCGGATGGCATCTATACGCATGCCGTTGCGGCGTTTAAAGAACAGGCGGTCGCGCGCCGGATCATAAATTTCATCATTGCGCGGACACAGATTATGCGTCACCCAGCCCTTCACTTCAGGCAGGCGGTTCAGATAATCAATGGCTTTCTGATAGCCGCCCAGCTCTTTAAACGCAGGCGCATCGACGCAGGATAAAATCGCGCTGTTTAGAGCGTGGCTATACGGCTCCCAGTCATTGGCAATGACCCGGTAGCCATTTTGACGGGCAAGGCGCGATACAACCCCAGAACCGGCAAAAAAGTCGGCAAATATCGGCGCCCGGCCATCTTCACGGTTCAGCGTTCCCGTACTTTCCAGCGCTTCTAAAATCAGATGCAGCAAGCGGCGCTTGTTGCCTAAATAAGGAACCAGCTGATGGAAAAGATATTCATCGGTAGTGCGTGCCGCGTGACGGCGTTTGTGATAAACCGCAGACTCTGAGTTCATAGTGTCTCTTGTGAAGGAATAAGCATTAAGCGGATGTCGTTACCCACTTGGGCAATATCCACCAGCTTAAAGCGGAGCTGCTCTGCCATGCGGTCAAATTCCGCATTGAACATCGCGCGTGCTGAACGGCCTAAAAATACCGGCGCAACATAGCTGATCAGTTCATCAACTAATTTTTCCTGCAAAAATGCAGTCGATAGCGTCGCTCCGGCTTCCACCAGCACATCATATATCTGGTACTGCTGGGATAAGCTCTGCAGCAGTGTATTTAAAGGCTGCACGCTTAATTGCGTGACGCCTAAATCCGCAAGTTCCTGACGGAATGGCCCCATGACCATCACCATTTCAGGCTGCATCAGTATTTTAGCATTCAAAGGCAGACGCCCCTGGCGGTCTAAGACCAGCCGTTTCGGCTGCACAACGCCGCTTAAGTCTTCAGTGTCTTTAAGCTGGCGCACATTCAGCTGGCAGTCATCCGCCAATACCGTTTCTATGCCGGTAATCACGACACCGGAAATGGCGCGCCAATGCTGCACATCCAAACGCGCTTCAGCACCCGTAATCCATTTGGATTCACCGGATGCCATGGCCGTGCGTCCGTCTAAACTGGAGGCGATTTTCAAGCGGACATACGGCATTCCCGTCGCAATGGCTTTTAAAAAGCCTCTGTTTTGCGCCGCGGCCTGCGCTTCACCAATGCCCTGCACGACTTCAATGCCGGCATCTTTTAAAATCTGTACCCCTTTGCCTGCGACCAATGGGTTGGGGTCTGCACAGGCAATGACGACCCGCGCAATCCCCGCTTCCACCAGCCCTTTAGCGCATGGCGGAGTGCGTCCATAATGCGCGCACGGCTCTAGAGTCACATAGGCAGTTGCGCCGCGGGCTTGCTCTCCCGCTTGCCTGAGCGCAAAAACTTCGGCATGCGGCCCGCCCACAGGGGCTGTTGCGCCGCGCCCAATGATTTGATTATTTTTGACAATTACGCAGCCGACTGCTGGGTTTGGCCGTGTCCGGTAAACAGCCGAAGCGGCTTCCGTCAATGCAAATTGCATCCAGTCCTGATCAGACTTGGTTTCAGACATGTTGATAACTCATTTGAATTTGCTTACTGGCCACGATGCTGCATTTGCTCAATTTGGCGGCGGAATGCTTCGACATCCTGAAAGTCCTGATACACCGAAGCAAAACGCACATAGGCCACATGATCCAGCGCAAACAGTGACTGCATGACAATTTCACCAATGGTCAATGAGCGCACATCACGCTCGCCCAAACGGCGAATCTGCAATTGAATATCGCTCAGCACTGTTTCAATCTGTTCTTGCGTGACGGGACGCTTCTGCAGCGCGTGCATCAGCGAACGGCGCAGTTTAGCTTCATCAAAAGGCTCACTCTTGCCATCGGACTTGATCACGCGGGGCATCACGACTTCGTAGCTTTCAAAAGTCGTAAACCGCTCGCCGCAGCACACGCATTCACGGCGCCGGCGAATTTGACAGCCTTCAGCCGCCAAACGCGAGTCGATTACTTTACTGTCTGCAGCGTTGCAAAATGGACAATGCATAGCGGTTTAATTGAACAAATCCTGATGGATTTAAAGTGTAGCAAAAATTATGAGTTTTGTAGAGCATTACGCAATATATGGAAAAAAAACAGCCCTTTCGGGCTGTTTTACACAATATATTGATATTTTATATGAATTGTTGCGCTAAATTATTATTCTACACGTTCGCCATGCTGGCTCAAGTCCAGACCCATGCGTTCATCATCAGATTCAACACGGATGCCAATGGCCAGATCGATCACTTTCAGGATGATGAATGTCAATACTGCAGAATAAGCAATTGTTGCCAATACACCCTCAACTTGCACCCATAATTGATGCATTACGTCTGTTGGCGCTTTGTCACCCATAATGAATGGGCTGGCAAAGAATGCAGTTAAGATCGCGCCCACAATACCGCCAACGCCATGCAGGCCAAAAGCATCCAAAGAGTCATCGGCTTTCAATGCGCGTTTCAGTGCAGTAATTCCCCAGAAGCAGACGACACCGCCGATTAGGCCCATCGCCATCGCACCGCCCACCGTCACAAAACCGGCTGCCGGAGTAATCACTACCAAGCCAGCTACCGCGCCAGACGCGCCGCCCAATACTGATGATTTGCCGCGCACTACTTTTTCAGTAATCAGCCATGCTACCGCCGCCGCTGCCGCCGCTACTTGAGTCGCCACAAGCGCATAACCTGCAGAACCGTTTGCCCCCAAAGCAGATCCGCCGTTGAAACCGAACCAGCCGACCCATACCAGGCTTGCACCGATAACAGTTAAAGCCAGATTGTGCGGCGCCATAGATTCACGGCCCAAGCCCATACGCTTGCCCAGCATATACGCTGCCACTAAGCCTGCAACACCTGAGTTGATATGCACCACGGTACCGCCAGCAAAGTCCAGCGCGCCATCACTGCCCAACCAGCCGCCGCCCCACACCCAATGCGTGATTGGCGCGTAGACAACAATAGACCAAACGGTGATGAAAGCCACAAAAGCGCCAAACTTCATCCGTTCTGCAATAGAACCGGTAATAATGGCAACCGTAATAATGGCAAAGGTCATTTGGAAAATAACAAAGAGAATTTCAGGAATGGTTCCAGTCAGCGCAGCTGTCGTAATGCCGGACAGCATCAGTTTATCCAAACCGCCAATAAAGGCATTGCCTGAACCAAACGCCAGCGTATAGCCAATCACGACCCACGTGATGCTGACGATAGCTGCCGCGACGAAGCTATGCGCCATGGTGCTGAGCACGTTTTTCTTGCGGACCATGCCGCCGTAGAACAGCGCCAAACCGGGAATCGTCATCAGCAGCACCAGCGCTGTTGAAACTAAAATCCAGGCGGTATCGCCTGTGTCCAGTTTTGGCCCTTCTTCTGCAGGTGCTGGCGCAGGCACCGCTGCCGGAACTTCTGCAGCTGCAGGCGCAACCGCTGTTTCAGCTGCTGAAGCGGCTGCCGTTTCTGAAGAAGCAGGTGCTGTTACGGCCTCTTCAGCCCACGCAACAGAACCGCCTAAGAGTGCGCCAGACAGACTGAGCGCAAGTAGCATTTTTTTCATTCGTATCCCCCGACCTATTTTGTGAGTTATTAGGTACTCAGCAAACTTCGTGCCAATTTTTTAGACAGCGTCAGCACCAGTTTCACCAGTACGAATACGGATGACTTGTTCTAAATTGGTAACGAAGATTTTACCGTCGCCAATTTTTCCTGTGCTTGCAACACGTGTAATAGATTCGATCACTGAATCCACCATTTCATCGCTGATTGCGATTTCAATTTTTACTTTAGGCAAGAAATCAACAACATATTCCGCGCCGCGGTATAGTTCTGTATGACCTTTTTGACGGCCAAATCCTTTCACTTCAGTGACAGTGATCCCTTGAACACCAATTTCAGACAGCGCTTCACGCACATCATCTAATTTAAAGGGTTTTACAATTGCAGTTACAAGCTTCATGTGTGGTTTCCTTCGGCTTCTTTCACCAGTAAGGTTTTATGTTCAATTTTCATGCCAAAAGTTCCAAGGTCGGGGAAAATAGAAGCTTCCAGCATGAGTTTTATTTATAACCTATTTTAGACTTCGAATGCTGCTTTAGACGCGAAAATTAGACATATTTATCATAAGAATGATCATATTACCCATCGGAAGCAGCCTTATTTTTAGTTCAAATACTATAGTCTGCAGCAAGGCAATGCTACACTGCCCGCTCATCTGCATCAGACGGAGATCAAAAATGTTTGAAACTTTACTTCAAGCCATTATGGAACAGCTGGATCAGCCCAAAAAAGATCTGGAACATAATGTACGCGCACTGCTGAACGAAGCGGTCAGCAAGATGGATTTAGTGTCTAAGGAAGAAATTGAACGTCAGCGCACAGCTTTGAATAATGCAAACTTGCGTTTGAATGAGCTGCTGAAACAAGTAGAATCACTCGAATTGAAAATACAGAACAAAAAATAAGCACTTTTTTAGTGCAGCATTAGACGCATAATGATTAAAAAAAATGCACTATAACGGAACAATAATATGTCTTTTGCCAAAATTTATAGCCGCGGGCAATTGGGCCTGCATGCCCCTTTAATAGAAGTTGAAGTCCATCTCAGCCAAGGCTTGCCTTCCTTAACCATTGTTGGACTGGCGGAAGCGGCTGTTCGGGAAAGTAAAGACCGGGTCAGATCAGCCATTATCAACAGCGGATTTCAATTCCCCACCAAACGCTTAACCATTAATTTGGCGCCTGCTGATTTGCCCAAAGATGGCTCACGCTTAGACCTTGCCATTGCTTTAGGCATTTTGATTGCATCTGGCCAATTGCCTGAAAACGCTGCAGAACAGCTGGAATTTATTGGCGAGCTGGCATTAGATGGCCATTTGCGCCCGACCACCGGCACTTTAAGCATCGCGATTGCCTGCCAGCAGGCGAAGCATCAGCTGATTGTGCCGGAACAGAATGCACAGGAAGCTTCTCAATTGCCTAATTTTGAAGTTTTTGCTGCCACCCATTTAAAAGATGTTTGTGATCATTTGAATCAAATCGCGCCTTTACTGCAATTTAATGCAGTGAAGCCGGCATCTTTCTCCAGCTATCAATTTGATTTGGCTGATGTCAAAGGCCAGCTGCGGCCACGCCGCGCATTGGAAATTGCCGCAGCCGGCGGGCATTCTCTGCTGTTCCGCGGCCCGCCCGGAACAGGAAAAACGCTGCTGGCTTCACGCTTATCCAGCATTCTGCCGCCATTGAATTTGCAGGAAAATTTAGAAGTTGCCAGCATCTATTCGATTGCCAGCGCAAAGCATGAATTTGGCCACCGCCCCTTCCGCGCACCGCATCATACGGCGTCCGCCATTGCCTTGGTAGGCGGCGGCTCCAACCCCAAACCCGGTGAAATCACCTTAGCGCATTTAGGCGTGCTGTTTTTAGATGAGCTGCCGGAATTTGACCGGAAAGTGCTGGAAGTTTTACGCCAGCCGCTGGAATCCAGAGAAATTATTATCTCACGCGCATCGCGGCAGATCACCTTTCCAGCTAACTTTCAGCTGATTGCCGCAATGAACCCTTGTCCTTGCGGCTATGCATTCAATCAGGATGCCCGCTGCCAGTGCTCCCCAGATGCGATTAAGCGCTATCAAAACCGGATTTCAGGGCCTTTATTGGATAGAATTGATTTGCATATTGATGTTCCGCCGCTGCAGGCATCTGAACTGCAGGATAAACAGCCCGCGGAAACCTCCGCCCAAGTGCGCGAACGGGTATTAAAAGCCTATCAGCAGCAAATACAACGGCAAAACTTCGCCAACATGGCGCTCAGTCCCAAACAGCTGGAACAGCATGCTGTTCTAGACAGCACAGCGCAGAACATGATGAATATGGCGCAGCAGCGCCTGAATCTGTCTGCCCGAGCTTACCACCGCGTACTGCGGGTGGCGCGCACTATTGCTGATTTGTCTTTAGAAGAGCGCATTCAAACACAGCATCTTTCAGAAGCCTTGTCCTACAGAGGGCAAATGCCATAGTGCGGATGCGCAAAAGCCGAACAGCCCAGAGATAAACATAAAAAAGCCCTGAATGCATCAGCATCCAGGGCTTTTCCAGCACATTCTAAATTAGAAAGTCTTAGTTAAGGTAAAAACTGCGCCTGTTTCCACAGCGCGTGAAGATGGCTCATAGATGCCATCTGTATCCATATTGGTGCCTATGGCTGCCAATTCAGCTGTTGCGCCTGGAATTGATTTAAAGCCGTAAGTCACACCGACTTTCCAGTCAATATAGTTATCATCGCCACTGAATCCATATTTATTTTCATCATCTACAACGGTATAACCTAAGCCTGCCACTCCGCCAAAGCCTGATGAACCAAATGGAACTGAATAGCCTGCATTGATGTTCCAGCTGCTGGTATCCGCAGCGGCATAATCATTGGTATAGTTAATGTTGGTTAACAGGCTGTCACCTGAGGCAAGAACTTCTTTAAATGTCAGTTTCCCATACAATTCTGCCCAATTTAAATCGCTCGCGCTTGGGTAATTGTAATACACCACGCCTACATCAAGTACTGGCTTGCTGCTGAAGCTTTCTAAAGTTGTCGCATAACCAATTGACGGGTCTAATTCCAGACTTGGCGTGCCTGAACCAAAATTCACATTTGAGCCCCAAAGGCCAAAATACAAACCTGAAGAATGTCCTAATGTAAAACCGGCCTGTACCGCTGGGTCGTTTTGAGTTTGCGTCACACCGCGAAAACGGTAATCGGTCGTCACCGCAGCGCTGCCGCTAAAGGTTAAGCCAAATGGCATTGCTGGCGCATCTTCAGCAAATACAGCGCCTGATGCAGCAGTTAAAGCAGTCACAGCAAGTAATTTTTTTAACATTTTGGAATCCCCAGAAGATTTTTGAAACTCACTGAGAAGTAGCAAACGCTGTGCCAACTTTTCAAAACAGCTGGATAAAAAATTCATGACCGTTTTATAAGCCCCCAATCCAAGACATTACCCTCTTGTTTTTTAATTATTTAATTTTAAATCATGGCAATGCGTAAGCGCATGATTCTTTGGTGCACCGTGAAGCATCTTCACAATGCATGCTGAAAGCCATGCAAATAAGCAACTTGTAACCAATTATAAAAAATGCCTCTTTTTGAGTACGTTTTTTCACCACATTAATCAAAAGTGCTTAAAAAAAGTGCATAAATTTGCATTTATACACTTTTAGAAGATCGATCCGGATTGTGATATCAATTTAGAAACTGTAATTCAATCCAATCAATGTCTGATCTTCCAGTGATTCACCCATGCGGTCCTGGCCGCCCCAGACATATTCCAGCACCGCTTCAGCGCCTGTCTTGCCCAACGCCTTCGCCAAGCCAATACGCGCCTCGGAAAATACAGCATGTTCCGCCGTTTCGACAATGCCATCATCACGGCGGTCATTATAGATAAACCCGCCAACAGAAGTTCTTAAGGCAAAATCCTGCGGCAATGCATGCTCATATGCCGCGCTTAAGTAGATATCGCCGGCATTGCTGTAATTGACATCGGCCAGCATGACCGCCAGCCCCACGCTTAAGTTTTTATAATCCAGGTTATTCAGCAGCTCTACACCTGTGGTACGGCGCTTTTCACTGCCATCTTCACTATAAACCGCGCCGCCATTTTGGTAGACATAAGCGGTTAGCTGAGTTCTATAGCTCCAGTCCTCATTCAGCGTACGGCCATAGCCCAGATAAAAATCATGCTCAAACCCCGAGTCTTTGCTTTCATCCGTTGCATCATAATCTAAGGTCGATCCCCAGTAGCCGGCAAATGCGCCGCTGCTATGCGCATATTCTAAACCCGCCTGCAAAGCCGCATCATCATTTTCCACACCGCCGCGGTAAATATACTTGCTTAAAATGGACACGCTGCCGGTGAGCGCTCTGGACGCCTCTGCCTTGTCTGCAGCGAACGCATGAAATGAAGTCAAAGCCAGCAATAGCGCCATTGCTGTCCGGTGTGAAAATACAGGCATGATTCCCCTATATGCATATTTGCAAAATTGTTTTTCCCGAGGCCGGATTTTAATTATTTTTATAACTTTTGGTAAACTTATATTTCAGATATGATGAAACTTTAAGCTTGACCGGTACCTATTGATTTTCACTTTCAGCATATTCCAGTTAGGCAAAATTCAAAATTTCGATCAATTAACCAACAATATTGCAACACTTTTCACGAGAATATTTTAAACACCAGTCAGCAGCTTCAGTTTTGCAGAACATCCTTTTTGAGCGGCCACACGGCAAAAAAAGCAATCTGTCAGCAACCGCTTTTAAGCGTTCTGAATTTTGCACTGCTGATACAGCCTCAAGAAAATCAAAGCTGCATCGTGAAATAGCCATTCCGCTTTAAAATAAATATATCTCTATGTTTTTAATTAAAATTAAAAAACAATCTTAGAAATATTTAGTTTTTGTTAGCAGATTTTTTTATACACTTTATCGAAAATATGCGTAACTTTAGTGTAATAAGAACAATAAAAATGATCTTTTTTTATAGAAAACTTATACAATCTATGAACTCTTTAACTATATATTTTCTGCATAAGGCTTTATCCCAATGCTCAAATCAAAACAGCTTACACTGGCGCTGCTTGTTAACGCAGCTTTAATTTCAACAGCGTTTGCAAGCGAACAAAGCGAATCAAAAGGATTTGTAGAAGATGCCGAAGGATCGGTGCTTTTCCGCACAGGTTACATTAACCGTGATAAGAAAGCGCCTGGCGTAAAAGACCAAAGCTCTGCAGCTCAATCTGCAATTTTTGATTTAGAGTCTGGCTATACCAAAGGCGTGATTGGCTTTGGTATAGGTGCCGTTGGCGATGCTTCATTCAAGCTGGGCGAAAACAAAAATGCCGGCAACAACATGATTCCCCGTGAAACATTAAATGGCAAGAAACAAGCCGGTGATACATATGACCATTGGGCACGCGGCGGCGCCAATGTGAAAGCGCGCATTTCAAATACTGAAGTGCGCTACGGTACACAAGTTCTAGACTTGCCTGTGCTTGCCAGCAATACTGGCCGCATGGTGCCTGAATATTTCGAAGGTGTTTTAGCGACAAGCCGCGAAATCAATGGCCTGGAATTGACTGCCGGTAAATTCACTAAGAACCAAATGTCTGAACAAATCAATACCGACGGCAACCACCTGGAAAGCGCAGTCGTCTGGGGCGCAAAATATAAATTCAGCGATGCCCTGAATGCCTCATACTATGGCTTAGACAGTAAAAATAAATTAGACCGCCACTATGTCAATGCAAACTATAAGCAAGCTTTGGAAAACGGCAGCTCTTTGACATATGACTTCAGCGGTTACCACACTAAATTTGATAAAAATGCGCAAACTTATTCTGCAACAGGTGAGGTTTTACCGAACTATGCAGCAACAGGCATTGCCGGCGTAGAAAAAACCAATAATATTTGGGCGATCTCAGGCACTTATAATACTGGCGCGCACAACCTCATGCTGGCATACCAACAAAATACCGGTAATGTTGGCTATGATTATGGCCAAAATGCGGACGGTTTCCAAAGCATTTACCTGCCGAACTCATACTTGTCTGACTTTATCGGCAACCATGAAAAATCAGTACAAGTACAGTACAACCTAGATTTCGGCAAATTAGGCGTTCCAGGCTTAAACTGGACAACCGCTTATGTTTATGGCTGGGATATTAATGTTGCCGGCACAGCAGACGAAGGTAAAGAAAATGAATTCTTTAACCAAGTGAAATATACTGTGCAAAGCGGTTTTGCCAAAGATGCCAGCCTGCGCCTGCGCAACTCAATCTACCGCGCAAACAGCGCATATGAAGGCGCTTATATTGGCGATACCAATGAATGGCGCATTTTCTTGGATATCCCTGTGAAATTATTCTAATTCACACGATATTCAAGCCAATAAAAAAACCTGCACAATGTGCAGGTTTTTTTATTGGGCTGGATACATCCGCCCGATGCAAAGCAATTATTTATTTGCTTCTTTATACGCTTCGATAGAGCTGAGTACTTCCTGCTTAGCAACTTCAGAACCTTCCCAGCCGTTGAGTTTAACCCATTTGCCAGCTTCTAAATCTTTATAGTGAGCAAAGAAATGCTCAACTTGCTTGATCAGCAATTCTGGAAGGTCTGTATATTCTTTGACATCTTTATAAAGCGGTGTCAATTTGTCATGCGGTACAGCGATTAATTTTGCATCTACGCCGCCGTCATCTTCCATGTTCAATTTACCGACTGGACGGCAGCGGATGACAGAACCCGGCTCTACTGGGTGCGGTGTAACAACCAGCACGTCTAGCGGGTCGCCATCCAGTGACAACGTGTTTGGCACATAACCGTAGTTCGCTGGGTAAAACATTGCTGTACCCATGAAACGGTCCACAAAAAGCGCATCAGAATCTTTGTCGATTTCGTATTTGATTGGCGCTGCATTTGCAGGAATTTCAATAATTACATAGATGTCATTTGGCGCATCTTTACCCGCTGGGATATTGCTGTAGCTCATAGCATTGCTCTTTAACAAGTTAAATCTTTTAAACCGCGTCAATTATAACGGTTTTTCGGTATTTTTTTTTGATTTTGCCTTTGCGCATTGAAATTTTCATCTAAATGCTAGTGGGCCTAAACAATTTTAATAATAATCAGCAGCAGGCATACAGGACACAGCATGGACAGCGTCCAAATAATAGAACGCAAAGTTGCCCAATTGGCCAAATAGCAGATGCCGTAAATAATGCGCAGCGCAATATAGGCAATCCCCAAGGTCATAATAAAGCTTTGCGGAATCACCATATATTCAGCCATCAGCACAGCGCCGATAAATAAAGGCAGGCTTTCAAAGCTGTTTTGCTGGACCGCATTGGCGCGGGCGCTAATGCCTGTTGCTTTAGCCAATGCTTCTCTTGGATTTTGATGGTCTTTTGCTGTCAGGCCTGACGTTTTTTTTGCAATAAAGGTAAAAACATAAGGGAGCAGACAAGCGCCCAAAATGAGATAAATGATCCCACTTATGCTTTGCATGTGTTTTTTCTCTTGATGAATTTATAAATGCCATCATAACATGGCAATTCGTCAATAAATTTTGTTAAATAGAGTGTTTTCTTTAACTGTGTATAGGTTGAATATGGTCAGTCCGGATCAAAAAGAAATGTTCGAGGTGCTGGAAAAGCAGCGCCAGAACCAGCTGCAGGTAGACCGTGTTTTAAAGATTGTAACTCCTGTTACAGCTTTTCTGCTGACTGTGATCTGCGCCAATATGAATGTTTGGTCGACCGTCTTTACCTTTATCATGCTTTGGACGGCATTTTACGCGGTATCCATTAAGCAATGGCCGTTATGGCATTGGGCTATTGCCATTCTCGTGTATTGCATCATTGACAATGTGCTAAGCTACGGCACCTTTAAGCAAAGCCAATTCAGCCTGCAGTTTGGCGCCATGTTTATTTTTCTCGGCATTTTTGGCGTTGGACGCCGCTACTTTGACCGCTGGCTGATGAAAAAATAAAAGCGCAGCACTAAAAAAAGCGCCTGAAGGCGCTTTTTTTATGGTGCAGATTAAGCCGTTTTACGCAAATCTTTACGCAGGATTTTGCCGACATTCGATTTTGGCAATTCATCCATAAACTCAACATAACGCGGGCGCTTATAGCCGGTTAAGTTTTCTTTTGCAAAGGCTAAAACTTCTTCAGTCGTTAAGGACGGGTCTTTTTTCACGACGAAAAGCTTTGGCACTTCGCCAGATTTTTCATCCGGCACGCCAATCGCCGCCACTTCAAGCACTTTTGGATGTTTAGAAACAACTTCTTCAATTTCAGAAGGATAGACGTTAAAGCCCGACACCAGAATCATGTCTTTTTTGCGGTCAACAATTTTAATATAACCACGGGAATCCATCACACCAATATCACCGGTACGGAAGAAGCCATTGCTCATGACTTTTTCAGTTTCGTCCGGACGGTTCCAGTAGCCCTTCATCACTTGAGGGCCGCGGATTGAAATTTCACCCTGCTCGCCTAATGCAACTTCATTGCCGTCATCATCAAGAATAGCAACTTCGGTTAATGGCAATGGAATGCCAATCGTGCCGCTGAATTCCATAGATGATGGCGGATTTGCCGTCGCAACCGGTGAAGTTTCCGACAGGCCGTAGCCTTCGATAATATTCGTGCCAGTGACTTTTTTCCATGCCGCCGCTGTGGATGGCAGAACAGCCATGCCGCCGCCCATCGCCATTTTCATTTTGCTGTGATCCAGCTGCTTAAATTCTTCATTGTTGACCAATGCATTAAACAAAGTGTTCACTGCCGGGAAGAAGGTCGGCTGGTATTTGCGCAGCTCTTTAATTACAGCCGGCAAATCACGCGGGTTTGGAATCAGTACATTCGCTTGGCCTTTGTACATGCCGTACAGCGCGCAGACCATGAAGGCAAAAATATGATACAGCGGCAATGCGCAGAAAATACGGTCATCCGGCTGGCCGTCTTGCTGGCCAAACTTGCTTTGGAAAATGCCGTCACACTGAAGCATATTCGCAACAAGGTTGCGGTGGGTCAATTCTGCACCTTTAGAAACACCCGTCGTACCGCCGGTATACTGCAGTACAGCGGTATCGCTTAAGGTTAAGCTTGGACGCTTATAGTTGCTTGCGCTGACCTTGGACATCGCAGCATTAAAGCGGATATGGCCTGGAATATCCCAAGCCGGAATTTGCTTGCGCACAGAACGCAATACAAAGTTCACGAGAGTGCCCTTCAATGCGCCCAGCATATCGCCAACTGAAGCCACAACCACATGCTTCACAGGCGTTTTACCCAGAATCGCCTGATAGACGGAAGCAAAGTTTTCAACAATGACCAGCACTTCTGCGCCTGAATCATTAAGCTGATGCTCCAGCTCACGCGAGGTATACAGCGGATTAACGTTGACCAAAACCAAACCAGCGCGGAACACCCCCAAGGCCACGACTGGATACTGCAGAACGTTCGGCATCATGACCGCAACACGCGAACCTTTTGCCAGACCTAAACTTTGTAAATAGGTCGCAAATTTACGGCTTGCCTCATCCAGCTCGCTGAATGTCAGGACTTTGTCCATAAAAATAAAGGCATCACGCGAACCGAATTTCTGAAAATTACGTTCAAAAATATCATTCAGTGATGTGTTTTCCGGCGGTAATTCTACAGTTTCTGGAATACCCGTCTTTTGGTATTCTGCGAACCAAATCTTTTCCATAACGCCCGATTCTCCTGTCAGTAATCCTTAATAATTCAACTGTTTTTCTCAATATTAAGCCGCTCATTATTTAACTTGTGTGAGCCTAATATTGCATCCATTTCACGAATACTTTGCATATATAACGTATTTCGATCCATGGATGCTAGTATTATCTTTGAATGCACAGTTTATTTGCTTTTTGATATCCGCGCGGCAGGGTCACGCCTTTCGAAGCACGCTTGCCCATATATTTCTGCAGATCATCGCCTTTTAATTTTAATTGCTGCTGACCTGCAACCACTTGAATTACATCATCTAAAGTCAACGCTATCATAGATGCGAGCTGATCCTTAGCCTCGAGTTGTATCAATTTATTACCTTTGCCTTTATTCAGGCTTGGCAATTCCGCCAAATCGATGACCAGCAAACGGCCCGCTGAACTGAGCAGCGCAAGATGCGTCGCCTGCTCAACCAGCTGCAGGTTCATCGGCTGCGCATCATCAGACAAAGTAAGGAAAGCTTTACCCGCTTTGGCATTGGTATCCAGCTGCTTGGCTTGCGTTTTAAAGCCATAGCCTTTATTGCTGATTGCCAATAATTCTGCATCATCATCTGCAATCAACAGCTGCTTAAAGCCAACACCGCTGGCTGGAGATAATTTTGAACTCAGCGGTTCTCCCAATCCGCGTGCAGACGGCAAGGAATTAATGGCCAACGCATAGCTGCGACCTGCATCATCCAGCACATAGACCCGCTGATTGGATTTGCCCTGTGCATGGCTGAGGTATTGATCGCCGGCACGGAAATTCAGATTTTCGGCATCGACTTCATGGCCTTTGGCGGAACGGATCCAGCCGGCTTCTGACAGCACCACGGTCACAGGATCTGCCGGCAGCATGTCCTGTTCATTGATGGCCTGCGCATCTTCACGGCGCACAATTGGCGAACGGCGGTCATCGCCGAATTTCTTCGCATCGTCTTTCAGCTCATTGATAATCAGATTTTTCAGCGACTCAGGATTGGCCAGCTGCTCACGGATAATGGTGGCTTTGGCTTCCAATTCATCCTGTTCACGGCGCATTTCCATTTCCTCAAGCTTGGCCAAGTGGCGCAATTTGAGCTCTAAAATAGCTTCGGCCTGAATTTCATCAATATTAAAGCGCAGCATCAGCACCGGCTTCGGCTGATCTTCTTCACGGATAATCTTGATCACTTCATCAATATTTAAATAGGCAATAATCAAACCGCCCAGAATATGCAGGCGCTTTTCAATTTTATTTAAATGGTACTGCAGGCGGCGGGTCACCGTATTTTTACGGATTTCAATCCATTCCAGCAAAATGCGGCGGATGGATTTCACTTGCGGACGGCCGTCTGCGCCAATCATGTTCATATTGACGCGGTAACTGGATTCTAAATCGGTGGTGGCAAATAAATGGCTCATCACCGATTCTGCATCAATGCGGTTGGAACGCAGCACAATCACCAGGCGGGTTGGGTTTTTATGATCTGATTCATCACGCAGGTCGCTGACCAGCGGCAATTTCTTCGCCTGCATCTGGTCGGCGATTTGGGTAATCACTTTGGAGCCTGAGACTTGATAAGGCAGCTCAGTGATGATGATTTCATTTTTCTCAATGGTATAAACCGCACGGGTGCGGTAGCTTCCGCGGCCTGTAGTCTGCAGTTTCAGCAATTCATCCGGCGCAGTAATAATTTCCGCTCTGGTCGGGGTATCTGGACCCGGAATATATTCAGCAACTTTTTCATCGGTTAAATTCGGGTTGCGGATCAGTGCAATTGTGCCCTTCACCACTTCACGCAGGTTATGCGGCGGAATATCTGTGGCCATGCCCACGGCAATACCGGTGGTGCCGTTTAACAGAATATTCGGAACACGCGCAGGCAGGTTCACCGGCTCTTTCATGGAACCGTCAAAGTTGTCCTGCCAGTCACAGGTGCCTTGCCCCAGTTCTGACAGCAGCAAGTCGCTGTAAGGCGACAATTTAGCTTCGGTATAACGCATGGCCGCAAAGGATTTTGGATCGTCCGGCGAACCCCAGTTGCCCTGGCCTTCAATAAAAGGATAGCGGTAGCTGAACGGCTGCGCCATCAGCACCATGGCTTCATAGCAGGCAGAGTCGCCATGCGGATGGTATTTACCCAGCACATCACCCACCGTACGCGCCGATTTTTTCGGCTTGCCGCTGGGCTTGAGGCCCAATTCACTCATCGCATAAACGATACGGCGCTGCACAGGCTTTAAGCCGTCACTGATATGCGGCAATGCACGGTCCATAATCACGTACATGGCATAGTTGAGGTAGGCTTGTTCGGTAAATTCCGCTACGGAACGGTTTTCTGTCGCATGATGCGCAAGGCTTGTCATAACAACCTGTAATCCTAATAAATTCGTTTTTATATCTGGGTTCTTATGCTATGTCGCAGCTGGCGCATACACAAGGGTATGTCCTTCAACACAGCGACAAATCGTGTCTTATGATCGATCTATTGCCGTAAAATTATCCATTTTTTTTAAAATGAGCAACTTCTAATTTCCATTTGGCCTGTGGATTTCATCTGAATTCATCGCTTCAGCGCTCCATTTCAAAGCCGCATTGTCCAATGAAGCATTTCCCTTCCTCAAAATCAGCTGAAAATGCTTGTTCAAAAAGCAAAAAAGCGCAGCAGGCTTTTCACCGTGCTGCGCTTTTGCCGCCACATCGATTTTATAGGCCCATGGACTCTAAGGTCTTGCCTTTGGTTTCTTCACCCAACACTACAATCACAAAAGCCACGGCCAGCAGCACGGCAGTAAACATGCTGAAGACATAGCTGAAGCCGTTGTTCATGACCATCATATGCGTCACCGCCAACGGCGCCACAATGCCGCCCATGCGCCCAACCGCTGCAGCCCAGCCAGAGCCGAAGGCGCGGATATTGGCTGGATACTGTTCCGGCGTATAGGTATACAGTACGCCCCATGCGCCTAAATTAAAGAAAGACATCAGGCAGCCGCAGACCACAATCATGGTCACCGTTTCAGCTTGGCCAAAGAAGTAGGCGGAAACCGCACAGCAGCCGATAAAGCCTGCAAGCGTCGCTTTGCGCCCCAGTTTCTCCACCAGCCATGCGGCTGCAATGTAGCCCGGCAACTGCGCCAGGATCATCACCAAAACATATTCAAAAGACTGCACAATGGTATAGCCCTGCTTCACCAGCAGGCTGGGCAGCCAGGTAAAAATGCCATAGTACGAATACACGATGCCGAACCAGATCAGCCACAGCATCAATGTTCTGCGTGCAAATATGCCTGACCACAGCTGTTTGAATGAGGTATTCTGCTTTTCCGCCACAGGTTTGACTTCAAAGATCTCCAGCACCTGCACACCGCATTTGGCCTCAATTTTTTTCACCAGCGCATGCGCTTCTTCAAAACGGCCGCGGTTGATAAGATACGGAACCGACTCCGGCACCATTTTCCAAATGACAATGGCATACAGCGCCGGCAAACCGCCGACTAAAAAGGCGGCATGCCAGTTGTAATGCGGAATGATAAAATAAGAAATCAGCGCGGCGCACAGCCAGCCCAGCCCCCAAAAGCTTTCCAGCAGCACTATAAAGCGGCCGCGCACGTGCGCAGGAATATATTCACTGACCAGCGTCACCGCCACAGGCAATTGGCCGCCTAAGCCTAAACCGACAATAAAGCGGCACACCAGCAGCCAGGTTAAATCCGGCGCAAATGCGCAGGCTGCCGTGGCCAAGCTGTATATGACCAATGTCGATGCAAATACCGTTTTACGACCAACCCGGTCTGCCAGCGCCCCAGAAAAGACTGCGCCAATCGCCATGCCGACAAAGCCGATCGACACCACCCAGCCCTTTTCAGCCGGGCTCATGGCCCAGTCTTCCGCCATTTTCGCCAAGATAAAGGAGATTAGCCCTGTATCCATCGCGTCAAACATCCAGCCCAGTCCAATGACCCATAGCAATGTGTAGTGAAACTTGCCTATCGGCAAGCGCTGTATCCGTGAGACTAAGTCCATAACAAGATCTCTGATGAGGTGAAAGGGTGCATGCTGCCTTCACAACAGGATTTTATGATTGTGCTCTTTTTAATATGATGCGCCAAACTGACCCAATGAAGCATTTTCCATTGAGGCTTTACGCTTAGCTGCGCAATTTAAGACGGGTCTTTGGAAGAGGCTGACTGCTCATCATCATCCTTGTAAATGAATTTCGGCATTTCTAAGCCGAAATAAATCGCAATGCAGCGCAGGGAAAAGCCAAACACCAAGGTTGAGATAACAGTAATTTCCAGTGACAGTCCAAAGTCAATGCAGAACCAGTAGAAGATCACTGCGACAAAAGAAATTGAAGCATACAGTTCACGGCGGAACACCAAAGGCACGTCATTACACAGAATATCCCGCAAAATGCCGCCAGAGACACCCGTGAGCACGCCGGCAACGGCTGAAACCACAAAACCGTGCCCCATTTGCAAGGCTATTTGACAGCCAATAATGGTAAAGCCGATGAGGCCCAAAGCATCTAAAAGCAGAAAAATGGAATGCAAATGCTTCATCCATTTGGCAATGATGATCGTGAACAGCGCGGCGCAGCAGGTCAGCACCAGATATTCAGGATGCTTGACCCACGTCAGCGGATAATGCCCCAGCAGCACATCGCGCACAGAACCGCCGCCTAATGCCGTCACACAGGCGATTAAAATCACCCCAAACCAGTCCATGCTCCGCCGTCCTGCGGACAGTGCGCCCGTCATGGCTTCTGCCGTAATTGCAATAATGTAAATAACGGTGAGTAACATGGCCCTTCATCCACTGAGGGTAACAGATGCGCGCTATTTTAAGGCATCTTCAGAAAAAAACTACAGATATTGCGCGCAGCATTGTTTAAATTTTTTGCCTGAACCGCAAATGCATGGCTGTTTCAGGGTGACATGCTGATCTACAGTCGGGTCGAGAAAATACCATGCGCCGTTTTGCTTCACAAAATGCGACACTTCATGGTGCACATGCGCCTGCTTGCCGTCATGATAATGCGCTTTAAATTCCACTTGCGCATGGCTTTTATCCAGCTTTTCATTGGCCTGCACCACGTCCAGCTGCAGCCATTGATTGGATCTGCTCCAGTCTGCAATGGCAGGCACATCCAAAGCTGGCTGCTGCTGCGCTGCTGTGGTTTTCACGATGTAATCAATTTCATGCTGGGCAAATGCGCTGTAGCGCGAACGCATCAGCTGTTCTGCGCTTTGCGCTTTTTCTTTGCCCGCATGCAGCGGCTGGCAGCATTGGGCATATTCGCCCTGACCGCAAGGGCATTGCTTTTCTGTCATGTGCATCTCAAATAAAAAAAATAGCCTGCAATGCAGGCTATTTTAACGGAAGATGGCTCTGAATTCAGAGCCAATCCCTAATTGGAATGCAGATTATGGGCAATTGCAGTGACATGCACTTTTTCAATCTTATGGCCATCCATAGTCACCACTTCAAAAATGTGCCCATCGGCTGTGAGTTTTTCACCATTTTCAGGCAAGCGGCCCAAATGGAATAAGATATAGCCCGACAGCGTAGAATACTGTTCTGAATCATCCACCAAATCGCGGTTCAACAGTAAAGAAACATGACGGATATCGGTTGAGCCTTCCAGAATCAGTGAACCGTCTTCCAAACTTGCAGCTGCCGTTTCCAGTTCGTCTTCATCCGGAAATTCACCCGCTATCGCTTCCAGCACGTCAATCGGCGTTGCAATGCCTTCAATGGAGCCGTATTCGTTCAGCACCAGCGCCATTTGCAGCGGCGCCTGACGCAGCTGCTCCATCACCATCAGCACTTGCGCATTTTCATGCACAATCACAGGCTCACGCAGGTGCTTTTCAAAGTTCAGCACGCCGGTTTCAATGTATTCATTCATGACTTTATGCGTCAGCACCACACCGGCAATATTGTCCAGCTCACCGCGGGAAACAATCAGGCGCGAATGCGTCATGCTCAGCAGCTGGTGCTTAATGGACGCTTCATCTTCTTCCAAATCAATCCATTCCAGCTCCGGGCGCGGCGTCATCACCGACTTCACAGGGCGTTCAGATAAGCCCAGCACCCCCTGCACCATCACACTGTGATATGCCCCGTTGTCTTCATCAAAGACATCATCGGCAAAAGCGCGGGTCGCCAGCACATCTTCATGCTCATCTTTTTGCATTTCTGAACCGCTTTTGCCGCCCAGCATGCGCATCACCGCAGAGGCTGTCCGGTAACGCAGATCGGTTGTCGTGACGGTTTTTTCCTGATTGTGGCGCATGGTCTGGTTCAGGAATTCAATCAGCACAGAGAAGCCGATGGCAGCGTACAGGTAGCCTTTCGGAATATGGAAGCCAAAGCCTTCAACCAGCAGGGAGAAGCCGATCATCATCAGGAAACACAGGCACAGAATCACCACCGTCGGATGACGGTTGACGAAATTCATCAGCGGTTTAGACACCCACAGCATAATGCCGACCGCAATCACTACGGCAATCATCATGACAGGCAGATGTTTCACCATGCCGACCGCAGTAATCACGCTGTCTAAGGAGAACACCGCGTCCAGCACTACAATCTGAATGATCACCATCCAGAACGTTGCATGCACGGGATTTTCTTCTTTCAGCATCGGCTTGTTTTCAAGACGCTCACGCAATTCCATCGTGCCTTTGAACAGCAGAAATACCCCGCCGAACAGCAGGATCAAATCGCGTCCGGAGAACGGATGGCCAAAGACGTGAAACAGCGGCGCAACCAGCGTCATGACCCAGGCAATTGAAGCCAGCAGCACCAAGCGCATGCACAGCGCCAGCAATAAACCCACAATCCGGGCGGCATTACGCTGTTCCGGCGGCAATTTTTCCGCAAGAATCGCAATAAAGACCAGGTTGTCGATACCCAATACAATTTCTAGAATCACGAGGGTCAGCAAACCGACCCATGCTGAAGGATCGGACATCCACTCAAAGATCATGCAGTCATCTCCTGAGCAGGATGCCGTCTTGCATTTATGTTTGGCATATTCAAATTGAAAAAGGTGCGCGCTGCAGCACCAAGATGATTAATTTTTAAGAAATTTTTTTTTGCGGAGCGACAACAACCACTGCCCATGACGATTCATTTGTGGAAAAACAAGGAATCAGTATAGCAAGCTGGGACAGAATTTCATCTTTTTTTGCAGCGGCGCCCCGCCGCACCGTAAAATTTTGCTGCGCAATGCCAGGGCTGCATCTTGCTGTCATATTTCCGCACTATGCTAGAGCGATAAAAAATAAAGTGATAAGGTGAATAAAACGAAATGAATAGCGTATTAAAAATGACAGAATCATTGAATCTCTCTTCTCCTCAAACTACGCAGCCGCTGATTGCCCTGTATTGCGGTTCGCGCTCAGGCAACAATCCAATTTATCAAGAAAAGGCCATTGCTTTAGCCAAAGGCATTGCTGATGCAGGTTTTGGTTTGGTCTACGGCGGCGCCAGCATTGGCCTGATGGGGCAAGTGGCGGATGCCGTGGTGCAAAATGGCGGTGAAGCCGTCGGGGTCATTCCTGAGTTTATGCTGGACTATGAAATTTCCCATAATGGCTTAACGGAACTGCACGTGGTTCAGACCATGCATGAGCGCAAAGCCATGATGGCGGAACGCGCCAGCGCCTTTGTAGCCTTGCCGGGCGGCTTAGGCACTTTTGAAGAAATTTTGGAAATTGCCACTTGGGGGCAGCTGAATCAGCATCAAAAACCAATGATGCTGTATAACGTGAATGGCTTTTACAATGCATTGATTGCACAGCTGGACCATGCTGTGCAGGAAGGGTTCTTGCCGCCGCAGCACCGCGCCAAGCTGATTGTCTGCAACTCATCAAAGCAAATTTTCAGCGCATTGAGAAATTTGGATTCCCCGGAACATTTTGTAGTTTAAGCACGCTTAAGCGTAAAAAAGCGGACTGCACAGTCCGCTTTTTTACGCTTTAAAATTTGAACTGAAGGCTTATTTGCCTGACACCGCATGATAAAACCACGGCAAAGTTGTAGCTAGAAAAATACTGATCACTAAGCCGAACATTAATTTCATGGCATCTTTGCTGACATTGCGGGAAGTTTTGTATTTATTGACCTCATGCAGATGCATGGCCATGGCAAACTCGCGCCCTGCCAGCAGGCCCAAAAACACCCACGTGGTGCTCATGGGAATATTGCTCCATTCCTTAAATACCAACAGAATCGTGGCGTAAATGAAGTCAATAATGGTCGCTGAACGAATGTCCGCCACCCCTGTTTTGGTATCAATAATGTTTTGAATCGCGCCGCCGCGCCGGTACAGAATAATCCCCAATAAAACGACAAAAACACTGATGGCGAAGAGTAAGAACCACAGCGGTACGGCGCGCGGCACATAGACAAAAATATTCGCCAAATCCTGAATCAGCCATTGGCTCCATAAAAATGCCGTAGAAACCCACTGCAGGCCCACCCAAATACTGGAATGCGGTTCATGGCGGGTTTTGCTGAAATGGATGGAAATCTGCTTGATGACAAAGCGGTAAACCACAATTGCGACAATAAACGCCACTGCGTAACCCATCATCGATTTGGTCAGCATGGAACCCAGGCTGCTGGGCGAGAAAATAGTCAGCACTAAGAAAGTGGTGCTGACTGGAATGCCGTATTTCGTCAATATAATCAGCAGAATCGGCGGGACTATATACAGCCATGTAACTCCGTCTTCCGGAAATGGAATCGTGTTCAGCCGTCCGTAGGACGCATCCCCCACTCCAGACGTAAACCAGCCGTACAGCAGCACAGCGGTTAAAATTGAACTGACATATAGCCACAGCAGCCACCAGGGGCGGTGCGCATTGGATGAAATAAATGTACCCAGCGTTTGCGGCACATCATTGCCGACAATAGAATAAGCCGCTAAACAGAAACCAATAACCATTAAAATTTCAATTGTCATCGTATTGCAAAGACCTGAATCAAAAAAGCCTCCATCTGGCAGCCAAGGCATCTCAAAAAGTGAGCCCATGATATTTCATTTGCCTTGCACTGGGGGGATATTCTTGTTGCCTGATCCGTTTTACCCCGCAAAAAAAACAGCTGATTTTATGAAACTGCAAGGAAAAGACTGCAGTATTGCAACAGCCGCCGCACTGAATTTCAGCTAAACTGCTTAAAACTCTAAATTTTAAAATACTATGAATGCCACGCCCTCACATCAGGCCTTGCAGCCTGAATTCAGACTTTTGGTTCTGCTGGTATCCATTGGCTTTTTTATGCAGGGACTGGATACCACCATTGTCAATACCGCCATTCCCTCTATGGCGGCGCATCTAAATGAAGACCCGCTCAATATGCATAGTGTGGTGGTCGCCTATGTGCTGTCTGTGGCGGCCTGCATCCCGTTAAGCGGCTGGCTGGCAGACCGCTTCGGGGTGCGCAATACGTACTTCAGCGCGATCATTATTTTTACTTTGGCGTCCTTAGGCTGCGGCCAGTCTGACAGTTTAAACGAACTGCTGGCTTACCGCGTGCTGCAAGGCATTGGCGGCGCATTGCTGCTGCCGGTTGGCCGTTTAGCCATGCTGAAAGTCATTCCGCGCGCGCAGTTTCTATCCGCTATGAGCCTGATGAGCCTGGCGGGCTTGATCGGCCCGCTGATTGGCCCAACACTGGGCGGCTGGCTGGCCGAAGCGGCCACATGGCACTGGATTTTCCTGATCAACATTCCCATGGGTATTTTAGGCTGCCTGATCACCTTTAAGGCCATGCCGAATGTCACGGAACCGAGTGTGCAGCGCTTTGATTTATGGGGCTTCCTGCTGCTGGTCATTGCCATGGCTGGCCTGTCACTCGGGATTGAAAACTTTGCCAGCACCTCGCTGTCTTTGTATTGGAGCCTCGGCCTGATTTGCGCAGGACTGGCCGCTGCCGTGCTGTATGCCCTGCACTCGCATACTCATCAAAATGCGCTGTTCCGCAGCAAGCTGTTTAATAACCGGATTTACGCTATCGGCATCATCGGCAACTTCTTTGCCCGCCTCGGCGGCAATGCGATGCCCTTTTTGATTCCGCTGATGCTGCAGGTGGCTTTTGGCTTTGAACCCTTTGTCACAGGCCTAATGATGATTCCAACCGTGCTGGGTTCACTGGCGTCCAAACCGATTATCCGCCCGATTATTCAGCGCTTTGGCTACCGCAATGTGCTTTTGCTCAATACCCTGCTGGTTGGCGCCTGCATTGCCAGCTTTGCCTTAAGCGGCGCGGATACGCCGCTCTGGCTGCGCGCCCTGCATTTTTTCATTTTCGGCGTGCTGAATTCAGTGCAATTCGTGTCCATGAATACCCTGACGCTGAAAGATCTCCCACAGCAGGATGCCAGCAGCGGCAACAGCTTTCTGTCCATGATCATGATGGTATCCATGAGTATTGGCGTAGCTTTGGCAGGCACGCTGGTTAATGTGTTCAGCGCTTTTTTTGAGGCTGCGCAGGTAACTTCCGCCTTTCATGCAACCCTGATCTGCCTTGGCTGCATCAATTTAATTACCGCCATGATTTTCTGGCGTATTCCAAAAGATACGGCGGTTTAAAACATGCTCCGCATAAAGCGCATAGTGTCAAAACCCGCATCGCGGTATGATGTCCATCCAATATCGGCATGAATACGCTGCACATGAAAAAACGCAAATCCGCTGCCTCCGCGCTGCAAACCTACCGCCGGCTTGCGCTGGGACTGTTGGGCTTTGCAGTCACGGCAGTGCTGGCCTATGCGCTGATCATGCCGCACCGCTTTGCCTCTGCTGAAGCATATCCCGTTAAAGGTTTTGATATTTCGCACCATCAAGGCGATGTGCAGTGGACAAAAATTTCGCCGCGCGCTTATCAATTTGTCTATTTAAAAGCCACGGAAGGCGGCGACTTTAAAGACACCAAATTTCAGGAGAATTGGCTGCAGGCCCGTGAACAGGGCTTTCATGTCGGCGCCTATCATTTTTACCGCCTGTGCCGTGACGGCAGCATTCAGGCGCAAAACTTCATTGAAACTGTACCGAAAAAAGAGGATGCGCTGCCGCCGGTCATTGATTTGGAATATGACAGCCAATGCATTAACACTTACAGCAAAGAACAGCTGCTGAAAGAAATCCAGCTCATGCACGACCGGCTCATGCGCCACTATGGCAAACAGCCGATTTTCTATATTTCCAAAACGTTCTACAACATAGTGCTGGCCGGCGAATTTAAAGAAACACCGCTGTGGGTACGGGAGTACCAAGGCAAACCTGAGTTAAAAAACAATCCGGACTGGCTGTTCTGGCAGCACACCAATCAGGGGCAAATTCAAGGGATTCCCAAAACGGTCGATTTAAATGTCTTTAATGGCACACAAAAGCAATGGAATGCTTTTTTACTGAAAAACGGCTTAAAAATTAATGAGACCGTTGCAAAGAAAGCAGAAAAATAACAAGATGCTGACTCACCTGCGTTTTAATGCAGTCAGGTAAATAATAAAAATATGCAAAGGAACTTGCCAAACCTGTCTAAAACGCAAAAGCGGCTGACCGGATTAGCATCTGTAATTATTTTGCTGAGCCTAAGCATCGCCTATAAGCCAGATTTTACTGCAGCCGATTCAAAACAATTCAGATCTGATTCAACATATGATTCGGGAGCAGCAGCTGGTTCCAATCCAGCCTTGGAAAACTCTGCTGATTGGCCATTTCAGCATTAGCGCCATTCCTTCCCAGCATACTCCGCCCACAGCGGTAAATAACGACTTAGGCCAAGAAATTGCGCACCCTCTGCCGCTGCCTGTACGCTTTTCTGAATTTAAGGAAGGCCACAGTTTTGATTACCTGATCGAATATCATAGCTGCCGCATATGGTCAAAGCCAGTACCGGCGCTAGCGCCAATCAGTTCAAGAACATCCGCACCGATGTTTTATTTTTAGGCATTGCGCAGCTCTCCAGACAAGCGCCCGGCTATCAGCAGCGCTATTTGATGCACACATTGGGTACATTAAAACCGGAAATTATCGTACCGATGCATTGGGATGATTTTTTCCAGCCCCTGCATCAGCCACTGCAGTTTTTGCTCCGCGCAGCAGACAACACTGCGCGCAACATGCAGATTTTGATTGATGCGGCCGCAAAGCAGAAAACACAAGTCATTTTACTGAGTCAACCTGTGTCGTACAGTCTGCCTTAAGCGCTATCTGCTGCCGGCCAGCTATGCGATACTCAGTCATCGGTCTATTTCCAGCGATGCGGCTTGCGTGAGAAAAATCATTCATATCGATATGGATGCCTTTTTTGCATCTGTAGAACTTCTTGAACGCCCTGAGCTTCGCCATTTACCTGTGGTGGTGTCTTCACACCATCCGCGGGCGGTCATTTGCGCAGCCTCCTATCCTGCGCGCGAATTTGGCTTGCGTTCCGCCATGCCGATGAGCCAAGCCCGCAAACTGTGTCCGCAGGTCGTTGTTATCGAACCTGATTTTGAAAAATACCGCACAGTTTCGGCACGAATTCACCAAATTTTCCAGCGCTATACCGCACTCATTGAACCGCTGTCCTTGGATGAAGCCTATTTGGATGTGACGGATAATCTGCAAAACATTTCCAGCGCCACCGAAGTGGCCATGCGCATCCGTGCAGAGATTTTTCAGGCCACCGGCTTAACGGCATCGGCAGGCGTCGCGCCCAATAAATTTCTCGCTAAAGTCGCTTCCGACTGGAACAAACCCAATGGCATATGCATTATTAAGCCCTCAAAAGTTAAGGCTTTTATTCATGATCTGCCATTAAAAAAAATTCCAGGGGTCGGCAAAGTCACGCAGGAGAAGCTCAAAAGCATGCAGCTGGAAACATTAGGTGATTTACAGGAAATTGAAGAAGCGCTGCTGGTGCAGCATTTTGGCAAATACGGCAAACAGCTGTTTTTATATGCGCAAGGCATTGATGAACGCCTTGTGCAGGCCGAACGTGAACGGCAGCAGATCTCCAAAGAAACCACCTTTGATGATGACCGGACTTTAGTGCAGTGCCTGCCTTACTGGCCTCTATTGATTGATCAAGTCTGGCACAGTCTGGAGCGCAAGCAGCTGAATGCGCGCGGCGTATCCGCCAAACTGAAACTGAAAAATTTCCAAGTGCTGCAGCACAGCAAGAGTTTTAAGACACCGCTCAGTTCACAGGCAGATTTAGAACGCGTGCTGATTCAGCTGCTGGAAGAAATGCATCTGCCTGAAAATTTTCAATTTCGGCTGATTGGCATTGGTGTTTATCAGCTGACAGCCCTGCAGGAAGAAGCGCAGCTGTCTCTGCTTTAAAACGCCATTACTGTGCAAGTTTTGCACAGAAGAATAAAAATAAAGCAAATTGCGCTTCACTTTCAGCAAATTTGGGGTAATCTAATGGCGCGATACATTTATCCATGTATGCGCCGAGATGCTGAAAATCACCTTTACTTTCAGCATAATGTCCTGTAATTGGCGTGACGATCCAATCCGAATATTGCAGGGCGCTCATACATCCTCATCGCACTATGCCCGCTCAGAACCTGTTCTTTTCATTTTAAAATCAATTCATACATCCACTACAAAGTTCACCTAAACTTCATTTAAAGCATTCGCCTAAAGATTGCAATTTCAGTACACTCAAACTCAGCCGGATGTTTTTCAAAAGAAGTTTGAACCGCAATGAAGAATAAAAAGCAGATTTTATGCGTAGAAGATGATGCCGCCATTCTGATGCCTTTGCGTTATGCGCTTGAACGTGAAGGCTGGCAAGTGACTTGGGCCAATACTGGACGGCAAGCCATTGATTCTATTCAACAGCAAAGCTTTGATTTTATTATTCTCGATGTCGGCCTGCCTGATTTGAACGGCTTTGAAGTCTGTAAAAAAATCCGCCTCTTTCACCATACTCCGCTGCTTTTTTTAACCGCACGGGATGATGAAATCGACCGAATCGTCGGCTTGGAAATTGGCGCAGATGATTACTGCACCAAACCCTTTAGTTCGCGTGAAATTGTGTCAAGAATCAAAGCGGTTTGGCGCAGAATGGACATCCAAAACCAATTGCAAAGCAGCGCCCAACCTCTTATTAAGTCTGCACAATCAGATTCTAAAACTTGGCAATGCCATGATACATCCCTGCAAATTCAATATTTAAATACTGCGCTTCAGCTCACCCGTTATGAATACCGGCTGCTCAAACTACTGATTGACCGCCCTGAACAAGTGTTTAGCCGGCAGCAGCTGATGGACCATGTGTGGGAACATCCTGAACACAGCCTAGAACGAACTGTAGATACGCATATCAAAAGTATCCGCAATAAACTCAAGCAGATATCGCCGGATCAAGACCCGATTGAAACCCATCGCGGTTTTGGCTACAGCTTGAAAAGAAGCTGATTTTAAATGGATAAAAGATGAATATCGACCTGATCAAAATTGGGCTGATTATTTTAATTCCGGCTCTATTCATCATGATTATTTGTTTGTTATTCATCATCCCCGAAGTATATAGCGAAGAATGGCATTTTGAAGATGAAGAAACTCCAACACTTAAAGAAAAATTGATTGAATATTGCTTTAAATTGAGTCTCTATGCTTGCTGCTTCAGTGCCTATATATTTGCTTTAGCTTTTTATTTTAAAGCGTTCTATTTACTTTCAATATTTTTAGCCTTAGCCCCGATATGGGTGTTTTGGGATAGGAAATAACGAGATGAATTTAACCATTTTCTATAATTTAAACCATTCTATATGTGAATTATTTCAAGGCTAGGAATAATATTCGATGTCCATTTTTATCCGCATTTGGTTCTTCTTCGGGCTGATTATCCTGCTGGGTTTGTGGTTTATATCCTATACCTTCAACCAGCAAGTGAAGCCGAATGTAAGACAAGTGGTTGAAGACACGCTTGCGGAAAATGCCAATATCATTGCGATGCTCGTCGCTGAAGATGTTTATGACAATAGGGTCAATACACCGCAATTTGATGAAAAAATTCAAAAAGCGCTTCATCGGAAGCTAAATGCAAAAATTTGGCAATTTAATAAAAAAGAAATCAATCAGCAAATTTATATTACCAATAGCCAAGGCATAGTGATCTATGATTCACAAGGGATGGCAACGAGGCAAGACTATTCACAATGGAATGATGTTTATCTGACATTGAGAGGAAAATACGGCGTTCGCTCCACCCGAAATTACGATGCACAAGGCAATGATCTTGGCAGCATTAACAGCACCATGTTTATTGCAGCCCCGATTTATTATCCAATTAACCAAAAGCAAAAACTCATTGGTGTGGTCAGTATCGGCAAACCGAATATTTCGGTGCAGCCGTATATTCAACGCGCTGAAAATCAGCTGATCCGCCAAGCGGCTTGGATTACCTTACTCAGCCTATTCCTAGCCAGTCTGGTGGCGTATTGGCTCAAACACAGCATCGACCGCGTACGCAAATATGCCCAAGCACTTGCACCCGTCAATCAAACGCCGCATTTCCGGTCAGCCAAAGAACTCAATCTTGTGACGCAAGCGGTTGAAAATATGCGTGAAAAACTGGAAGACCGCGCTTATGTCGAACACTATGTCAACACGCTGACCCATGAGTTAAAAAGCCCGCTCACCGCAATTCAAGCCAGTGCGGAGCTGCTTAAAGAAGACTTGCCGCTGCAGGACCAGCAGCAATTTGCTGCACATATTCATGAGCAGAGTCATCGCCTGCGCAGTTTGATCGATCGGATGCTGTTGCTGACCCGCTTGGAAAAATCCAAGCATCAAATTGAAATTCAAAGTTTTAATGTATCTGAACTGATTCAGCAGATTTTAGACCAGCATGCCAGTCAGATTCAGGCCAAAAAAATCCAGTGTTTATTGGATCTTGAACCCAATTGCATGATTCACGCAGACCGTTTTTGGATGCAGCAAACCATTGCCAATCTTTTGGATAATGCTTTAGATTTTTCAGCCGATACGGCGAAAATTTTGATTCAGCTGCATCGTTCACATCATCTGCAAAACAAGCAGCATATTGAGTTGAATCTTTTTAATGAGGGGGAATGGATTCCTGACTATGCCCTTCCTCAAGTCTTTGATACTTACTTTTCATTGCCCCGCCCGATGAGCCAGCAGCGCAGTTCAGGCATTGGTCTAAGCATTGTCAAACAAGTGATTGAACAGCATCATGGGCGCATCCAAATTCAAAATATCCACGTGAATGCAATTTCAATTCTTCAACCGCATCAACAAGGTGTGTTGGTGAAAATTCAATTGCCTTAATTGCTGCTTCACCCAAACTTCACATAAAACACAAGCCCAGCTCAAACAAAGCACATGTCAATTTCGCACACTGATCACTGACAAAAACAACCGCTCAGGAACACAGTGATGCGATCCAGCTTCCTCACACTTAAAATCATCGCCATCGTGATTTTAGTGGCTATATTTTGGATAGGTTTATTCTTTATCAGCAGCCTTGTTTCTGAACGGCAAGGCTACCAAAGAGCATTTCTTCAAGAAATTACTCAAAACAATATCAGCCCGCAAACCATTATCTCACCCTATGTACGCGTGCCTTACCAAGAAGCAGGCACCTGCTTAGATGAACAAAAAATTGCTTACCCATGTACTCAAGAAAAATCGATGTATATCAGTGCTGACAGCACTCAATGGCAATCCAGCTTTGATGTTACAGACCACAAATATAAACGCACCATCTATCGCGCAATCAGTTACCAGGCCAACTTAACAGCAAAAGGCATATTTCAAAAACCAGCATTGGAAAATAAAAATTACCAATGGAACAAAGCTGAAATCATCTTCCCAGTGCATGATCCGCGCGGGCTAGACACACAGCCGGCACTCAGTATATTCAATAAAAACTATGTTTTTGAACTCAGTGCGCAAGGCCATGACGATGCAGGTTTTGACTTCATGAGTATTTCTGCGCAGAAATATCCTGAGTTAATTCCTGCGATTCAAAATGGTTTTAATTTTCATCTCACCGCAAATATCACAGGTTTAGGAAAATTTACGCTTATTCCAACCAGCCGCAGCGTGAACTATCAAGCCAAAGGCAATTGGACAGACACCAAATACTCTGGGCAAAACCTTCCATTTGAAAAAACCAGCAGTCACCAGCAATTCACGGCCGGCTGGAAAAATATTGCACTCGGCCATCAAAACATCAACCGCCTCATTGACTGTGATAATAGTCAATGCATTCGCCAATTCAGCAATGGCTACATTGCAAAAAATACAGAATATGAAACTGAAAATAATCAGAAAATTGGTTTAAGCACTGAATTCTTAGATTCAGTGAATGTTTATACTCAAACAGACCGCGCGATTAAATACGGGATCGTCATTATTATCATAACCTTTGGCTGCTTCTTCCTGTTTGAAGTGCTGAAAAGCTTGCGCATCCACCCAATTCAATACTCTTTGGTGGCCATGGCGCAAGGCATTTTCTTTGTCCTGCTGCTTTCAATCAGTGAATACTATGCCTTTGCATGGGCATATGTGGTGGCTTGCACCGCCTGCGTGGGCCTGATGACATGGTACTTATTCTTCGTCATGAAAGGTGTTAAGCCTGCGATTTTATTTGGGATTATTCTCAGCTCACTCTACGCCATCATGTATATGCTACTGCAGTCTTCAGGCAAAACTTTCCTGATCGGCTCTGTGATTTCCTTCATTGTGCTTACTGTGGTGATGTTTATTACCCGGCATATCGACTGGTATCAAATCAGCAATAGGCCTGAGCGCGAACTTAAATCCTACACCCCGCCTCAATAATTCATCTCAACGCTGTGGATGGGGCAATACCATCCACTTTTTAACAGTTTTTTAAGCCAAAATTTTATCGAATCAATAGGTTTTAAAATGAATATTGCCACCATTCAAAGACAGCCAAATATCGAAAATATCCAGCAGCTTTGCCCGCTCAAATGCTCCATGGCCCGGTGCTTAAACCAATTGCGGACTGCAAAAATACAATTTTTAAACCTAGGCAATTTAATTGTCTGCCCTGCGCAAAACTGCCTGATTATTTTTAAATACAAAACCTTGGTTCGCATTGCCGCACTCACCAACACATAACACAAAGCTTGGAAAAGCAGATTTGCAGAATGACAATGTTCACGTAAACTTTAAAAGATAAACAAGATTTGAGAATGATCATGACTGTACAACGCCTGCATGTTGCAAAACGCTTTTCTGAAGTTGCCATTTCAGGAAATTTAGTTCATTTGGCAGGTCAACTGGCCAGTGATTTCAGCTTAGATATCAAAGGCCAAACTCAACAGACGCTTGATATCATTGATCAATTTTTAGCAGATGCAGGCACAGACAAAAGCCATATCATGTCTGTGACCATCTATTTAAAAGATATTGAAAAAGATTATGCAGCATTTAATGAGGTTTGGGATGCATGGGTTTCAGACATTGAAGCATTGCCGCGCACGTGTGTAGAAGCCAAGCTTTATGATCCCAATGTTTTGGTTGAGCTGACCGTGGTTGCGGTTAAAGCAGCATAAATCCCGAACAAGCCTGTATTGATAATAAAAAAGCATGCGCTTTAAGGCATGCTTTTTTATTATTTTCAGCCCAGCGCTTTCAGCTTCTTACGCTCCAAATCTGAATACAGATGATATTTTTTCAGGCCGCTCACCGGCGCTATTGGCTTAAATCGCGCATGCCCATTCAAAAAATCATCCCTCAGCTGAGAATATTCCGGCACATCATCATAGCGGATCACACGGTAGCCAGCCATTTGCAGCAAAGCATCCTGATATTGTGAACGCTGTATGCGCTTTAATATCATAGGATCATCCAAAGCAATAATCGCCTTTATCTGCTGGCTTTCATCCAGCACAACAAAATCTGCAACCATATTCCGGTACTTATTGCGCGTCCGGTAGTACTTGGTTGTCAGCAGTGCATCAAAAGAAACATGCGCCAAAATAATATGATTTGGCAGAATTTCCTTGAGACGCGTATAGGTCAGCTGCTCATTAATATTGAAAATAGCGCGCTGTTTCAATGCGCTATCTTGCTGCTTGGCATTATTTTCTAGACTTTTCCAAGCCATTATGAGCATGCAGCCGAGCAATATGCTCGCGATCACAATATAAATTGCCATCTCTCATAATCCTTTACATTTTTTATAATCGTTTTAAGCTGCAGCTTATTCATTCAACTCAGTCTGCAACGGGTCTTATTGTTAAAATTGCGATTTAAAAATTTCTCACCAAGCTTAATTATCCACTAAAACTGATCAACAGCTGTGTCACTTATTTGTAACTACACATGCTTATTTATATGAGAAATATAGCCCATCATCGGCTAATCTTCTTACTGTATGCTATTTCAGGAAA
The DNA here is from genome assembly GCF_026168575.1 of Acinetobacter entericus. Classification (NCBI taxonomy): domain Bacteria; kingdom Pseudomonadati; phylum Pseudomonadota; class Gammaproteobacteria; order Moraxellales; family Moraxellaceae; genus Acinetobacter; species Acinetobacter entericus. The sequence goes on from NZ_JAPEQW010000019.1 coordinate 67,120, forward strand.
ATCTGGCAAGGCTATTTTAGATGATTGTCTAACAATTCCGATAAACTGATTTTTACCAAAGAATAAGGGCGCCGCAGCGCCCTTATTCTTTAATCAGTTAAGCCTTGGATTTTGCTTTTGCTTTGCTCTTTGTTCCGCCAAACGGCTTTTTATCGCCTGTTTCACGCGGCGGCAAGCCCGTATGCTGCGTCAAAATCTGCCCGCGTTCAGGGCGCTTTTTAGTATTCGAGGGACGGCTTTGACCCTGTGCCGCTTTTCCACGATTCCCCTGCTCACCGGTACGTTTCTGTGAATCCCCTGCTACGCTCGAGTTTTTCTTACGTGCAGATTTATATTCACCTTCAATACTTGCTGGCTGATATGTCGGAATCAAATGCTGTTTCGAGTTGCCAATCAAGTCCTGACGGCCCATTTCTCTCAAGGCATCGCGCAGCAGCGGCCAGTTGTTTGGATCATGGTAGCGCAAGAATGCTTTATGCAGGCGGCGGCGCTTCTCACCTTTGACAATATCCACATCTTCGGTATAACGCGCGACTTTCGCCAGCGGGTTTTTCCCTGTGTAATACATGGTGGTTGCGGTTGCCATTGGCGACGGATAGAAAGTCTGCACCTGATCGGCACGGAAACCGTTCTTCTTCAACCAAATGGCCAAATTCATCATGTCATAATCTGTGGTGCCCGGGTGCGCTGCGATAAAGTACGGAATTAAATACTGTTCCTTACCCGCTTCCTTACTGAACCGCTCAAACATCTGCTTGAAGCGGTCATAAGTCCCGATCCCCGGTTTCATCATCTTCGACAATGGGCCTTTTTCAGTATGTTCAGGGGCAATTTTTAAATAACCGCCGACATGGTGCTGCACCAGCTCTTTCACATATTCAGGGTTCAATACTGCAAGGTCATAACGCAAACCTGAACCAATCAAAATCTTTTTAATGCCCTTAATCGCACGTGCCTTACGGTACAACTGGGTTAATGGCGCATGATCGGTATGCAGGTTCTGACATACCCCAGGGAAGACACATGAAGGCTTACGGCAGTTCTTTTCAATTTCAGGATCTTTACATGCCAGACGGTACATATTGGCGGTTGGGCCGCCCAAGTCTGAAATAATGCCGGTAAAGCCTGGCGCAGTATCACGGATTTTTTCCACTTCACGCAGAATCGATTCTTCAGAACGGTTCTGAATAATACGGCCTTCATGTTCCGTAATCGAACAGAAGGTACAGCCGCCGAAACAGCCGCGCATGATATTCACAGAGAATTTAATCATGTCAAAAGCAGGGAAACGCGCTTCACCATAGGCAGGATGCGGCAGACGCGCATAAGGCAGGTCAAACACATAGTCCATTTCTTCGGTCGTCAGCGGAATCGGCGGCGCATTCAGCCACACATCGCGCTCGCCATGCTTTTGCACCATGGCGCGTGCATTGCCTGGATTGGTTTCCAGATGCAAGATCCGGTTGGCATGCGCATATAAAACCGGATCATCTGCCACCGCTTCAAAAGCAGGCAGGCGAATCACCGCCAATTCACGCGGCGGCAACTTATGCTTAATCGCTTTCGATGCAGGCTGCAGCTGCACAATCTGGGTATTTTCATCCAGATTATCGCCTTCACGGACAATTTGATTCGTAACGATTTCTTTTTGGAAATTTTGGTATTGCGTTAAAGAATTGCCCTTGCCCTGCTCAATTTCACAACCGTCCAGATCTTCAGTCATCACATAAGGATTGATGATTGGATCGACACGGCCAATCGCATCGACATCATTGGAAGCAATTTCCACGAACTTCGCTTTAGAGGCGCGGTTATGTTTATTGACAATAAATGCGGTACCGCGAACATCCGTAATGTCCGTGATCTTTTCACCGCGAGCCAGACGGTGCATGACTTCAGTGATCGAACGTTCACCATTGCCGTACATCAGTAAATCGGCTTTGGAATCCATCAGCACAGAACGGCGCACTTTGTCTGACCAATAGTCATAGTGGGCAATGCGGCGCAATGAAGCTTCAATCCCGCCTAACAATACAGGCACATCCGGATAGGCTTCACGCACACGCTGACAATAAACTGTAGCCGCACGGTCTGGACGCTTATTCGGCTGATTATCAGGAGAATAGGCATCATCTGAACGGATTTTACGGTCAGCCGTATAACGGTTGATCATCGAATCCATATTGCCTGCAGTGACACCCCAGGCAATATTCGGCTTGCCTAAAACTTTAAATGCTTCAGCCGAAGTCCAGTCAGGCTGCGCAATGATCCCGACACGAAAACCCTGTGCTTCCAAGGTACGCCCGATGATGCCTGAACAGAAAGATGGGTGGTCAATATACGCATCGCCACAGACCAAAATAAAATCACAGCTGTCCCAACCGAGTTGATCCATTTCCTCGCGCGACATCGGCAAAAATGGCGCAGGATCAAAACACGACGCCCAATATTTGTCGTAATCAAACAGCGCTTTCGGCGCGGTCTGCATGGTATAAGCAGTAGACATGGCTAGCAATTCTCGGCTGGCAGATGAAAGACCTGAAGATCAGATCAAAGATGAAAGCCGATCATTTTAACATGAATTCCATTCATCTTGCTTGACTATAATTTATACAAAATACCTCAATTGATAATCAAAAAAAAGCATCCTTGCGGATGCTGAAAACCTAGACCGATTACAATCTAAAACTTACTGCGCCATATTCCGCGCTGCATATTGGCTTGAATGGACTTTGGTGGCTAGAACCTGTTTATATCTTGCCTGCATCTCCGGCAAATATTTTTCAATATTTCCGATGCGTTTTGCATATAGCGCATCATTCATCAGCGGCTTTATATCAAAAGCTTTGCGGCGGTTGCTTTCATTCTGAAATTTTGCCCAGAAGTCTACAGCTGCTTTGGGGTTATAGCCAGCACGGGACATAATATCCAAACCAATCACATCTGCTTCAACTTCTAAATTCCAGCCTTTCGGAATCAAAGCCACTTGGCTGGTGACACTGGCAGCTGCCGAAGCAATTGCGCCTGCACCTGCTGTAGCAGTTAATATGGCAAGATTGCTGGCCAGCAGCATTGACGCTTTTTCCCGATTATGATCCCGCAGCGAATGCGCCATTTCATGCGCCACAACAAAAGCCAGCTCATCTTGATTCAGCTTCAGCCCCCAATATAGGCCGGTATTCACAATAATTTTTCCGCCAGGCAAACTATGTGCATTTAATTCACCATTTAAATTGCCTTTAATATCCCACTTCCACTGCTCTGATCCTGTGCGGAATGCATCTGCTTCAGTACGAAGCTGTTCCATAAGTTGATTCAGCTTTGCATCAATGACCAAAACTTGCTGATCTTTCGCCCTATTTACAAACCGTGTATAGGATCGCTCTGATTGAACGTTCCATGCTTTTTCAGGAATGACCATAAATTGTTTACGGTCTGCGCCAGCAGTGCCCATATTGGTTGTACTTATACATCCAGAAAATAATAAACAGCCTGATGTCATTATTGAAAATATAATATTCTTCATAAATCACCTTGGCCATTAAAATAATCGCTTCATAATTATTAAAGATAAATTAATAATAAAAATCAAAACCATTTATCGGAAGGTATAAAACAAAGTAAATTTAAAAAATATCATTATTTATCAAAACATTATTTGCTTTCAAACAAACAGGTATTAATCGATGCATTGATTAAATTAAGTCAATTTTTTCAATTATTTTCAAAGAATCATATATCAATTCATATTATTCAGATTTCTATGAAATTCTATAAATAAAATATAGATAAACAAATACAAAGTCTCATTTTTAATATTTAGTGTCGATTTCAAGATTCAATATTTCCCAGTTTTTTTTAATTATTCTTTTGCATAAAAAAATCCCCCTAACTCGTTTGAGTTAGGG
>NZ_JAPEQW010000002.1:0-272799 GCF_026168575.1 Acinetobacter entericus
CGCCGCAAGGTGTGAGAGTTCGAGTCTCTCCGTCCCCACCATCAAATATTAAATCATGCGTTTATTATTGATTTAATAGCTGTTTTTTTAAACAGCACTATGTGAAAAAGTCCATTTATCTTGTTATAATTGGCGACCTAAGGGGATATGGCGGAATTGGTAGACGCACTGTGTTCAGGTCGCAGCGCCTTCTGGGCGTGAGAGTTCGAGTCTCTCTATCCCCACCAGAATTTAACTTCATATAGCCTTATATGAAGTATAAAGCCTTAATTCAAAAAGAATTAAGGCTTTTTTATTGCTTAATTTAATGTTTGGGATGCCGTTGATCTGGCTAAAGTTCAACCAATTTTAACGGTTAAACTCGGGATGAAATAAAAAGAAAACTGACGCATTGGGAACTGAAGCGAAATTAGATCTTGTTAAATCTATTGAAATACTCTTTCTTAGAGCAAGTGACAGCCATATAAAACGGGCAATTGGTGTCTAAATTTTTGGCGGCGATTCAACGTTTTTTTATCAGCACACATCAGTCTGCAAAGGGTTGGGTAATCAGGCGCGGCCTAATTCAACTTACAAAATTTCATCGGGCTTTGAACAAAGCTTCTGGTCACATGCAAAGATAATCCAAATAAAGCCTTGATCGCCCAGCGGAATAGGGTTGGCTGTATCTGAATAAGTATGGTTTCGGTCATTTTTGCCTGTTGATTCGGCGTACCATTAGCCGCAGGGATCAAACCCAATATTATATTTCTGTGATTAATCAAAGCGCATTAAGAAGTCCCCATTTGTTAGGCGCGGGGGATCTTTATTTATAAATGATAAAGTTCAATAAACACTGATGATTGGTTTGCGTAACAAAGTCAGAGTTTATAGCCTTGTGTTTTATAGCTTGAGGCACGATAAAGCTGCAGTGCTGTAAAATATAAGCCCTCACAGTGGAGGGCATAGTTTCGAAAAATCCATTTTTCTCGATCAAAAATTGGCAGATGAATTATGCTTTTAAGTGATCCTCAAATTCTTCGCCCAGCTGCATGGCCAAAGCATTGCCGGAGAGGTCACAGGTGACTAAGCCATATTCTTTTTTAAAACTGAATGAGAAGCCGCGGTTGTCTGCTAAGCTGCGGACGTTATAGCCTAATTTTTCAAGCCAAAGACGAAATGCGATCAGATTTTTTGCTTTAACCACTTTTTTCACGAGAGAACTCCTTATTCATTGATAAATATTTAATAGGGATGGTTAAATATTTTTTAAAGGGCAAAATGGAACTTTTTATAAAATTACATTTTTTTGCTGAATAAATAAACAATGAAATTGGTTGAAATGATAAGGATTTTAAATTAAATATATAATTTATAATCAATTTTATAGAGTGTAACTAATTATGATTGCATTGATAAAATAAACTTAAATGCAATGAAAAATACATTATTAAAGGTTATGCTGTATTAAATCTGAATGTAAATCATACAGCTGATCATAATCAAAACGCGATAAAAAGAATAAAGTATGCAGTTAGCGCTAAAATGCGGCCTTTGATCAAGGCATCCTTTTTTATAAGGATGCAGGATTGTTTGCGCTGTATATTTGAGTTTGCAAATAAAGCCAAACTGAAGAAGGGAAATTGTCATGCGGTCTGAAACCATTGAACAATTCGTTGCCAATCAAATTGACAGAATGACGCAAAATGATCAACAGCCAGCCGCGGTGATGCTGGGCCATGAAGACTGGCTGATTTTTTCTGCTGAATCGAAGGTCGCCTATACGCCATTTGGAAGTGCGCGCCGTTATCAGCCGGCATTGGGCGGGCTGCTTTTGGTCCGTGTGGATGAAATGCATGCAGTCCGTGTGGTGACACAGGCGGAACTGGATGCATTCGCTGAAACAAATCAAATTTTATGATAGAAAAATTCGAGTTTTAGCACTTGGATATTTCTTAAAGTCCGAGTCTTTTTCCTCAGAACTGATCTTTCATTTCTCTTAAGCGCTGAAACTCTTCTGCATTGTCCGCTCGGAGAAAAGGATTGGTTTCAAGTTCTAATTCAATCGTGCTGGGCAGGGTACACTGTCCCAGCATGCGCAGCGCTTCAATACGTTCAAAGCGCTCTCTGATGGCCATATTATGAGGCTCTGCATGCAGTGCAAACTGTGCATTGGACAATGTATATTCATGCGTGCAATACACTTTGGTCCGCGGCGGCAGGGCAGCCAGCCGGTTTAATGAATGGAACATTTGCGGATGGGTTCCTTCAAAGACACGCCCGCAGCCCATAGCAAACAGTGTATCGCCGCAGAACAGCACATCTAAAGCATCGATAAAATACACAATATGCCCTAGGGTATGGCCTGGAACAGCGATAATATCGATCTTTAAGCCGTGAAATTCAAAATGGCCTTCGTCTGCCAAGGGATGCGTGATAAACGGAATTTTAGATAATTCATCCCGCGGGCCATAAACAGGTATATTGTGCTCACTGATCAGCTCCGGCACGCCGCCAACATGGTCTTTGTGCCAGTGAGTCAGCCAAATTTGCGCTAAGTTCAGCTGATGCGCTTGGCAGTATTGTTCAACCAAACCTGCTTCTGTCGGGTCGATGGCAATAACATCTTGAGAATCTTCATGTTCTAAAAGCCAGATGTAATTTTGAAGCGCATTTTTAACATCTATGCAGTGAATTTTAAAAGACATAGGGCTTACTTCTTAATTTTTTGCATAAATTCAACTTATCATGTAAAGCGGCTTGCTAATACTATAAAAATTGAATATTTGCGGGCGTTAATCTTAGAAAAGCACGGAAACGATTCAGCATCGGTATTCTGCTGAATCCGTTTTATTCTTGATCCGTGTAAACGCTGACGGCATCGCCGATAGTATAAAAATGCCCGCCAGCCACATGATGCAGGCTTTTCCATTCATCTGCAGCATCCTGATAGTGCCAATGGCCATCCCTGAAAACCCGCTCATCTGCATAAGCGCCAATGACTTTGCCAATAAATAAATCATGCGTCTGCTGATTATGCGGTTCTGAAATAAGCTCGCATAGAAGCCAGGCGGCGCAGCCCGCGACAACAGGAATATTGGAATGCGGGAATTTAAACAGCTCAGTCCCAGAATGGCGCAGTTTCTCAGGGGCATCTTTGAGGCTGATCATGCCTAAGGCATATACCATTTTCAGCTGTTTTAGCGTAGGAACTTGCAGTGCGAAGTATCCTGAATTTTCAATAATTTCTCGAGTTTTTGTGCTTTTATCCAGCACAACAGTCACTTTAGCGGGATTGAACTCCAGCGCGCAGGCCCAAGCGGCTGTCATGACATCGGTATGTTCATGATCCTGTGCGGAGACCAGCACTGTTGGCCCATGATTAAGCAGGCGGTATGATTTTTCTAATTCAACGGGAAGAAGATGTGTAAGCATGCAGTGAACCTGAAATCTAAATGGATTTAATAAACTGAGGTAACGCAGATTGGAGCTTAAACTATCAAGCAGGGACTGCAAAGCTTGTAATTCTGCACTGTGCATAAACATGAAGCTGACGAAGATATCGTCAAGAGGCGGGTCATAAACACAAAATAGCTGTGGCCGGCTGAATGGGTGCCCTTGGGCAACGTTGAGCTGAAAGCGTATAATAGAGCTAGAAATTTAAAGGAAAGCTCATGAATACACCAATAATGCTGAATATCGCAGTATTTATTGCACTCTTGTTGTTGCTTGCGCAGATGCATAAAACCCAATGGAGCCTGTCAAAGAAAGTTTTTGCCGGTTTAGGGCTAGGTGTGATTTTTGGTTTAGGACTGCATGCCGTTTACAGCAGTTCGCCTGATATTTTAAAAGACTCGATACAGTGGTTCAATATTGTTGGCAATGGTTATGTCAAGCTGCTGCAGATGGTGGTGATGCCGCTGGTATTTATTTCCATTTTAGGGGCGGTTATTAGGCTGCATGATGCCAGCTCATTAGGCAAAATCAGTATTTTAAGTATCGGCACACTGCTGCTGACTACTTTTATTGCCGCTTTTGTCGGGGTGATGGTGACTAACTTATTTGGCTTAAGCGCTGCCGGTTTGGTGCAGGGCACTCAAGAGACCGCGCGTTTAAACCAGCTGAATACAGAATACATCTCTAAAGTGACAGACTTAAGCGTGCCGGATTTGGTGCTGTCATTTATTCCAAGCAATCCTTTTGCTGAACTTACAGGCGCGAACCCGACATCCATCATCAGCGTAGTGATTTTTGCCGTGATGCTGGGGATAGCAGGGATCAAGCTCATCAATGAAGAGCCTGAAAAAGGGCGCCGTGTATTAACTGCCATTGAAACGCTGCAAGGCTGGGTGATGAAGCTGGTGCGGATAGTCATGCTGCTGACGCCATATGGTGTATTTGCTTTAATTACCAAAGTGGTCGCCAGTTCAAATTTGGCGGATATTCTGAATCTAGGCGGGTTTTTGGTCGCGTCTTATATTGGCCTTGCCATTATGTTTGCAGTGCATGCGGTCATTTTGGCGCTTACAGGCATGAATCCTTTTAAATTCTTTAAAAAGGTCATGCCGGTTTTGGCCTTTGCTTTTACCAGCCGTTCCAGCGCAGCCAGCATCCCCTTGAATATTGAAGCGCAAACCCGCCGTATTGGCGTGCCTGAGTCAATCGCCAGCTTTTCTGCGTCATTTGGCACTACCATTGGTCAAAATGGCTGCGCAGGGCTGTATCCAGCGATGCTGGCCGTGATGGTCGCGCCGACGGTTGGCATCAATCCTTTAGACCCATTATGGATACTGACTTTAATCTGTGTGGTGACACTCAGTTCAATTGGTGTTGCGGGTGTGGGCGGCGGAGCGACTTTTGCGGCTTTAATTGTCCTGCCCATTATGGGCTTGCCAGTGACTTTGGTGGCGCTGCTGATCTCGATTGAGCCTTTGATTGATATGGGGCGGACTGCACTGAATGTCAGCGGGTCGATGACGGCAGGCACAGTGACCAGCCAGCTGCTGGGGCAAACGAATAAAACAATTTTTAATCAAGAAGATGTAGATTTAACACACGTTTAAAGACACAATCTGACTATAAGGTTAAATTTAAAAGCCAATGCATCCGTGTTGGCTTTTTTACAGACATATCAAAGATGATGAAAAATCAGTGATCAATCAGGGAAAAGCGCAGATGAAAATGTATCAGGCCGATGCATTCACCAAGCAGCTGTTTAAGGGCAATCCGGCAGCGGTAATTGTATTGGATCATTGGTTGGATGAAGCAGCCATGCAGAATATTGCTTTGGAAAATAACCTCTCTGAAACAGCATTTGTGAAAATGCTGGATTCGTTGAATTATGAAATCCGCTGGTTCACCCCCACGACAGAAGTCGATTTTTGCGGGCATGCGACATTGGCCAGCAGCCATGTCATTTTTAAAGATTTTACCGACGCTCAAACGATTCAGTTTCACGTTAAAAAATTGGGCATCTTTACTGTAGAGCAGGCAGATGACGGCCAAATTCAGATGAATTTCCCCATGCGCCGGGCGCAGGCAGTAACGGAATATCCTGATCTTTTAAGGCAAGCTTTAACTAAACCCTTTAAGCAAGTGTATTTGAATGCCCAAGCTTATATTGTGGAATATGAAAGTGTTCAGGATGTTTTGGATGAGCGGCCTGATTTTGAATTGCTGAAACAGTTGGGCCGCATCCGTACAGCCATTACCGCTTCAGATGGTGAAGTTTGTGTGGATGTTGCAATTACATCAGGCAATCAGCAGTATGATTGTGTATCCCGCTATTTTGCTCCTGGCAACGGCATTAATGAAGACCCTGTGACCGGTTCTATTCATACAGGGATTGTTCCGATTTGGGCCGATAAACTGGGTAAAACAGAACTTACTGCGTATCAGGCTTCGGCGCGGGGCGGTGAGCTGTATTGCCGTATTTTGGAAAATGACCGTATCGAAATTTCGGGCTATGCCAAGCTGTACATGCAGGCAGAAATTTTTACAGATTGTTAGTTTTCGCTAAAGCTTAAGCAGGCATTCAATTTAGTTTGATATGCGCTGGATTAATCTGGCAAATGTATTAAAAATACGGCAGATTTAAAAAAATCCTGTATATAATGAGAATCATTCTCTAAAATGAACGGTATAACAAATTTATTGATTTAGATTGGAAAGATAACATTCATGCGTTTTAAACAGCTTACTCTCTCACTTTTTTTTCTTGGCTGCAGCTCAGCAATTTTTGCGCAGCCTGTTTTGGTTAAAACTGAACAGGATATTGAAGAATATAAATTAGATAACGGTTTTCGTATTATTCTGGCGCAGAATAATAAAGAAAATAAAATTTTTATGAATACGGTTTATAAGACTGGTTCATTGAATGATCCGCAAGGCAAAGGCGGCTTGGCGCATTTGCTGGAGCATTTGGCTTTTAAGGGCACGCAGAATGTCAAAGGCGATGAGTTCCAGCGCAGACTGGATCAGTACACCTTAATGACCAATGCCAGTACAGACTATTATTCGACGAAATATACCAATATTGTGCGTCCAGAACAGGCGGCTTTGAATGAAGTGATTCATCTTGAAGCGGAGCGCATGGATAAACTGGTGCTGCAGGAAAAATATGTTCCTTCTGAAATTTTGATTGTGAAGCGGGAACGTGAAGTGCGTTTAGATCAGCCTTTTGCCGTGTTGATGGATCAGGTGTTTAAAAGTGCATATGGCAATCAGCACTTGGGCCGTTTGCCCATCGGCGATCTGAAAGAACTGCAGTCTATCAATATGCAGGAGCTGAATCAGTTCTACCGCGCGTGGTATGCGCCGAACAATGCGGTCATGGTGCTTTCCGGCAAGTTTGATAAAGCTGCGGTGCTGGAGCAAATTGATGCGCAATTCAGCCCAATCGCATCCCGCGCTGTGCCTGCGCAAGCGGTTGTGCCTAAACTGGATGGAAGCAAGATCAAACAGCGCCAGTTCAGCGTGCAAAAAGGCAGTGATTTCGCCAAATTCAATATTTATCTGAATGGCGCAGATCAGGCCATTGTGCCTGCGCTGTCAGTATCACCTGCGCTTTATACGCTGCAGCCTAGCGGCCATCTATATCAAAGTATCGTAGAAACTGGTTTAGCGACAGGTGTTGCGGCATCAACGTGGCTGGATAAGGATTTTAACTTGGTCTTTTTAGGCGCTGTGTATGCGCCAAATCATGATGCCGCCAAAGTTCAAGCGCAGTTGAATCAAGGAGTAGAGCAAAGCAAAGCCTTTGATGATACAGAGCTGAATCGGGTAAAAAGCATGACCCGAAATCAGGCCGACAGCATTAAAAATAATGCGGCGGCATTAGGTTCCCGCCTCAGTGATTATTATGCGGCGTATAATGGCGACTGGACGCGTTATTTTAAAGATTTAGAGGATATTCAAAAGCTGACGCCAGCCGAGGTGAATCAAACTTATAAAGCCTTTTTAAAGCCTGAATACCGTATTAGCGGGAATATTCTGCCGACACCGGAAGATCAGAAAAAGGCAATGGAACAGAAAAAAGCTCAGCCCGCTAAAACACTAGGTCAGCAGGATGCTGCAGAAGAGCCGCTGAAAGATGCCAGTGCTTATAAAGAGGAAGTGAAGCAATATGTTCAGCAGTCAAAAACATATCTAGAGCAGAAAGAAAAACAGATTCAGCGCGGCAAGCTTAAAAATGGCATTCAATATGCGCTGTACCCGACAACAACGCGTGACGACAAAACCTATGCCTCGATTGCTTTGGATTTTGGCACGGCAGAGTCGCTGATGAATAAAGATGTGACTTTGGATTTGACCGCTTATTTGCTGTTCCGCGCATCGGAAGGCAAGAGCCTGCAGCAGATTGCGGACAAGATTATTGAATCAGGCGGTTCAGCCAGTGTCAGCACCAGCGGCAATGGTTTCACTATTCAAATTTCTGCCAAAAAAGACAAATTTGAAGAATTTTTTAAATATTTCTTAGAGGCGATGAAGACCCCTGTTTTTGAGCAGGCGCAGTTTGACTTGATTAAGTCACAAAGCTTGTCTAGCTTAGACCGTCCCTATACCGAACCCGATACGGTCGCTGCTTTAAACATGGCGCGTTTAATTGAAACACATCAGCCGGGTGATTTGCGTTATCACTTTGAGCCGAAACTGGTGAAAAAGCAGTATCAGGCAGCGACACGCGAGCAGGTGCAGCAGCTGTATCAGCAATTCTTTAAAACCAATCATGGTCAAATTGCCATTACTGGTGATTTTGATGCCAAAAAGATTCAAAAATTATTGAAATCTGAGTTTGGCAACTGGACTACAGCAGAGCCTTATGAGCGCCTAAGTGACGATTATACCGCCTATAGCGCGCAGAAAGTGCATGCGCTGTCAGAGCAGCGCGAGTTTGGCAGCTATCAAGCTCTGCTGACAGTGCCTGTCGGCAGTGATCATGCAGATATGCCTGCACTGCAAGTTTTCCGGCACATTTTAGGCGATTCGCAGCTATCGTCACGGCTGGCGCAGGAGCTGCGTGAGAAAAACGCGCTGGTTTACGGCTTTGGCGCAAATATGAACTTTGACAGCTGGACAGATTCCGGCGCCTTAATGATCAGCGCAAATTATACGGCTGGGAAATCAGCGCAAGTTTCGCAGACGGTGCATCAAGTGCTGCAGGCTTTATTGGACAAGGGTGTGACGGAGCAGGAGCTGGAAGCTGCAAAGGCGTCTATGCTGAAAAAGCGTGTAACTGCTTTGGAAGATGAACGCCGTATTCACAGCATGCTGATCCCTCAGCTTGAAAAAGGGCGTGATTTGCTTGACCGTGAAAAGCGTGATCAAGACATTGCGAAATTAACCAAGGCAGATGTTGATGCTGCGATTAAAAAATACATCCGTCTAGATCAGCTGGTCGAGGTGATGGCGGATCAGTACGGTAAAGCGCAAACGTCCGATAAAAAATAATTTGATGCGATGTTCATTGCATTCAGCAAAAAACTCCCAGATGCTTCAAGCTCTGGGAGTTTTTTACTTCTGTTGCTGAAGTTTCTGTTTCTTAAGCTTTTGCATTTGAAGCGGCAGTCAGCCTGCCGCAAATTACATACGGTAAAACTGTTTGGCATTATGTCTAAAAACGTGTGAAAGCGCATCTGGATCATAAGCTGCAACGGCATCACTGAATGCATCGATAATATTCACCAGTGACGTGCTTACACTGTCCATAGGAAAATTGGACGCAAAAATGACACGGTATTTGCCAAAGCAGTTCAGCACATGATGAATCATCGGATATGCCAAATCAAAAACTTCATCTTTGTTGGCTAAACGGCGTTCTTTATGAAAACCATGGCCTAATACAGGCATAAATAAGCCGGACATTTTAGTGTAGACATTGGGACAGCGCGACAATTCAGCGATATCGTCCTGCCAGCGGAATAAAATATTTTCCCGAGCTGTTTGGGTGATGCCTGTATGCGCGCCAACAGGGCCAAACAGGCCGGCAGGTGTGCCAAAGTGATCTAATATAATTGACGTCTCAGGAAACGCTTTAGCCAGTTTGATTAAATCTGGCAGCTGGGTGGAATAGACCCATGCGTCAAAGCTTAAATCCAGAGCCTCCAGTGCTTCAAAACCTTTCATGAATTTTTTATTGATATATAAATGCGGCTCATCAGCCCAAGCATGAATTTGACGGTCTTCATGCGCCGCCGCCATTTTGCGTATGCCGCGGAATTTTGGCGACGCTTTTTGATGCAATTTTAAAATTTTCTTAAAGCTGCTGTCTCTCGGGTCTGCTGTGCCGACAATTGCTCCAAGCTTCAAGCCTTCCTGTGCAAAAGGCAGTTTAGAGATAAACTCAGTTTCGCCAATGACGCCTTTGCCCTTATGGTCATGCCAGCTGGCTTCAACATGTACAACCTGTTCTACCGCATAGCGGCCAATATCCGCTTTATAATCGGCAGGTAAATAGGGGGAGGTGACATGCTGGGTCAGTCCGAGAGTTTCTATCAGATCTTTTGGTTTCAGCATGCGCATCATTTTGTCCAGCAGCTTGGGGTGCTTGCCCAGCAGTTTTACCGCGGTGGCTGCCGCATGCGGTGTGCTGTAGGGGTCCCATTGGTGAATGTGCGCATCAATGATGCCAAAATCGAGCTGCTGCATGGCGTTCCCTAATGTGCAGTATTATGGTGTTGAACAAAACTTTTATCATAAAAAAGCCGCAGATCTGCAAAAAAGATGACAAAACGCTGCGTATTTGAAGGCGGTGAATGATATTCAATCAAAACAATAAAAGCCCCGAAGGGCTTTTAAATGCGTTTGTATGCATTCAGCAGGACTGAATGACTTGGTCAAAACTCAAGGCGTTCAGTGCTTATGATCGTGATCATGCTTGTTGGCATGAAATTCTTCATTATGGCGGAAGCGCAAATAGTTTTCGAACTGTTCACAGTATTCATCGTAGTTGTCTTCCAGCATCATTTGGAATTGCTGCAAGATGTATGACATGACTTGATCTTTGGCATCGCGCATTTCATTGCCATCTTTGAAGTTATTGGCTGCTACCCAAGTGTTGAAACGGGCTGTGCCAAACAGCATCGCAGCGCTGATTTGCGCGCGTTTTTCAGCAGGCTTTTCTTGGCTGCCTTTTTCTACACGGCTAAATTCATTTGCAAGTTTAATAAATTCATCAGCACGTTCAAAGAAAGCCGCATTTAACGCTTCTTCTTCAGTTACATCGGTCGCATCAATCTTTTGAACCATGAATTTTTCCTGACATCTAAAATCTTAAAGGTTAATTATAGGCAAAGCCTTGCAGAAACAAAACCATTGACTTAATCTAAAAATAGCCTAAGCAAATTGGAAACCGCCATGCAAGATGCAATTGCAGTACAAAGTTTAAAAAGCGACATTGCGTTATTGCGTCAAAATATCTGGCCGCCGGCAAATTTAGCCAATGTTGAAGGCTTGCCCATTTACTACGGCAGCAAAGAACAAGTTGATGAATATTATCAGCAATGGGGCGGGCTGATTGAGCGGGCGCAAGCGCTGTTTCAGCCTTTTATGGAAGATGAAGCGGTCGACGCCATTCATTTGCCGAGCCATTTAAATTTGCCGTTATTTTATTTTCATGTAGACCGCATCCGAATTAATAAAACCCGCGCCAAAGAGTCAAAAACGTTTCGCGGCATTGCAAGCTTAGTGGAAAAATGCGGCCAGTTTGAACCTCAGGAAATATCCGCCATGCATCACTGGCTGGACGCAGATGATACAGCGGCCTTGGTTGCGCACCGTGAATTTATCGACTTGCGCACTTATGTCTTTCAGTTTGGGCAGAGCGAATATACCCGCACGCGGTTTTATGTGAATGGCATTGTGCTGAGTGTCGAAAATGATTTCCAGCTGGTTGATGCCCGGGATAAACCGCGCAAGCAGCGCAATGACAGTTATAGCGATCCCTTGGCTGACAATCATACTTGGAAAGTTTTTGGCAAATACCGTTAATTATCAGTTCATTTCAGATGCGCTTTGGTGAATGGCATCAATGAAGCCGGTCTGATGCTTCGGATTTATCCGAAAAATGCATTTGCACATTTACCAAAAGGGCTGCGCTTGGCTAAAGCATTTCAAACTTTTAACAATATGCTTTTCAAGCTGCTGTTTTTCAGCTGTGATCCAGCCGAGAACAAACCATGCTTCAGGTTGCTGCTGTGTATTTTTTTCAAATAATGAATACGCGACAGATAAGTCATTAAAGCGTCCTAAGTTATCCTGCAACGGCTTAAGGGCCTTTAAATAGGTTTTCACCTTGGTTTTGGAATAGAGTGAGGATGCAAACTCCACACTATAACGCAGTGTTTTTACCCGTTTGCGCAATTGGTGTTTTTCTGCATCCTGCATGTGCGCAAATTGCGTTTGCGCACGGCAAATATGCGCATGCATTTTATGGAGCCGTTTGTTCAGCGGTTTTTTGAGTTTTGGGCTTTTCTGAGGCGGTGAATAGGCAAATTCAATCAGCTCCAGTAAAAGCAGCGTTGTTGCTGGTATTTGAAATATATCAGGGATATTTACAGTTTCAGTTTCTTGAAGCAGCGGCAATTGCACAATCGGTGAACCTGCGGCAATTAACTGGGGCATAAAGCTTTCAGACAAGGCATCACGGTCGCGGGTGGCGCCAAACTGCCGAAACAAATCAGCCAGCTTTTGCTGCCAGAGGGCCGCTTTAGATACCGCAGGCGATTCAAAAGCAAAGGTTTTCAGCGCGCTGCGCAGGCGCCGTATGGCAACGCGGGTTTGATGCACATGCTCTGAACTGAATTGACCTGAAGCGATTGCGCTGGAATTTGGCAGCAGGTGTTCCAGGCAATTGGCGATGATTTTCTTCAGGGCCGTATCGCAGTCATCTGCCGCATTCAGTTTAAGGGCAGATTGATACTGAACCGGCGCTGCTGAACACGACTGCTGCAGCATTTGCCCTTTAAGCGCTTTACTGCTGCTGTCCAGCCAGATGTGATATTTTTTAATCCACGGTAGAATAGCTTGAATCAAATCGCGTATATTGCCTTGCTTGAGTTCAAATTCGATTTCATGAATCTGAATGGCGTGGTCATTGGCTGTGATTTGTCCTTGGTCAAAAGCAATTTCAATTTCACTGCCATTGAATGGCTGCAGAATCTGCTGACGCTGAATTTGTGTTTCAAATTGAACAGATAATGGTGATTGCAGGGCAGGCAAAAGTACGGCTTGCAGGCTCTTTTCCTGAAGATAGGGCTCTAAGCCGATTGAATTGGATTCGTGCGGATTCAGTTCGGTTTCAATTTCAATCCGTTCGATATTATTTTTAGGCGCTTTCAAGGTCTGCAGCCATTTTTCATTTTCTAGGCGCTGGCGCAATGAAATCTGGTGCTGCTGTAAATATAAATCTGCAGTATCAAAATATTTGGCATGCAGCTGCAAGCGCTCAGGGCTCTGCTGCTGCACATAGCGGCTTAGGGCTTTCAGTTTAGCCTGAGGAATTTGGAATTTAAGTTCAATCTCGGACATTGCAAACCAACCTTTCCCAGTAAGTTAAAAGCAGCATTACATCTTGAGTATTGACTATAAAACAAAGCGGTTGAAAAATATACAGATTGATGCAATGCGGGTGTGCGGCAGCCCGTATTGCATCTGGACGGTTCTTTCAGCCGAAGCTATTTCATAAATTTACGGCTCACCAAAAATTGTTCTGTCGCTTCTAACAGTTTTTGCGCATAAACTTCCTGCTTTGCCGTCAGCCAGCCCAATACAAACCAGTCGCTGGCTTCCAGCTCAGTTTGCTGGATATAGGCTGCTGATGAGGCTAATACTTGGTATTCCTTGGCGGCCAATTGCGCATCATTCAAGGCCTTGCTGTATTTTTGCAAATTTTTGACATCATAAATGGATGTCAAAATCGGAAAGCTGAATTTCAGCTCCTTAATTTTGGCTGCCAGCACATCCAAACTTTCAAAATTGGCAATATCTGCATCATTTAAACTGTCTTGCAGCGCTTTATATTGGCTTTGCAGAGTGTTTTGCGCAAACCATTTTAAATCATGCGGCTGCGGCTGGTCTTGATGATTTAAACTGAACATCAGCAGTTCTAAATAATGATGCACGTTCAGCGTCGACTTTACCAAGTTATGCAGTTTTTCCTGAGCATATAAAAT
This sequence comes from Acinetobacter entericus, assembly GCF_026168575.1. Taxonomy (NCBI): domain Bacteria; kingdom Pseudomonadati; phylum Pseudomonadota; class Gammaproteobacteria; order Moraxellales; family Moraxellaceae; genus Acinetobacter; species Acinetobacter entericus. The sequence continues at coordinate 13,650 of NZ_JAPEQW010000002.1, forward strand.
ATCTTTGGCTAAATTTTCAGAGGTGGTGCGGTTCTGTAAAAAAGCGCCCAGCGTATTTTGCATATGTTCGAAATGATGCAATTGCTCGAACTGCTGTTCAAATGCTTCCAGCTGATAGCCCCATTTATCGGAGATATCGCTGTTCCAGTCTTTCAGCAATGAAATGGTCAGCTGTAAATGCTGCAGCGCTAATTGCGCTTCTGCAATATGTTCTGGCGCAGCTGTTTGCGCGGACATTGCCGCAATATTTGGCAATAAGTGCTGCAGCTGCTGGCCAACCAGCTGCCGTAAATTTTTATTGGCCGCTTCCTTTTTGCTCAGTACAAATTCTTTGGCTTTTGTGGCAGGGCTTGCCGCCTGATGCATCGCTAATAAATTGCCAAGCTCGGCTTTGCTGCGCACATCCAGCCACAGCTGATATTTTTTAACCCATTCAAAACTAAACGCCAATAAAGACTGAATGGATCCGCTTTTCAGTTCAAACTCAATTTCATGCACTTCCTGTTCCGCTTGCCCGGTACGGATGCAGCCGATATCTAAGCTGACTTCAATTTCTGCATCTTTATACTGAATAACCCGCAAAGTACGGGCAATATCAGTTTCAAACTGCAGGGTGAGCTGATCTTGCTGATTGCCTAAAGCATTCTGCAGTACCGCTTGAGCCTCGGCGTGCTGTGCGTAAACTGCCAGATTCAGTTCGGGGGCTTGTTCTGATTCACCCAGATCTACATTATGTTCAAAGCGTTCAATGTGGCTTTTGCCGGCTGCTTTTAAAGTTTGAATCCAGCGGCTGCCTTCCAGGCGTTGACGCAGAGCCGCATGCTTTTGAGCCATTAATCGGTCAGGCGTATCGTAATATTTAGCTTTCAGTTGAATCTGCTGTGATTTTTTTGGATCAAGCGCCTTCAGCAGCGCCGCGCGGCGCACTTCAGGAATTTGAAATTTCAATTCAACTTCAACCATGTTTATGTCCTAATTGATAAGATCTGTGTCGGCAATTTAATCGGCGCTGCGCTTTGAGCACTTGATCAAATGCCTGCAGCAATATGCGTATGTCATTTTTTAGCTTTTGATTTTAACCAAAAACAAAATGCATGTAAGGCTTGACGCGGTGCTAAAGTGCTTAATTGAACAGAGATTAGCACCAATTTTCTGAAAAACACGCAAGCATAGGGCAATCAAACAGCCATGCAATAAATATTTACGCTCCAGCTGTACTGGCTTTTCATTGCCTTAAATTTACGCTATGGTGATTGAAAATCATCAGGAAGATGTGAAAAATGAATGTCCAAGCGCCAGTTTCAATAGAACCGTCATCAGAGCCGTATTTTGAATTGCCAATCCGCAACTATTCAGACTTTTACCGTTTTTATTTAACCGAGCACCGCAATATTATGAGCAGGCGCTTGCATGTGGCTGGCAGCACGATTGGGCTGTATTTTTTTTCCAAGGCTGTACGCCAGCGCAAAGCTAAATATTTTGTTTATGGCTTGGTTTCAGGCTATGCCTGTGCATGGATCGGGCATTTTGTATTTGAAAAGAATAAGCCTGCTAGTTTTAAGCAGCCAATCTACAGCTTTATATCTGACTGGCGCATGCTTGCAGATGTGCTTTGCGGCAATTTGAGCTTGGCAGACCGCAGTCGAGATAAAATTGAAAGCTGAATTTCAACTACCTAAGCGGGCAGCCATGGAGAAATTTATGGCGGATTCTGCATGACGGTTATAATTATGCAGAGTTTGCAGGTGGGTGATCAAAAAATGTGCATATATTTATTGCTGAATCAATAACTTGAATTTTGTTCAGATTTTAATATTGCATTTTTTAAGTAATTGTTCTAATAATATTAAGATTGATATTTGAAAAAGATGAACAGCATTTGCAAGATCAATGCTTTCCAAGCCTAGAGCGACCTTTCTCTAGGCTTTTTTTATTATAAGGTTTTGGTTTTTTTAAGAAGTTTTGATTTTCTGAAAATAGGGTAGGCCTTTTAATGATTTACGCTCCCCATGCGTTTATCTTAAATCATTAAAAGGCCTAATCTTGCGCGGTGTGATTTATAATTATTAAGTTTATTTTTTTATCGCTATATTTGTCATTTTACAATTAACCCAAAGCAAGGCTATCCCCAGAATTTGGTATTTTTCACTCTAAAATTGGCATTACATAGCTTTCTGGCCGTAATTTTATTGGTTCAGTATTGTCTGCAGCGGGTTTAAACAATATTTCACATGAGAACTGCTTAATATTATTCACGCTTTGCCTATAATAGGAAAAATTTAATTGATGTGAATGTTGTATGCGCGGTTTATATCTAATTACCAATGATGATCCTATTGAATTGCTGCTAGCTAAGCTTGAAGGGGCTATGGCGACCTATGATGTTGCTGTACTGCAGTACCGCCGGAAAAAAGTGCCTAAAGAAAATCAGGCCTATGAAATTGAGTACATGAAACATCTATGTGCGCAATATAAAGTGCCTTTTGTCATTAATGATGATCTTGAAGCTGCAGTGCGCTATGGTGTGGGTGTGCATCTAGGGCAAGAAGACGGCTCAGTTGCAGAAGCGGCAGCGCGACTGCCAAAAAATGTGCTGATTGGCAGCAGCTGCAATAATTCGGTAGAACTTGCAGAACAAGCTATTGCACAAGGTTCAACATATGTGGCATTTGGTGCAATTTATGCAACAGATACCAAGCCGGAAGCGGGCAATATCGGTATAGAAACGTTAAAGCAAGCCAAAGCAAAATTTAATGTGCCAATTTGCGCCATTGGCGGTTTAACCGTTGAAAACTCAGGCGATGTGATTGAAGCGGGCGCTGACCTTTGCGCCGTGATTAGTGATATATTGAACCGGCCAATGTCTGCAGTTCCTGCACGAATCGAAGAATGGTCTGATTTATTTGCATCAAAAGCTTAAGCTTTTTTTTGATGCGGCTTTATTTTTAGTTGAGACATTTCATGAGCTTATCTCCAAAGCAAGAACAGCTGTTTAAACAAGCCAGCAAGCATATTCCCGGCGGTGTGAACTCACCTGTACGTGCGTTCAACGGCGTGGGCGGTACGCCAGTATTTATTGAAAAAGCGCAAGGCGCATACTTGTATGATGTAGACGGTAAACGCTATGTGGATTATGTGGGTTCATGGGGGCCCATGATTTTAGGCCATGCGCAGTCAGACATTATTCAGGCTGTTCAAGAAGCCGCAGTCGATGGTTTAAGTTTTGGCGCGCCAACGGTGCATGAAACGACTCTGGCGGATATTATCTGTGAAATTATGCCGTCAATTGAATTGGTGCGTATGACCAATTCAGGCACAGAAGCCACCATGACCGCGATCCGTCTGGCGCGCGGCTACACAGGCCGTGACAAGATTGTGAAATTTGAAGGCTGTTATCACGGCCATTCAGACTCGCTTTTAGTGAAAGCGGGTTCTGGTTTGCTGACCAGTGGTGAAGGCGAAGCGACATCTGCGGGCGTTCCGGCAGATTTTGCCAAGCATACTTTAACGCTGCCGTATAACGATATTGCAATGTTAAAAGAATGCTTTGCAAAATTCGGCTCTGAAATTGCAGGCGTGATTGTAGAACCTGTTGCAGGCAACATGAATTTAGTGAAACCGATTGATGGTTTCTTGCAAGCCATTCGTGATGTCTGTGATGAACATGGTTCAGTGTTCATTATTGATGAAGTGATGACGGGTTTCCGTGTCGGTCTTGGCGGTGCACAAGCGCATTATGGCGTGACACCTGATTTAACCACTTTAGGTAAAATTATTGGTGCAGGTTTGCCGGTTGGCGCATTTGGCGGCAAGCGTGAAGTGATGGAATGCATTGCGCCTTTAGGCAAGGTGTATCAAGCAGGCACATTATCTGGCAATCCATTGGCAATGCGTGCCGGCATTGAAATGTTTAAGCATTTGCGTCAGCCAGGTTTCTATGAAACATTGACTGAAAAATTGGCAGGCTTGCTGGCAGGCTTACAGTCTGCAGCGGATGAAGCGGGCATTCCATTTTTTACCCAGCAAGTGGGCGGTATGTTTGGACTTTATTTTACCGATCAAGAAGAAATCACCAGTTTTGATGCCATTTTAAAATGTGATGTCGATGCTTTCCGAAAGTTCTTCCATGGCATGCTGCAACGCGGCGTAAATTTGGCGCCGTCCGCGTTTGAAGCCGGTTTCTTCTCTAGCGCGCATAGTGATGAAGATATTGCATTTACCATTGAAATGGCGAAAGAAACTTTTGCTGAAATGAAAAATGCATAAGCGCTGAAATCCAGTACACTAAAAGCCTGCATAATATTGCGGGCTTTTTTATATGAATTTGCAAATAAATGCACAGGGAATGAGCCAATGAAAACCAAACATTATCTAACACTTGCAGACGCTGAGTTTTTGCTGAATCAGGCACATCAATATGCAATTGAAAACAGCTTTAATGTCAGCATTGCAGTTACGGATGAAACCGGTAATTTGCTGGCAATGAAACGTATGGATGGCGCTTCACCCATGACGGCAAACTTATGCTTAGAAAAAGCCAAGTGTTCTGCTATGAGTAAACGCCCGTCAAAGCTATTTGAAGATTTGATTAAGGGCGGGCAGATGGGCTTTTTAACCATGGCTACCTTTAATGGCATGCTGGAAGGCGGTGAGCCAATTGTGTATGAAGGGCAGCTGGTTGGCGCAATAGGCATTTCTGGCGTGAAGTCTTTTCAGGACGCTGAAATTGCACAGCAGGCAATTGAAAAGTTTTTAGTGCAAGCGTATTAATGGTTTTATGTTTAGAAATGTATAAAGCACCTTCTTAAGGTAAATTTTACAAACTTGCGGAGTGCGCATTAAACAATAGGCGCGGAACATGAATAGTCACAAAGAAACCATGACAGTGCGCTGAACCCCATCATGGTTTCATATAAAATATTGATGCTTATAGAAAAACTTCAAGCATTTCGTATAAGGCGTACTATGTTTATTTTAGAAAATCTTAGTCTTTAGCTAACATAATCTTCAGTTGATATAACTTGAGCATAAGCAAATTCAAAAGCGGCCATTAATGTTACATGGACATGGCCAGCAGGTACTTTGATACCATTAAATTCTAGGTCTAGCGTTGCACAAGCATCATGAATAACTTTTACCTTATAACCAAAATCAGAAGCAGCACGAACAGCAGCATCAACACACATATGGCTCATAGCACCAATAACAACTAGCTCAGTCACTTGATTGGCATCTAAGATTTCTTTGAGCGCAGTGTTTAAAAATGCGTTGATGTGATTTTTAATGATCACAGCTTCATCTGCTTGCGGTTTAACTGTGTCCTGAAATTCAATACCGTTTGAGCCGGGTTGAAATATAGGGGATTCAGCATTCGCAAGATGCTGGACATGAATCACTTGAGTACCGTCTTGACGGGCCTTAGCAATTACTTTCACTGCATTAGCAGCAGCTTGTTCAATATCTACCAATGGTAATTTACCTGTAGGTAGATATTCGTTTTGTAAGTCGATAACTAATAAAGCTGATTTTGACATCTCTGTTCCTTTACTTAACTTATATTGGTTTTGTTCTGCGTATGATTTTAAAGAAGTAGAAGAACTCCACTTCTTTAAGTTACTTTAGAAAGAAAGCGTTTCGCCATCGATAGGAATTAGAACCTTATCTTGGATTCCTTTGTCTTTTACATATTCTGCAAGCTGTGCACGTGTTACCGACATATGGTTAATGGCATCCATGTGGACAGCAACCACTTTAGCATTTGGCGCTTTCTGAGTTGCTAGATAAGTATCTTCTTTACCCATAATAATGGATTCTTTAAAGCCATTAACCAAAGCGTTACCAGTATTCAATACAATCACATCCGGTTTAAAGGATTGAATTGCTTGATCAACTTCAGGACGCCAAATGGTATCACCAGCCACATAAACCGTTTCATGACCATTGGCTTCAAATACCATACCCATTGCTTCACCTAATCCAGACTTGAGCTTAGGAATACGGTACATAGCATCAGTACCGTGTTGACCGCCAATTTTAGTGAGTTTAATGCCTTCAAACGTTGTTTGTGTTAATACACGAACATCTTTAAAACCCTGTGACTGGATGACTTTTTGGTCTTCTTCATTCTGTACAAACAAAGGCATATTTTTTGGAATAGCCGCTTGTGCTGCATCGTCCCAATGATCTAAATGTGTATGAGTCACGATTACCGCATCTACACCTTCTAAAATCGTTTCAGGCTCGATGGGCAAATCGACTAATGGGTTACGTAAATAGCTGCGATGAGTATCAGGGAAACCTTCATAGAACCCTTTTTTCGCAAACATTGGGTCAATTAAAAAGGTCGTATCCGCATAGGTTACTTTAATCGTTGCATTGCGAATTTCTTGTATATGCGTAACTTTAGAGGTATTTCGCTGAACCACCTGATCATTCGCATATAAATTGACTGAAGCTACTGCCAGAGAGATTGCAATAACACAGTTACTTAAAATTTTATTCATGTTCCAGATCCAATCATTTAGTCATACTTGAATCATGATAGAAAACATCAAACAAAAAAAATGTCCTTAAGGACAATCATCGAAACTATTGGGACAACATGCTATATTTATTATTTTAGAGAGGTACATTGAATGGCTATACCAGTGATTGGATTGTTCGTTTATCCCAATATAAATCCATTTCACTTCTCAATCCCTCATATCATTTTCAATATCAAGATTGAAGATAAACCATTATTTTATCTGAAAATTTTTTCTATAGATGGTCAGCCTGTAAATACAGAACAATCTATGATAATTATCCCTGATGGCGGGATCGAAATTATTAAAGAGTCGGATCTTATTATTATTCCTGGGTGGGATGATTTTAATCATGAGCCTGAACAAGAACTTATCGATGCCCTAAATTGCTCGTATCAGACTGGAATTAGAATTGTAGGGTTGTGCTATGGAACTTATGCATTGGCATATGCTGGTTTGCTAGACCATAAAAAAGCCGCTACGCACTGGATGGCTGAACAAGATTTCAGCGAGCGGTTTCCACAGGTTCAGCTTGATCATGATGCCTTGTATGTAGAAGATCAAAGGATTGTAACCTCTGCTGGAACAGGCGCAGCGCTAGACTGCTGTTTGTACTTGGTACGTGAAATCTATAATGCACAGATTGCCAATAAAGTCTCTAGAGTCATGGTGATTCCGCCTCACCGTGAAGGTGGGCAAGCTCAGTTTATTGAACAGCCTGTAGCAAAATCGAGCCATGATGCACAAATTAACCTATTACTTGATTTTTTAAGAACGAATTTAGCTGTACAACATAATATTGAAAGCCTTGCTGAACGGACACATATGACACGTAGGACGTTCACACGGCATTTTAAGAAAGCTACAGGCATGACCTTAGTTGATTGGCTGAATACTGAAAGAATCAGGTTGAGCTGTGAACTTTTAGAAACCACAAACTTATCTATTGAAAAGATCACTGAGCTTTCAGGCTTTAATAATACAGTGTCGTTTAGGAAGAATTTCCGTGAAAAATATGGCACTAGTCCTCAGGCATGGAGAAAAGCTTTTGGGGTCATTAATGAAAATAATCCGCCCCATCTAACATAATGGGCATTATGCGAATTTTTTTAAAATTTTAATTTAAAATAAAACATAGAAAATCTAAAAAAAGCAAAAAAGCCGATATAGAACATATTGGCTTTTTTACAAACAAACTTGATATCTTTTGCCAATAAAATCGAGTGCTTTCTAATCTGACTTTTCATCTGTGTTATCAATTCATCTGGTGCTTAAGTTATCCCGCAATTTCTGCGGAAAAGCTTGGGATAAATTAAAGATTTTGTACGCTTAGGCGTACAATTATTGAGGGATTTAGGCAATATACGGATTCAACGCAATTTCTTATCATGGCCATATAGAGAGCAGGATGCTCCAGACAAGAATAAGAAAATAAACAACAAGGACGAAGGTATGACAGGAGTTATACCAGCGCAACCGATATGTAAAAAAGCTCAACAGGATGTTGGGCTTTTTTATTGTCTCAAATTGCCCATTTGCCAACACTGCATATCTCGACAGATCTATTTAATCAATAGCTTGAACAACAAGATGAATCAGCACAAGAGAAAGCCCAAGCTGCTTTGGCTGTTCTAAGTGATAGGGAGCATAATACTGTCGATGACTCTGAAGAATATAAAAGGACAGCGTGTTTAGTATTGTGGTAAACCGCTCAGAGTTTTTTGCATTCGATTTTTTAAAAGTCATTGGTGATAAAGGCGGTAGAGAGGCGCTTCTGCACAGAGTGCTTACAGTTGCAGAGCAGCAGGCAGAACTTCGTCTCTCAAATTTTATTTTGAAAAAGCCGTATGAGGTAAATATAAGTGAAATCCAAGACCACAAGGCTGTGGCTTATGTATGTTCAGTTAGGGGGCAGCTCGGCATCATGAATCTTGGTGAAATGATATTCATGACGCCGATACGCCAATTTAATCAGCATAATAGGTCATGCAGCAATTTGCGCCCGCAGCCGGTCTATGTGATGATTTATTTTTATCTGTAACTCTTCAATATTTAAAATGCTCAAGAGTCATATACAAATGTATTAATATTCTAGAGTGCTTCTTAACATCCATGCAGTTTTTTCATGTATTTCAAGTCGTTGTGTAATCAGGTCTGCTGTCGGTTGATCGTTTACTTCATCAACAATTGGGAAAATTCCTCTGGCTGTTTTTGCAACAGTTTCGTGAGCATTCACCAATAAGCTAACCATTTCTTCTGCTTTTGGGACACCCTCTACTTCCTGAATTGCAGTCAATTTAACAAACTGCTTGTACGTTCCAGGGGCAGGAAATCCCAAGGCTCTAATGCGTTCAGCTATCGTATCTAAAGCATTCCATTGTTCAGTATACTGATCCATAAACATGGTATGTAAACTGTTGAACTGCGGTCCTGTAACATTCCAGTGAAAATTATGTGTCATTAGGTACAAAGTATAGCTATCAGCAAGTAATTTAGATAATCCTGCGACAATCTTTTCTCGATCATTGTGCGAAATACCAATATCAATTTTCATTGCTTTTACTTCTTTTTTAGGGGGAGTCATAATTGATTTCCTTAACTTTAAGTTAATGATATTTATATTATTTAAAAAATTTTTAATAAAAAACGGGTTGCATCTAAAACCTCCTCTATCAGAATATAATTCAACCGAAAATAAAAGCAATAGCTATTAAATAGCAATAATGTTACTTGAAAAATAAACCAATATTACAGCCATTAAAAAACCAAGGTTAAATTTAAAGAACACAGTTCTTTGAAGCAGCTTAATCAAACCGTCCAACTTTTTGGGAGTCGATTATTTAAGGGTCTTTTGATCATCTGGCTAACATAAAATCTTTTATATGTAGCTCAGGGGATAACCCAATCAAAGTGTCTTTATTCTCACCAATAAAATCTCTATCATCACGGTATCTCTATTTATTAGATGTCAGTGAGCGTATTGCATGCCTCAATGATTTTGCTCAAAGATAGGATTCTCCATTTATTGAAACTGATCTTTCAGTACATTTGCTGCAGTACGGATTAGACTCAGCAGCAATGGCCAGCTTGGTGGAATTATGGCGCGCAAATGGGGCAAAGATCAGCTATTAATATTTTTAAAGCATGCAACTTTGCATGAATTGCAGCAAATACTGATGCCTAAAAATTAAATTTAGGCCAATTGGAATTTTTTTTTTCTAAAATCGTAAAAAACGGTATTAAATCTGACATTTCGCATTGTATTTCTTGGCTAAGCTTTTTATCATTGCGCCCTTGTTTTCGCGATTGGCCTGGATTAAACATTGACTAGTTTTCTGACAGAACATCTGATTCATCGTGATGAGGATTTTATGGTAATCCACAAGCCAGCAGGCTTGCTCACTGTTCCAGGGAAAACGCCAGACTTGCAGGATTGCTTGATCAGCCGTCTGCTCCAAGAAGAACCAAAAACCTTGCTGATTCACCGCTTAGACCGCGATACATCAGGTATTCTGGTTTTTGGTCTATCCCGCTTAGGTCAAAACCGCATCTCCCGTCAATTTCAAGAGCGCCAAACGTCTAAAACTTATCATGCTGTTGTGGCGGGTACTTTAGAAGGCGAAGGCACTGTTGATGTTTCCGTGGTTTATGATCCGAGCCGTCCGCCCTTGCATATTGCAGACCCAGCGCACAATAAGCCAGCACTCACGCATTGGGAAGTTATTGAAAAATTTCAAATTAATGGTGTGCCCGTAACACGTGTAAAATTGACGCCCATTACAGGACGCTCACATCAGCTGCGGGTGCATATGCAATATTTAGGTCATCCGATTGTCGGGGATACGCTGTATGCTGATGAACCGCATCAAGCACTCATGCCTCGTCTTTGCCTGCATGCGGAACGCTTGAGTTTTCAGCATCCTGTAACAGATCAGGCCATTGAATTTCATTGTCCGGCACCATTCTAGAAAATACTGATTAAACATTCAAAATGAGGCTCACTTTTTAGTGGGCTTTATGTCAAAATACATTGCTATTCGGTGTGAATTTTTGCTCAAATATCAAACAGGATTTGGGTCGTAAATTTGCAGTCCTTACTAAAGATAAAGGTGGAAAAATTGCAGCAGTTCGCTATTGGTCAACGTTGGTTATCGGACACAGAAACAGAACTTGGCTTAGGGGTTCTTATTGATGTAGACGAACGATCGGTCAGCATTTTATTCCCCAAAAGCGATGAAACCCGTGTCTATGCACGCCACAACGCGCCTTTATCCCGTATTGTTTTTAACTCTGGTGATGAACTTCAGGATCAAGAAGGCACAGTATGGTCAGTTGAGTCTGCAGAAGACCGTCATGGTGTATTGCGCTATAACGTGATCCGGACATTGGCGGATGGCACTGAAGAGCGCAAAGCGCTGAACGAAACCCGTATTGGCGCCAACATTCAGCTGTCTAAGCCTTTAGACCGCCTGCTGGCCAGCCAAATTGACTACAAAGAATGGTATGACCTGCGTATTGAGTCACTGCTGATGCAGGCCAATATACAGTCCAGCCCATTGCGCGGTTTAGTCGGTTCACGTGTTGGCCTGATTCCGCATCAGCTGTATATTGCGCATGAAGTCGGCAAGCGTTTTGCACCGCGTGTTTTACTGGCAGATGAAGTGGGTCTGGGTAAAACTATTGAAGCCGGCTTAATCATCCATCAGCAATTAAAAACGGGCCGTTCAGAGCGCATCCTGATTTTAGTGCCGGATTCACTGCAATATCAGTGGATGATTGAAATGCGCCGCCGCTTCAATCTTGAGTTTTCTTTGTTTGATTTGACCCGAACCGCATCGATTAAAGAGCATGATCCAGAACAGAATCCGTTCTTAACTGAACAGCGCATTATTGCCAGCATTGATTTAATGATTGACCACGATGACTTGCGCGAACAAGCTTTAGAAGCCGGTTTCGATCTGCTGGTGGTCGATGAAGCGCATCATTTGATGTGGAGCGAAGAAGAAGGCGGCAATGACCGTTATGATCTGGTTGAAGAGTTGGCGCAGCAAACGGCTGGTGTACTGCTGTTAACTGCAACGCCAGAGCAGCTGGGCGTAGAAAGCCATTTTGCGCGTTTGCGTTTGCTCGATCCTTCACGCTTCAATTCACTTGACCGTTTCTTGGATGAAGAAGAGCAGTATCAGCAAACTGCAAAAATTGCAGAAGTGTTGATGTCGGATATGCCGTTAGAAGCAATGCATTTAGATGCAGTTAAAGCGCTGCTGGGGCAGCGTATAGACGATACGCCTGAACAGCGCTTCCGTGCGATTCACGAAATTTTAGACCGCCACGGCACAGGCCGTATTTTGTTCCGTAACACGCGTGAAGCGATTCAAGGCTTTCCAGGCCGTGACTGTCAGCCAGCGCCATTGCCGGCGCCGGAGAATTGGTCTAAAGACGGCAAATTGCGTGAACAGATGTGGCCAGAAGAAGCGCAGCTGGATGGCGCCTGGATGGAACATGATCCGCGCGTGATGTGGCTGATGGAAAAACTGCGCACAGATTTAAAACACAATAAAGTCTTGCTGATCGCCCGCAGCGGCCCAGTGGTTGAAGCCTTGGAAAATGTACTTCGCCTGCATGCCGGTATCCGCACAGCGATGTTCCATGAAGGCATGAGCCTGCTGGAACGTGACCAAGCGGCTGCATACTTTGCAGAGGAGTCTTATGGCGCGCAGATTTTACTGTGTTCAGAAATTGGTTCTGAAGGCCGCAACTTCCAGTTTGCCTCAGATTTAATTTTGTTTGATTTGCCTGCAAACCCTGATGTGCTGGAACAGCGTATTGGCCGTTTAGACCGTATCGGCCAGCAAAACCGCATTCAAATTCATGTGCCGTACTTAGCAGGCACTGCGCAAGAGCGCATGTTCCGCTGGTACAACGAAGGCCTGAACATTTTCAGCAATATTTCGCCAACGGCGCAAACTTTGCAGGAAAACTTCATTGTGAACTTAAAAGACTGCTTATTGGCAGATTTAGGGCATCAGTTTGAAGATTTGCTGGAAGAGGTGTCTGTACAGCGTGAAGCGCTGGAGGCCGAGCTGCAGGCTGGCCGTGACCGCTTGCTGGAATACAACTCTTGCCGTCCAATCGTGGCGCAGGAAATTGTCACTGCATTAGAAGATTACGACGACAATACCACTTTGCCGATGTTCATGAAGCGCTTTATGGCGGCAACCAATATCGATTTTGATGAACAAAGCAATGGCACGGTGATTATTAAGCCGACTGATCAAATGCAGGTTCAAGGCCTGACCTTGGATGAAGACGGCATGACGGCGACATTCTACCGCGACCAAGCGCAGCTGCGTGAAGATGCGCAGTACCTGACTTTGGAACATCCATTCACAGAAAGCGTGATGGAAATGATCAATACTCAAGGTTTCGGCAGCACCAATGTGGCTGTGCTGAAATCGGCAGCGCTGCCGCAAGGTTCTGTGCTGATTGAAGTGTGGTTTAAGGTGGATGTGATTGCGCCGAAAGCGCTGAACTTGCCGTCGAGCTTGCCGCAGCAATTGGTGCGTGTGCTTTTAAGTGAAAAAGGCCAAGATTTATCGCAAAAAATTGCGCCAGAAATTTTGAAGCCTTATTTGCATCATTTAGACAGCAACAGCTGCCGTCAAGTGGTGAAAGCGCGCCGTGATGTGATTGAAGAGCGGTATAACCAAGCGCTGGAGATTGCGAAAGAAGCATTGCCAAACTTCAAGCAGCAGGCTAAAGAATTGTATGGCAGTAAATGGCAATATGAAATTGACCGTTTAACCTACCTGAAGCAATTCAATCCAAGCATTCGTGAAGATGAAATTACACGTCTGCAGAAATTCCAAAAAGAAGGCTTGGGCTTGCTGGATGGCCTGTCTGTTACGCCGGAAGCGATTCAAGTCATGGTTGTAGTGAAGCCTTAATTCAGGGCTTTCAATGCCGTATCATTTCTTTTAAAAAAGCGCCTATGGGCGCTTTTTTATGGGCTGGTAGAAAATAATTCAGGCTATTTTGCCAAAGTAAAGGGCTGATATTGGTTAAGCGATAAAATTTTCAAAATGCTGCCAAATTTTGGCCGCGGCCTTTTCAGCGCGGTCAGTTTGCTTTTTTATGCCTAAAAATTCATGTTCAATTTCCTGCAGGCAGCGGACTATTTCGGCAGCTGTAGCGCTTTCATCTTCAAGTACATCCAAGACGTCAATAATATACGCATCGTATTCGTCTTGCATCGATACATCTTTGCGGATGTTTAATGGATCCCAGTCATGCAGCAATACGTTTTGAATCTGCTGAATAAATAATTCAGAACGTTCTTCGGAATTCATGAAAGCCTCATAATATGGAACATATAGTTTGAAAAACATTATAGCTGGAATACAGCTAAAAACTTAATCATTGCCAAGATATGGCACTCATCTCCATAGAATGAGCGCTATACATTGTGCATAGGGTAGAGGCCGGAGATCAATTCAGCTAAAATGCACGCATAATTAAAATAATGGATAAAGTAAGGATAAAAAGAATGGCAAAAGCACTGGTGACTTTAGGCTCACAAACTTCACATGGCGGCGTCGTCTCTGAATGCGAAAATACCTTTACAGTTAATGGCATTGCTGTGCATTTGAACGGCATGAAGCATTTTTGTCCAAAATGCAACGTGATGACCACCGCGATTGCATCCAATCAAACTACGGTGGTTAAAGGGCGGGCAGTGGTTGTTGCTGGAGATCAAACCACCTGCGGCGCAACATTTATGCCAAATCAAAACTTGGTGGTTTCTGCGAAGTAGCAGAGGCTGCGCAGTGTAAAGGCAATGCGGGACATTGACAGACGTGCTCTTCGTCTGTTGGTGTATTGAGATGGAAGAATGACTGAATGTTCAGATGAATATGCAAAAATGCAATTACTAAAAAATGCATAACACGATAGGCTAACAGCAATAAGTCCTGTCTTTTAAATTTTATGTTTCAGCCTATACATTTTACTCATGCCAACGGTATTCCCGCTGGCAGCTATGCTAAATTTTTTCAGGCATTTGATGCAAAATATAAAATAAAAGCCATTCCTGTGCTGGGAATGAGTGCTCAATTTCCTGTGACCTATACATGGAGCCACTTGGTTAGCCAAGTGATTCAAGATATTGAACAGCAGTTTCCAAATCAGCAGGTCATTGGTTTAGGGCATTCCTTTGGCTCTTTAGTGACTTTAATGGCGGCGTATCAGCGTCCTGATCTGTTTTCGCAATTGGTCATTATGGACCCGCCTTTTGTAATTGGCCCTAAATCAGCCATTTTTGAAGGCATGCAAAAGTTAAGGCTGAAAGCAGTTGATAAAATCACGCCTGCAGCGATCACGCTCAAGCGCAATGATTGCTGGCAAAGTTTTGATGAAGCATATGCTGCGCTGCGCCATAACCGCTTGTTTAAAAATTTTGATCAGGAATGTTTTGATGATTATTTTGCACATGGCATTCGGGCTGATGAACAGCGCGGCGGCGTGATGCTGAGCATTCCTAAGCATGTAGAAGCGCATATTTTCCGTACTGTGCCGGCTTGGTGGTGGCGGACCCCGCGTAAAGCGCCGAATATGCCTGTGCACCTAATCACAGCAGATCAAAGCCATTTTTATAAGCAGGGTTTGCCGCAAGGCATGAAAAAAACTTATGGTATTGAGTTCAGTGTTGTCAATGGCGGGCATATGTTCCCGCTGGAACAGCCAGAAGTAACCGCTCAATGTGTGCAAAAAATAATAAATTTACAGGCTGTAAAAAAAGGAGATTCTTAAGAATCTCCTTTTAATGCTTTTTGAGCATTATTGGCAAGTGAGGGTAACCGGCTCATCGACTTTTGTATCGGGACTCAAGGTAAATTCACTTTTACAGACTTTATCCGCAGTTTGAACTTCCAAACTGTAATCTCTAGGCATCAAGTCATAAAATGTAACGAGACTGCTACTGGCAATCGGGTATTTCGCATTTGGAATGCCTAAAATACGGACCACGCTGCCACTGGCTAAAGCCTGCTGATTTGCATCAATAAACCTGAAAGTTACATCTCTGCTTTGATGATTGCTAATTGGAAAATCAACGATGTAGCCGCGCTGATTCATTGGCATAAAGGTATGGAATGTTTCGGCAATATTGGCATCAATGCCAACTTGGCTTTCATCAAAGGCAATGCTGTTTTTGGTATAGCCTGCTAAGTTGTAGCTGAAAATTTCCCCATTTTTATCGGTTTTTCCTATATAGGAGCCATTGCTGTACACATCAATATTTGGCGTATTTTCTAAGCGGACGAGCGAAAAACTGTTGTTGATGTATTTGCTTAGGTCAAAGCTATTGCCCAGCCAAACGAGTGACCGCATATAGCTTGCGGAGTAATATTTTTGATCATCTGTTTGCAAATACTGCAAATTCAAGTCGCCGGCGTTGGTTTTAAAGCGTGTACTGAGATTGCCGGAATATACATCATGTGAGCGGCTTGCGCCAACCGTGTAGTCGAAACCAGTGTTTTCATAAGAATACTTGTTGAACTGCAGGCTGGTCTCGTCATCATCATGCTGTGAGAAGGTGACAGAATGCTTGCGGTCATCAAAGTTATAGCTCAGCATCAAATTGACACTGGCGCGGTCGCCGCTTTCAGCATCATAGGACACGCCGAAGCTGCCAAAAAGCCCTTTTGCGAGGGATTGGCTGGTTCTTAAGTTGAAAATCCGCTGATCCTGCCGGTCAGTGCCTTCGCGGTATTTTCTTTCAACATAGCTTAACGATAGGTTGTTAATGAATGGAATTTGATTTCTGGATAAGTAGATTTGGCTTTCCTGCTTAGGCAGGTAACTGGCTGTATAGTCATCTAAACCCAGCATGCGGAATTCTGGGCTGTAATACTGAGCGCGCAAGCCAATACTGTAAGATTGCGTATCACGCTTAAATTCAGTATTGACGGTATAGCCTTCTAAACCGAGGTCATCTGCATGGCTATAGGAAGAATTCACTTCCAGCAAGCCAAGCTTATACAGATACTGACTCCATAACAGTCCGGCGCTTTCCAGTTTTTTGCTGTAGTCGGCAACAGCGCCCAGTGTCGTGGATGAACTGATGCCTCTGCGGATATAGGCGCTTCCGAACCAGTCGCGGTAATCATTGTCATCATAGGCATAGTTATAGCGGAGCTTGCCGGCGGAAATATTATAATCCGTCAATCCAGGGCGCAGCAGGCGCTGATTGACAAAGATCGGTATGCTTTTAACCGTTGTATTGCCTAAAATATTCTTTACGACAATTTCAGCATTGCCGAGGCCATTAAAGCCAAGATTGCTGTCTATATTGAACTGGCCTGGATTGACTTTGGCATTATAGGTTTGCGTGCCATTAATAATTAAATCAACGCTGGATTGAGTCAGCGCGCTGCCTTCAATCGAGGGCGTGTTCCAATAGATATAATTCGGGCGGCTGGTAAAGTTGGTGCCAAAGCTGAATCCGCCAAAATAGAAGGACTGGTTTAAGCCAGTATAGGTGCTGATATTATCGCCCAGTTTTAAACTGCTCATCTGTTTTGGAAACTCAAAACTCAATGAGGTATTTAAACGGCTGCTGTTCTGGACATTAGCCTGCTCATGATTATAGTTTTTCCGGAAAACATGGCTGCTGTTGAAGAGTATATTTTTCCAGAAGAGATTTAAATCTGTAGAGGTATTTGCCTGCTTATTAAAATCCCCATCTTGAAAATAGAGATTGTAGTTTACAAAACCGCCTAAATTGGGTAGATCCGGCAGGTATGGCTGCTGAGATGACAGCTTTTGCGCCAGCATATATTGTGCAGGAATGCTGAGCTTGAATAATTGATGCTGTTCATCCATTTGACTGCTGATATCCGGGCGGTCAATTAAACAATATTGCAGACTGTCTTTATTTAAATGGGTAAATTTGGATATATCGACAAATCCGCCTTTTAAAAGGCTGCATTCGATATAGGTCTGGCCATTCTCCCTTAAAATAAATGCATCCTGCTTCAGGTCTACACCATTAATCCAAAGCCCCAAAATTGCATTTTCTGAATTTGGGTTGCTTACAGGGGGCTTTGCTGCGGATGCCGGCGAAACATCCTGCGCTTGCGTATGTTCTAACTGAATGCAGCACAGCAGCAGGATCAGCACAGGCGGGGATTTGCGGATCTTGCATAATTGTCTTAGCCGCATTGCCATTACTCCGCCACATCAAATTGCAGGGTTTTAGAGTCTGCTGTTTGAACAATAAGTTTAAGGTTTGTATAAGGCTTAGCAGCCAGTGTATTTAAATCGAATGCAACTTGTTTATGCGGCAAAACATATTTAAGTTCTTGGGAATTAAAAATATCTTTTCCAGCAGCATTTTGCAGTTTAAAACCTGTGATTTGAAAATGGGCGGTACCTGAATTTTTTGCCAGCAGTACAGGCTGATTTTTATTGTTTTTCGCTAGCTTAAAAGACATCTCAGGCCTAAAGTTTGTACCGGCAAATAACGGAACATTAAAACTGTAAGCATATTTTAAGCCTTTAGCTTTCTCGGCATCAGGAAGGGGAATAATTTTGATCCGCCATGCGGCTTCTTCCTGCAGCTGCATGGACGCAATAGGCTGCTTGAATCCCATGCGGATAATGCGCTTGCTGTTCGGTTCAAGCATAAAAGTAAGCGGATTGATCATCAATTCTGTATCTGGAGTTAAGAGTTCATGGCCCTGATCATCCTGCGTCCAGCGGAATACATGAACTTCATAGCTTTGCGGCGGCTCTTCATTTGAAGAAATCACATTTATGGTGGTTGTGCGCTGCCCCTTATCGCCAGTGATGAAAAGCTTGATTGGAAAAATAGACAAATCAGCATGTGCAGGGATGCTGACTGCCCCGATTGAAGCAATAAGCAGGCACGATAATTTGTTCAAGATAGATGGCATTTATTCTTTTTTTCCTTAATAAATCTAAAAATTAAACCAATTCAAAATAGCCGCAGGGCTTTTTCTGGCGCATAAAAAGCCCTGCGGGCGAATGAACCGGCTTGATGGGGGTATATGATTTTATTAACAAAATAAATTAAATATTCCGCAGCGCAGATCTAATTTATTCATGACTTCAGATGATTTATTTAAAATCAGTTCCGTTCAATGGCGCATGGCCAGCTAAAATATTTTGAGGCCGCATGGCTTAAGAATATATAAGTTAAGAAACATAAAATGAATTTATGTTTCTTAATGAAATCAATTAATAGGATATTTCAATCGTAACTTCGTCGGTGTAGTCTGTTGCAAGTAATGAGGACAGCGGAAAAGCTGGAGCGCTTGCGGTTAATGTATAAATTTCAGGCGTTGCGGACAGCCCCGCTGTAACTTTAGTGCCTGCCGCATTATTCACAGGTACATTGCGTAAAGGGCTGGTTAAGGTAATTGGATATGCAATAAGCGAGGTTCCTTTAGGGCCGGCATAGCGCAGCCATGATTGATTTACAGAACCGTTAGGGTTCTTGGTTTGGGCCGAAATTGTATAATCCGTATTGCACATGACACTGAATGTTTCATTTACAGACGTACCATCAACTGGCAGCGACTTTGCAACCGTCGTGCCGGCTTTGGAGAGCGTACATGCGGTTGGAACAGTCAATGTATACTGCACAGTGACACTTTGTGTTGCGGCATGCGCTGCAAAAGCGCTTGAGCCAAGCAGCAAGGCGCTGCTTATTTTGAAAAGTGAATGCATATTTTAAATTTCCCAATACTTGAAAAACGAGTTTTGTTGTCGATGAATAAAAATATATTTATAAAATGTTAAATATAGAATTGAGTTTAGATTTGAATGATTTATAGGGAATAACTAAATTTAGGTATTTTGAATTCATTCGGCGTATGGTTTGATCAGCAGCCTGATAGATATAACCTAATAATCCGAAACTTAATATTGAATGACATGGCGCTACCATTCAGCTGCGGAGAAAGTGAGGCTTGCCCTGTAAGTGCCGACTGGATATTGCGCTAAATCTTTATAGTGAGAAGAGGAAAGTTGCGCATAGGTGGTCAGGTTTTTGGTTTGGCTTGAGCTGCTGAAGTGGCTGTTGAAATCTGCATCAGCATTTGCAGCGGTCATTGATGCGCCTAAGGCAGGATGGTTTCCATCCCAATCTCCTCCGATTCTGGAAAAGAGGCTGACCGGAATATAAATATCGGGTTTTCCATCTAGACGGAAAACTGAACTATTGCCTGCGGGATTAGACCAGTGAAAAGAAGGGCGCACTCGATTTTTACAGTTTTTAAATTCTGCAGATACGCGTCCGGCTTGAGCGTAATTTAAATTAACATTTGTGACTGGCGCCGTAACGGTGCAGTTGCCGGCGTAGCTGTTCAGCGTAAACGCGCAGCTGAGTATTGCGCTTAAAAAAGCTAAATTATTAATTTTGAGCATGGGCAGTCAGCTTTAATTTATTTCATAGTAAGTGAAACTATGCTGCTGCAATGCTGTTTTAGCGATACCTAAATTTAGGTATATATCATG
Organism: Acinetobacter entericus; assembly: GCF_026168575.1. Lineage (NCBI taxonomy): Bacteria > Pseudomonadati > Pseudomonadota > Gammaproteobacteria > Moraxellales > Moraxellaceae > Acinetobacter > Acinetobacter entericus. Next base: position 33,713 of record NZ_JAPEQW010000002.1, read on the forward strand.
AATTTCCAGCCCGCATGCAAAATACTTATTTTTAGGTATGTCCATGAAAAATTAAAATGACTATAAAAATAAGCGTTAAGTATTCCATCAGGCAGTATTTAACGCTTATAAAGCATTATGATAACAAGGAAAATATTATGAATCATGCAGTTGGCGCTTGGAGTGCGAAAAAAACTCCACTGTTGGGCAGCCCAGTATGGAAAACATTTGATGAAATTTTTTCAAAGCTTCTGGGCTGTGAATATACTTTAACGGCTTATTATGAGCAGGTTGTTGCTGGAACGCATTATTGTTTTGAGGTGGAAGTTAAGCCAATTTACCCGAATGCTGTCAGTACAACCAAATGGGCTTTAGTTTTTAAACCGCTGGAAGGCGCTGCAGTATTGGAAGGCTTCTACGATACGCTGCCAATCAAGTAAGCTGTTTGAAGAAATACTAAAGGCTGTGCTGCTTTTAGTATTTCTGATCCGCTGAGCTGCATAAAAATTCAGAACTGTACAGCAGCCCGATATTTTTTTAATAAAGTTTCTATTTAAAAAATGCCTTTCTGGCCCAGTCATGGTTCAATTCGGCGACGCGCGAGAATCCGTTTAAGCCGTTCAGTTGAATTTCCGCCTTTTGGCTTGCTAAGCTACTAAAAATTATCAAAAAAATAGTGAATGCCTAATTAATAAATCCCCAATTCTAGGGATGGAAATTATACAAAATATAGCAAAAAATATAAAAAATATATCGGACAGTCAAATGCTGAATCTGAATTTCCCTTTACTTAAGCCCATATTGATTCTGGAAGATGATCCCTGCGCTCAGGCGCGCATCCATAATATTCTGAAAACTTTTGGCTATCTGGATGGCGACTTATTTTTCTCGCAGACCGTAGACGGGGCAAAGCAGATTTACCGGCAGAACTGTATCGGTTTTTTCTGGTCGATTTGGATCTGCCTGATGGCTGCGGCATAGAGTTTATTCAGTCCCTGTGCCAGAAGCATGCGCAGAATGCTCCCGTATTGGTCTTATCGGCATGGAACACTACGGAGATGATCTATAAAGCTCTGGCTGCCGGCGCTAAAGGCTATGCTTCAAAGGAACGGGATGATATTGAGCTGATGTTTGCAATCCGCACCATGCTTAAGGGGGAGGCAGTTATTGATCCAGGCATTGCAAAAGAAATTTTAAAGCAGCTGCATGCGGCGCAAGTGCAGGCTGTGGCAGGCGCAGCTGCAAACCTTCAGGCAAACCTGTCCAGCCGTGAACTGGAGATTCTGAATTTTATCGCCAGCGGCTTCAGCAGCCGTGAAATAAGCGAAAAAATACATATATCCCGCTTTACAGTTGATGTGCATATCAAGAAAATTTATCAAAAGCTGCAAGTCAATTCGCGGACCAAAGCCGTGCATCTGGCGAAGCAGATCGGCTTATTGAGCTAGCTGCTGCCTGAAGCAGTTAGCGGATTTTGGCTTCATCCAGATGGCGCGCGCCTTCCAGAATCATCCGAATCATAATCATGGTTTGTTCAGCCACTTCTTTGCGTTCATCTGCCGGCAAATCGATAACTTTTGCGCCCATATTAAATACCAGCTGAGTAATGCCCTTGGCGACAATGTCCGGATGCGCCAATTTGCTTTGGTTGAGCCTTTCCAGAACAATCAGATCTTCTTTCAGTTCCTGCTGGAAAAAATTCAGCTGGCGTTCTACAGCCTGTTTATACGAGGCTGAACCAGTATAGCCTTCGCGCAGCAATAGGCTTAAATTGCCTTTATCAATATTGAGCTGTTCTATAAAGACTTCAACAGAACTGCGGATAATGCTGTTTTGTTTAGATGCTTTCAGCCGCGCTTCATGCAGAATTTGACGCAGCACCAAGCCTGAACGGTCAATCAGTTCAATAGCCAGCTCATCAATATCTTTGAAATGGCGGTAAAAGCTATTTGGCGCAATGCCGGCTTCCCGTGCGACTTCACGCAGGCTCAATGAGGCGATGCTTTTTTGCGGACCAATTAAATGCAATGCTGCTTGAAACAGTTCTTCTTTTGTAATGGTCGCTTTACGCCCAACTGTGCGGACAGCATTTGTTTCAGGGATTGCTTGTTCTTGGAGCATAGTACCTATTTTCGCTTTCAATGCAGACGGAGTCATATTTTTCAAGGGATTAGAAACCATACCATATTATCGCAAAAGCTTACAGTTTTTGTAGGGTTTAGATAAAATGAACGAATATATATACAAATATATATACATGTGTATAATAATTATAAAACCGCAATGAGATGTCTATGACAATGCATGCACTTCAGAAAACGAACCAGCCTTTGAGTTTCTTTACAGAAAGCGTTATCGACTTTAATGCTGTCAATTTTTGGCTGCAGAAATTCAATCCGCTTTGGTCGAGCAATCAAGCTTTGGCGAAAGTCGTGCATAAGGAATTTGCCGCAGATGACATGGTCAGTTTAACTTTGCAGGTCAACCGCCATTTTAAATTCGGTGAAGCAGGTCAGCATCATCCAATCTTTGTAACGGTCAACGGCGTACGTTATGAACGGACTTACAGTTTGACCCAATTGGATCATCAGCATGTGCTGCTGAGTGTGAAAAAAGTAGAAGCAGGCAAAGTCAGCACATGGCTGACAGAGCAGGCAAAAGCAGGCGATATTCTTGAATTTGGCATCCCATTCGGCGACATGACAGTTCCAATGGATAAACCTTTGGTTTTGCTGGCGGCAGGTAGCGGCATTACGCCGATGTACAGTTTGCTGAAATCCTTAAGCCAAAACAATCAGCTCAACGCACAGCCGATCCAATTGATGTATTGGGTAAAGCGTCATGAAGATGCGGCGTTTAAAGCGATTCTTGAAGAATGGTCGGAAATAAACCCAAATTTCAGTGTTCAGATTTTCTATACACAAGAAGCGGAGCATGATGCGCGCTTGAATGAAGCACACGCGGCTGAAATTGCAAATTTAGCAGAAAGTACAGTCTTTGCTTGCGGTCCTTCAGGCTTTTCTGGCAAAGCAGAAGCGTTATTTGCTCAAACTGCGCAAGTGTTTAAAAGTGAAGCATTCAGTATGAGCCTGGCGCAAACTGACGATATTGGTTTTGTGAATGTCACATTAATGCAATCCAATAAAGTGGTCAGCATTCCGAAGGGCCAGTCTATATTAGTGGGCTTGGAACAGCAGAATATTAAGCCGACGCATGGCTGCCGGATGGGCATCTGCAATAAATGCGTGTGCAATAAGGCTGAAGGCGCAACTAAAAATTTATTGAACGGCGCACAAAACTCAGAGCCTGGTAATGCATTGAAAATTTGCGTGAACTCGGCCCAGTCTGATCTCGTGATTGATTTATAAGGTAGGACAATTAACATGAATATGCCTGTAAAATTTGAATATTTTAAAAACCCGAAAAATCGTGAGCTGAGCCAGACTGACTTAGATAATCTTGCGCTTGAGCTGGATGCGATTAAACAAGAAGTGCTGGATGATATTGGTGAGAAAGACGCCAAATATATCCGTCGCGTTTATTCAACGATCCGCTATTCGTCATTGGCAGGCCGCGCGCTGTTATTTGCAGGATGGTTTCCGCCGGCGTGGGTGCTGGGCACAGGCCTTCTTGGCTTTGCCAAGATCATGGAAAATATGGAATTGGGCCATAATGTCATGCATGGCCAATATGACTGGATGAATGATCCTAAGTTCCAGGGGCCGAGCTACGAGTGGGATATTGTCGGCACTTCAGACAACTGGCGTCAAACCCACAACTATAAACATCATACATATACCAATATTAAAGGCATGGATGATGACATCGGTTATGGTATGGTGCGTTTGTTCCCTGAGCAGCGCTGGAAACCGGGTTATATTCTCCAGCCGCTGTACAGCATTCCATTTTGTTTGCTATTCCAATGGGGGGTTGCCATTCAGAACCTAGAAATCGGTAAACTGCTGTATGGGCGCAAGACTAAAGCGCAGGCCAAAGAAGAATGGAAGCCGATGCAGAAAAAAATTACCAAGCAATTGTTTAAGGACTATGTCTTTTTTCCATTAATTGCAGGGCCTGCTGCTTTACCGGTCTTTACTGGAAACTTAGTTGCAAACGGAATCCGAAATATTTGGACTTTCAGCATTATTTTCTGCGGGCACTTTACCAAAGATGTAGAAGTGTTCCCTAAATCTGTACTGCAAAATGAAAGCCGCGGTCATTGGTACATGCGTCAAATCCGCGGTTCTTCAAACTTAACAGGTTCAGAGGCATTCCATATTTTGACCGGCCATTTAAGCCATCAAATTGAGCATCACTTATACCCAGATGTTCCGGCACGCCGCTACCGCAAAATGGCGCCAAAAGTGCAGGCGGTTTGTGAAAAATATGGCTTGAACTATAACAATGCCAGTCTGGTTAAACAGTATGGCAGCGTCCTTAAGCGTATTGTGAAATATGCGTTTCCATTTAAAAAGTAAGCCGTATGCAATATGAATTGCACAATAAAAAAGCCATGCAATGCATGGCTTTTTTATTGTGCAAAATTACGTTGTTTTAAGATTGAATCAGTTTAGGAATGATTTAAGGTGTATGGGCATAGCTGCTTGAGGGAGGATAAGTCAATTTTGGCAGATCTGTATCGTTTCCGACCATAAAGCGGTGGTTTGCTAGTTCCAGCATTTCCTGATCTTCAAAACTGTTGCCATAGGCATAGATATTGGCGTAATCCTGCAGATTAAATTTTTCTAAAATGCGCAGTTTTTTCTGTTCACCGCTGCAGTCTGCAGTCTGGTAGTGCCCTGTGATTTTTTGGTTTTTAATTTCGACTTCAGAGCAGATCAGGTCTATGCCTAATAATTGGCAGATGGGTTTTAAATACAGATCGACTGACGCGGAAACCAGCGCAACATCATGGCCTAAATTTTGATGTTCGCGCAGCTGCTTGAGCAGGGCAGGGTTCAGTGAGTCCAGCAGTTTTGCAGCATATTCTTCCGCGATGCGCTGTACATCAAGCGCATCTGAATTGCTGAACATAGCGCGGTACAGTTTTGGGCGCATGGCATGCGCGGGGTAAAGGTTTAAATAGTAGCCTTGAATCCACGGCAGGATTTTAATCCCTTGACGGACAATATGCCGCTTCCGAAGCGAATAAAAAATAAACCCTGTAAAACTGTCTTTGCTGCACAGGGTTCCATCAAAATCAAAAAGTGCTAAATTTTTAGATGTTTTATTCTGTTCATGCATGTTTGATAGCGTCCGTTTACTCTGCTCGCGAACCAATTGGTGTTGTAATCTCTGCTCAGTTTTGGTCCCGAAATGACAACCTCAGGCATCATGGCATAAAAAGGTTCTTTGCCGGTTTTCTCTTTGTACAATTTGGTGACAGCACGGTAGGTGGCTGTATCTTCAAAATCTTGGTCTTTTTCTTTCTTTAAATCAGCTCTGATTTGGCGCGGCGTCAAAATAACGTTATTCGCCGAAAAGACTTTAAGCAATTCTCGTTCAGATTCACTTTTTGCTGAACGCGGAGAACCGTCTTTATCATACAGCAATAAGTCGCCATCCAGACTTAATTCGGCTTCTGTCAAATCATTCAGCATGCTTTGAAAGGCTGCGTTGCGGCTCGAATAGCGCCCTGAGTTGTAGTCAGCAAAGCGGTAAATAGGCTTATCATAATCAGCCGGGTACATCATGAGGCGGTGGATGCCGTAATACATGCCGCCGTACTGGGTATACATATCTGAACGCAGTTCAGCAATACTGCCGCCTTGGCGTTTATGCTCTTTGGCATAGCCAATATGAACCTGCATAGAACCCAGAGTAGTAATCGGGTTCATTTTTTCACCGATGTCCTGACCGACCAGTTTGGCTGCGCCAGTTAATGCGCTGACATGGTAATGCTTAGACATATAGTCAAAAATTTCGCGGTACAGCTCGTCCAGCTGACGTTCTGTTGTGACTTTGCGCATTTGGCTTAAATAATTATTGTCTGGGCTGGGCTGAGTCTTCAGAACTTCTTCAAAATAGCCCGCCATTGTACCGCCAATACCGTCGCCTAATTTTTCTTTAAACTTCTCGTCTAAACGGGTTTGCACTTCTTTAACCGCTTTTTCACCAAGGCCCGGCACCTGCGGGTCAGCAACAAAGTTGGATTCCTGATCAATCACAGCCACAATGGAGCAGATGTTTTGCTTGGTCTGAGGAATGCCCAGCTGATCGGTAATGTCGTAAATATCCTGCGCCCAGGATGAGCGGTTTTGCACCCGCGGTGGAATAGCCTTGCGGATTTGTTCTGCATTTAAGGTGGGTTCATCATTTTTAGACCACCAAGACCCATTGCCGCAAGCCGCTAAACTGATTGAGAGAGCTAAAACAGATATTGTTCTAACACGGGCAGAGTATGCAAAAGTTTTTTTCATATCGTAGAAAGCATGTTCCGAAAAGATGAGCCGCAGGGCAGATGCAGTATACTATGGCTGCTGGTAAAAGGATGAATTAATCTTGTATCCTTCTTGAAAATACAGCAAGTTTTTGGCCTTTGTCTATGCTGTTGAGCAACTATTTTATTGGCACTGTTTTGCTCGGCGTCTACTGGTGATTTGGCAGTTATTGCAGCTTATCATATCGGCTATGATTTTCAGGTTCTAAGGCTTGTCAGAAGCTTGAAGTGCGGGGAGCTGAAATTCACACCTGTGAAAATGGCGCAGCGCGATGAGGAGCCAACTAATAAAAATAATACTGCATGAATGTTTGAGTGTTTTATGCCTGCGGTGGGCATAGGCGGTTTGTTAAACAGGACTTTCAGTCTAAATTGCTCTTCTGCATGGTAATTTTAAGATTCATTTCATCTTGAGTTGGTAAAAAGTATAAACGGAAACTGAACTTGAATTTTTGTTAAGGAAAACGAAAATATCTGGATGATATAAGTTCAAGATTCAGTTTCTGCTTTTAATTTTGAGCAAATCTCCATGAAAATTCGTTTTCTTCTTAATATTCTTGCAGCATCACTTTCGGCCTCTGTATTTTGCGCTCCGCTGACATGGGCTAAAGCGTCATCCAGCGACCAAACTTTGACCGTGATTGGCTATCATGAAATTACCAATAAGCAAAATGCGCTTATTCCTGAGTATGCTGTAAGTTCGGCTCAATTTGAAAAGCATATCGAATGGCTGAAAAAGAATGGCTATCATTTTATCAGTGTCGATCAATTGCTGCAGGCGCATGCAGGCAAAGCACGCTTGCCCGTTAAACCGGTATTATTGACTGTAGATGACGGCTATGAGTCTTTTTATCAAAATGCCTACCCAATCATTAAGGCTAATAAAATACCTACAGTGCTGGCTGTGGTCGGCTCTTGGCTGGAACCGGCGGAAAATCAGAAAATCAATTTCTCAGATGAGATCATTCCGCGCAATGCAATGCTGTCGTGGGAACAGCTGAAAGAAATGCAAAACAGCGGTTTGGTTGAAATTGCCAGCCACAGCTACAATCTGCATCGCGGTATTTTAGGCAACCCGCAAGGCAATTCAGAGCCGGCTGCGGTAACACGCCTATATGACCCGAAAACAGCCTCTTATGAAGATGACCTGCATTATCAGCAGCGCATTACTGAAGACTTAAGGCACAACAATCAGCTTTTGAAAGCGCATGGCATTCAATCCCCGCGGGTGATGGTTTGGCCTTACGGACGCTATAATTTGCAAACAGTGTCAATTGCCAAGCATTTGGGCATGCCGATAGCTATCAGTTTGGATGATGGCGCTGACTCTGTGAAAAGCGCGCTGAACCAATTAAACCGGATCTTGGTAGACGGCAATATGTCCACCAATGATTTGGCGCAGGAAATTGAAAACCGGCAAAAGAATTTGGGCGATAACAACCGTCCGCAGAAAATCATGCATATTGATTTGGACTATATCTATGATCCGAATCCTGCGCAGCAGGAGCGGAATCTTAGCAATCTGCTGGACCGCATAGAAACCATGAAAGTGAATACAGTATATTTGCAGGCATTTTCAGATCCTGATGCGAACGGCTCTGCGGATATGGTGTATTTCCCGAACCGCTATTTGCCAATGCGTGCCGACTTATTCAACCGAGTGGCTTGGCAGATTCAGACCCGCACTCATGTCAGCCGTGTATATGCATGGATGCCTTTGCTGGCGTGGGAGCTGCCAAAAAACAATCCAGTGGCGAATGATGTTGTTGTCACGCAGCAAAGCGGTGACAGCGCACATTTAAATATGGGCTATAAGCGCCTCAGCCCTTTTTCTTCAGATGCGCGTAAAACCATTGCCGGCATTTATACAGATTTGGCAAAGTCTGTGCCTTTTAATGGAATTCTGTTCCATGACGATACGACTTTGTCCGATTATGAGGATGCCAGTCCTCAAGCCATGCAAGCCTATGCGTCTATTGGGCTGCCAAGCGATCTAGCTGCAATCCGCAGCAATGATGCCGATTTGCAGAAATGGACTGCGTTTAAAACAAAATCGATTGATGATTTTGCTTTGTCTTTAGCTGCGGATGTCCGCCAATATCAGCCATTTCTGCTGACCGCGCGCAACCTGTATGCGCAGGTCGCGCTAAAGCCTTATGCGGAAAACTGGTATTCGCAGTCTTTAGAAGAATCTTTAAGACGCTATGATTTCACGGCCATTATGGCGATGCCATATATGGAGCAGGCGCCGAATAACGCGCAGTTTTATCAGGATATTGTGAATCGGGTCAAAAAATATCCGAATGGCATTAAGAAGACCGTATTTGAGCTGCAGGCGGTAGATTGGCGCAGCAATCAAAAGATCCCATCTGATGAGATGGCTAAAACCATTCAGTCCTTGTATGAACAGGGTGCAATGCATGTTGCCTATTATCCGGATGATCCAATTAAAGATCATCCAGACAGCAGCGTAATGCGCAAAGCCTTTGATTTGAAATCAAGCAAACTTATTCCTTAGAGGAATTGATTATGTCAGCATTTCAGCATTTTTGGCATTCAGCTTTGCACTTTGTTTTTTATTATCCATTGTTTATGTCATATCTTTGGATGGTTGGGGCATTGATTTTCTATTGGAAAGAGCGAAAAGATCCGCCTTATCAGCAGCCTGCAGCTTTAACAGAGTACCCAAAAGTTGCAGTTTTGGTACCTTGCTTTAATGAAGGTGATAATGCGGAAGAAACACTCAGCCATGCGCTAGCGCTGCAATACCCGAATTTTGAAGTGATTGCGATCAATGATGGCAGTTCTGACAATACAGCAGAAGTTTTAAACCGCCTCGCCCTGCAGTATGAAAAGCTCCGCGTGGTGCATTTGGCGCAAAACCAAGGCAAAGCGATGGCCTTGCAGGCGGGCAGTTTATTGACGGATGCCGAATATTTAATTGGTATTGATGGTGATGCGCTGCTCGACCCGCATGCGGCGTCATGGATGATGCGCCATTTTCTTGAAGATGAAACCGTGGCTGCTGTAACCGGAAATCCTCGTATCCGCACCCGTTCCACATTAATCGGGCGGATTCAGGTCGGAGAGTTTTCTTCCATTGTCGGCATGATTAAACGTGCGCAGCAAAGCTTCGGTAGGCTGTTTACAGTGTCGGGTGTCATTACCGCTTTTCGTAAAAGCGCTGTGCACGCTGTTGGATATTGGTCGCCAGATATGCTGACTGAAGATATAGACATCACTTGGAAGCTGCAGCGGGCAGGCTGGAATATCCATTTTGAACCCAATGCGCTGGTTTGGATACTGATGCCTGAAACATTGAATGGCTTGTGGAAACAGCGTCTGCGCTGGGCCATGGGCGGGGCGCAAGTGCTGCTGAAAAATATTGATGTCTTGATGAAGCCGCAGCTGAACTTCTTATGGCCGCTGATGATGGAACTCATTTTGACTCTGGTCTGGTCCTATTTGATGCTCCTCTTGGCTGTGGTCTGGCTCGTGCATTTTATTGTGCCTATCACAGGTGTTGGAGATATCGGTTCACCATTTTTGCCGTATGGAACGGGGATGCTGCTGGGGGCAACCTGCCTGCTCCAATTTGCGATCAGCAAATGGATGGACAGCCGTTATGAGCCCGCCTTAGCAAAGAATTATTTTTGGATGATTTGGTATCCCTTTGTATTTTGGCTGATTACCATTACCGCAAGCATTGTGGCTTTTCCAAAAGTTTTAAAATTAGGTACAGGACAGCGTGCGCGCTGGGTCAGTCCAGACCGCGGCATACGCATCAACAATTCATTAGAGAATAAAACAAATGAAAAATAACGGTTTAATTATTGATTTGCGCCGTCATCTGCCATGGCATAAACGCTATGCATCCAGTACCAGTACGGCAGTGATGTGGGCGGTATGGCTGCTGCTGTGGCGCCCAGTTCTACTGATTGCAGGTTTCATGAGCTTGCAAAAGCATCATGTATTGCAGCATTTATTTGGCGCTTTTGGTTTGGGTCTAGAACACGGCATAACCGCATTGCTGGCCTGCGCAGCAGCTTTACTGCTGTGGTCCAACTATATGCCTGCTAAAACTGTGCAAAAAACACAGCAAAAAACCATGACCGATTATGTGCATCATTTTAATGTGCCTGTACAGGAAGTGGAGCAAGGGCGCCAGCAGAAAATCAGTATTGTTCATCATGATGAACAGGGAAAAATTGTGCGCATTGAAACTTAAATTTTAAATAGCTGAACCGAATGGCCTGACTGCTGCATCTAAAGCTTTCACGCTCAGGGCTTATTATATTTGCTCATCATTGGCTAGAGTTTTTGCGCAGAAAGTTTTAGACTTGCTTCCCATTGAAATTTCTCTTTCAATGGCTGTCACGTTTTCTTTGCCTGTGTATCAGCATTGCGGTTTCCTTTGTCGGCTATTTAGAAAATGCCTTTTTCTATTTGGTTTTTCAGCAAGGCATTCTGCACAACGTACAGCATCATCCTCGCGCGTGGACACTTTTGCATGACTCAGCATATTGTAATCAAAGAATTGTTTGATAAACCTATTGGGAAAAAACTGTGGGTTGCGCCGATGGCGGGTGGGATAGATAATTAAGTAAATAATATTAAAAACAATAACTTGTTAAAAATTGTTTGGCGTAAGGCGTAAATTTGGCGTAAAAAATGAGGTGAAATTAATTCACCTCACTCCAGTTCTTTTTTGATTCTTCCTGCAATGAATCCAACCAAATAGCAACATCGGATAATTTCACAAAATACTCAGACTTATTCCCATCAGTTTTGAATGCAGGGAAGGGTAATTTACATTTTGCCGCACGTTGCTTGGCTGCCGGCAAATCCATATGAGGCATGTAATCTTTAACAATGTCTTTTAAAGCTACAACTGGACGTTTGTAGCGAAGGATTAACATTAAAGATGTATCAATCTGATCATCTTTTTCATTGTTTCTAACAGCTGATCCCATTTAAGACACCTCCTTCAAACTTTTTCTAACTGCCGCTGGCAACCCATCTGCCGCAGCCAATTTTTCATCTATAAGCTTGTATAACAATGTGACTAATTCAGCCGGCAATGTTGTCGTGTAAAACATTTCTGATACATGGCGCGGCGCCAGTTCTTCGCGGAACTCTTCTAAAAGTTCGATTTCTGCTGGGGAGAGTTCAGTCATTTGCTGGCTCCAAACAGTAGATAATCGCAAATTCAAGTGATGGAAATAGTTCTTCTATCTCCCCACCATCTTGGTCATCATCATCTTCGCATTTCTTTCCAACTGCGAAATGCATACTGTCACAATGAAACCAAACGTGTTTGCCATTAATAAAAATGTAATCATCATCAAAATCTACAGTTGCTTTAATCATGGCCTTGCTCCTGTGCTTCAATCATTGCATTTAGATCTTGTTGAATTGGAAGCAATTCACCCAGTGCCAACAGTGAATATTCTTCAAACAATGCTTCAATCCCGTCAACTGCTTTTGCTAAGCGATCTTTTGACACCAAAACAAATCCTTCCGGCACCGATTGGGCTTTAGCTTGCCATGCAACCCATTGAGCATTCGCATACCCAACAGAGTATGAGTTATCCTCTTCAACATAATCGCAAGATATTTGGCGGCCGTTATGGAATGATTCCCACCAATTTTCAAAAGCTTCTTTTTCTTTCTGAATATCCATCAGACTTCCACCTCATCAGATAACTGAACTGAGACGCGGCCAACAGCTAAATCTTCTGCTAGAAAACAAACTTTCTTTAACCCAAACACATCCTGCAGCAGTTCGGTGAGTTGACGCATGTTTAGACTCACTGATTTTTTCTGCACAACCACTGTTTCAACCATGGCCTTGTAGCTAGCCAATGGATCAGCTAATTGCGCAGCTGACTCTATGGAATCCATATGCTGAATCAATACCTCTTCAGATGAAGGGGAATGTTCAATTTCTGTAGATGTATTTTCATCTGCAGTGACGGCAACTGTTTCTGGTGAATCAGTCATTTCAGGCTGGGGTGGAGCTTCGGCAGGTTTAGCTTTCATGCTGTACACACCTATATTTTCTTCAACCAGGTGAAGCTGAGTTGCCAGAACATTTTGAACAGTCTTCACACTTAATCGAGTGTTGTTGGCAATTTGAGCCACGGATAGCCCGAATGGGTCATTTTCTAAAGCAAAGAGCACCTTTTGAATGTTTTTGTGCTTTTTAATGTCTTCGTCAGAAGTGCGTACATCATTATGTGTTTTAGTGTTCATCGTTATAGTCCTGAAATTTAAATAGGGAGCCTAGGTGTTTGCCTAGGCAGATTTAATTGATTACATCAAGCCCAATTCATTGAGCTTTTTGCGCAATGTGCCACGATTCAGGCCTAGCACTTCTGCAGCTTGAGTTTGATTGCCGCGTTCACAAACCATCACTTCTTCCAAAACAGCTTTGTTAAATGCATCCAGCAGCATTTGGTAAACCTTGCCTCGGTTGTCATTGTTTTTCATGACTTCTAAGATTGTTGCTGGATTGATATTCAGCAAATCGGCTACTTGTTTTTCCTGTTGTTCCATCTGTTTATTCCTAAGCAGCATCTGCTGATTTTTTCACTTTAATTTGAGATCTTAATTTGCGCATGAATGGGGCGCCGTGCTTTAAGTACACTTTTAAAAACACTCTGTACCGTGCTTGAGCGTGATCATTCATTGAGCCATTGCTTCCAAATACGATTGAAGGTTCACCTTCTTTAATGAAGATTGCTTTTTTCTTTTTGCAATGCTCAACAGGGATATAGCCGTCATTCATGACAAAGGCTGCAAATGGAAGCATCATGTATTCATGGACTTCAGATGCGCCCTTGGGTTCAAGTTTCGCTTTGAGGTAGTCCATTCACAGTCTCTGATTCTGCTGTTTCACCGATTGCGCCGGCGGCTGTTTTTGCTGCATCGTCTTCAAACAATTTCTGAACTGTGCCAAGCACATTGTTTGTGGAAATGCTGACGCGTTGTGGGAATGATCCGCCACTGGCTAAAATAAGCGCTTTAGCATGATTGATAGCGGACTGCTCATTTAAATGCACCATTTTGCGCTGTAATAGCGACTTCTGAGAATCATCGCCACGCCAAATTGAATTGGCATAAAAATCAGCACGTGAAAGGGAAGGAAAAAAGAATTCTGTACCTTCCGCTAATTCGGTTGTTTCGGCTTCAGTATATAAGTGGCCTTCAATGCGCGTCATGTTTGCAGCTAAGCGAAATTCAAAACCAGGCAGAGCGTACACATTGCCACTAAATTCAGTAACGGGTGCGAATTCATTAATAGCTGGCACAAGTGAGGGATTGCGGCATTCAATGTTTTTGCCAGCCATCATTAAGGTGAATGCTTGTTCAGGAGTAAGTAAGTTCATTTTTAATTTCCTTAGGCTGCAGACTGCTCAGGCCATTTATCAAAATTGTTTAGACGGGCATTTTTACTACGGTCAATTGAAATTGTTTTGACGCTATCAACCATCAAATTACATTCTTTAACGCGGCGTTCTGCTGCACTGTGGCTGGGAGCTTCGACACGGCCTTTAATTACACCGCGACCACCTTGGACTTTTGCGGTGTATTTCCAGATATAGAGATGCATTAAATGTTCTCCAAAGCTTTGCGAAGGTAAGGATCCACCTCAGGCTGTTTAAGCAGCCATGCCACATAATCAGAAGGCAATTCTTTGATTGCTGTGCCACGATGCTTGCCAAAAGTTATGATGTTAGGGATGCGCGCTTGCTCAGATATAAGCCAGAGAGAGTTCATATCTTTGATTGCCAGCTTTTCTAAAATTGCCAGCAGTAATACACCAGTGAAATAAATATCAGCCTTGGCATTATGAGCGCCGCGAAGATGACGCTTAGCTGTAACCAAGTCATCCATTACGTGGTAGTACATCGCACTCAGGTTATGGGATTCAAGTTCTGGCCACACCATTCGGGAGAGGGCCAAAGTGCATACGCCTTTCACTTGAATTGTCTGTTGGCATTTTTGCAATGCTCGAATGTCATAATCAATGTTATGACCAATGATATGTGTGATGCCTTCGGGCAACTTAAATGTGCTGTAGAGTGGCTTGTTCTCAATTTCTGAAGGCAGAATGTGATGAACCGCCATGGCACCTAAGCTGATTGGGTCAGGGCAAGAGAAAAAGCCATCAAAAGCATTCTCTTGATCAATAACCAATTTCCCTTGATCAAATGCACAGTTTGCATAGGCAATCTCAATGGGATAACCATTCATTGTGTTGGTTTCAGTGTCTGCGATTATTGCGTTCATGCTGTAGCAGTTCCTTGATTTGTTTTGGTATTGATATAAGCAACTACATCGTTAAATCGTTCAGCTTCAATCCCCATTAAGCTGTCAATGCCTTGTTCTTCACAGAAGGCAACAATGTCTATGTTGAGCTGAGCAAGCAGCTCTTGAATATGGTCGCGCTGTTCAGGGGAGATGCCATAAAAAGTATTTTGTTTAGGGTCGATAAATTTCTGCTTTTCCTTGTCATAGACAAAACCAAGGTGCAGAGATTTAGCTTTCAAAAACTTGCGCATTTCTAGGTAATGAACATGGTCTTTATCCAGCTGCTCACACAATTCGTTAATACTTGATGCGTAAATAGCCTGGTCACATTCAGCAAAAAACTGATCACGCTGCTCAATGGCTTTCATTGTTTCCAACTGAGCTGGCGTCATAATGTTTAAATGATCTTTTGCTTGCTGAATCAGATCCGCAAAAAAAGTTTGTGCTTGCATTAGATTAGGTAGAACAATATTCCCGCCCGTATCAGCACCGAGATTTCCAGAGTTTTTGGCATGATGAGAGTTTGAAGCTTGAAACTTCAACACTCGTACAATTTGACCATCTGCTGCTTTTTCATAAGTTAGATAAGCCATAATGTCGGAAATGCGGTAAAGCACATCGCGGTTTTTACCTGTCATTGAAGGTCGATGAATTAACAGGTCATCATTTCGCTGTTCTTCTGCATGACCAATGAAAACAATATCTTTGCCATAGCTGCGAATGCGGTTGATCAAGCTAATAAAGTCATTACCTGCATAACCTTGGGCTTTCAGCGTAAGATTTCCGTCGCGTTGAGTATTTCCTTTAATGCCTTGATAATAGATTTTTACGCAGTCCAGCATGGTGCCAACAGTGTCAAAAACCACAGTTTTAAAAGGTTTTAGATCTTCCTCTGTGACATTGGATACATCAGTCCATTTTTGCACCTGAACAGCTGTTCCTCGACGCAAAGCACCAACACGATGTACACCTTTATCAAAGTCAAAAAGAATAGGGGCATTGGCGGTAAAAGCTAAAGATGACTTACCAATGTCTGGATCAGCGTAGTAATACGCAACAATTGTTTCGACATGAATTGGCTCATCAGCACGAACTACATTAATTAAAGCCATATTACGCTCCAAACAGTGCAGTTAGGATCAGTGACAGCACACACCAGCTAACCAATAGGATTAAGCCTGCAATCAATGAATCCTTTAAATCAGCGATTAAAAATGCTGAAAATGGAGTTTGCATTTCTTCTGCCGTTGGATGCCGGTACAGCACTGGTTTTGTATTGCTTTCGTTTTTAACAAAAACAGGTGTATTGCTATGTGAAGCGATTTCTTTCATACTGAATCCCGTAAGCACCGATATGTGTATGTTTAAAAGGCCCTGTCTTCCGACCAAGTTGTACAGGGCTTTTTAATGTTTAAAATTAAGCAGCGAAAGTTCCAATTCGTACTGGGTTTTCAGGAAGCAATTCGATTACTTTTTCTTTAAATTCCTGAATGATTTCATTGCACAGCAATTCTTCTTTGACGATCTGTAAAGCAAATTCAGGTTCACCGCCTGAGCCATTCACCACTAAACGCAATTTAATGGTTTTTTCTTCAAGGCCCACATACGCTGTATCTTGAATTTCAAAATAGCTTGGCAACTTACCTACAGTGGCAGAAGCTTCAACGCGCTCAAGTTTTGAGCGAGATTCGCTCATGTTATTTACTTGGCTGTCTTTCGATGCAGATGCATCAACTTTCATATTGCGAACGGCATTGAGTGCTTCACCAGTATTAATAATTTCGCCTGAATCAGTGGTGGCAACCAGCACACCCGCCCAATCTTCAAGAAAAATGGCAAAGCGTTTTTGACTAAGCTTTGTGTCTTTAAGTTGGTTTAATTTATTCCAGACCACGGTGGGCTCAAGTTTTAAAACAGCAGTATGGTCACAATGGCCTTGAGCAAAATCAGGTTGGAAATAATTCAGCAGTGCTGTGGCACTTACATTTTTGTGATCTACAAAAACAGGAGCTGGATCAGGAGTAGTACCAGCGAGAACATATGTTTTAAAGTCTTCGAATGAAGGGGTATTTAAAACACCGCGTGCACGGTTACGGCCATCTTGAAAACGTTCTAAATCTACAACTTTGTATTCGTTATTTACTGCTGCCAGCTCACCGCGAATTAAGCCTTTAACTGGGTTTGCTAATTCAGCGATTGCTTGAGCTTCTGTAGTACGTTCCATGGTTTTACCTTTGTGGTTGGGTTGGTTTAAAAAGAGTGGACAGAATTAGGGGTTAAACTTCTTCTTTTTTGAATAACTGGTCTGTGTGCGATGCAAAAAGAGTTACGTCACCACCAAGGTTTACGTGCATAGGAGTTTTTTCGTTGTGTTCTTCAGCACGCTTACCTTTTGCAAGTGGCTCATTAAATGAAAGCTTGCTTTCGACTTGCACCTGGCGCGAATCTGCAATTTGCGTAAGTTTTAACTTGATGGTGATGTCACCCATCTTTCCAGTTTTAATAACGCTGTTTGCAACATCGCTTACAACAACACCGAGCTGCTTTGAAAAAACACCGCCGCCGATGTCTTCTATGAATTGCTGTGAATCAGTTTGTTTATTACTCACTTTTTATCTCACGTTGGGTTAATGTGTGAAATAATAATAGTATTGTTATTATTTATATGCAATAGCATTGTTAGTATTTTTAATTAAATAATAACCATGTTTTTTTGATATACAAAAAAACCCATCAAATGATGGGTCAACGGAGGAAAGGGAACATTTTAGAAAAAAAGTTAATTTATATGGTTATTAGGGATACTTTTAGATAAAGATACGATTAATGTTGCTTGATTGGCATCATCGGAATTTCATCACGATGGCGGCTTGGTGGAATTATCTCAACAACAGGTACAATCCGTTCAACATCTGTCATATCAAATGTTAATCGCTCGTTTCCATTTACTGCAAGAACATGCAAAACCCCGTTAATTACGCCAATAAATTCCTTTATGGTACGCCGACCATCTTTTAACTGAACCTCTACAAACTCTGTTATTTGTGGTTCTAGATCAGGGTCACAAACCAGAAACCACCCACTTCTAATGACTGGATACATGGAATCACCTGTACCTTTGACAGCATAAGCGTATTGTCCAGCAGTTAATGTAGGGACAAAACCATCACAACCATCGCCAGAATCTGAAAAATACCCGTCCATTCCCATTTTACTGTAACTCTTTACAGGGACCCATCTTCCGCTTGGCATTTGACTTATACTTTGGGATTCATCAGGACTTTTAGAAGTTGAAGATACAGAATTGATTTCTTTAGCAAGTTCTGGACTTATATCGTATGGATTTACTTCGAGAATATTGGATAATTTAATGAGGGCATCTAGATTTAGTGGTGTTCTACCGTTCAAATAGGCACTAAAAGCTGCCTGAGTATTCCATCCACAAGCTTCAGAAATATCCTCTTGAGTGACTTTGCGTCCTTTTGTTTTCGCTTCTTCTTTATATTTATCCCATGCATTTTTTAAACGAGCAGCATCCTGTTTACGCTCTAACGAAAGCTGTTTTCTCACCATGTTAATACTTCTAAGTTAAATATCTTAGCATATATTAATAGCGTTGCTATTAAACAACAAATAGCATTGTTATTGCATTAAAATAATAACAATGCTATTGTAAATTGAAATTTACTAATACTGTTATTTTATGGCATTAATTCTTTTGAAAGACATGGTTGAGCAGGAAGGGCAAGTTCAGGTAGCTAAGAGAATTGGATGCCATCAAACAGCCATCAGCTTAGCAGTAAGAAAAAACAGAGTAATACATCTGGAAATTGAAGACGGAAAAGTGACTTCGGGCTATGAAATTAAGCCTGCTTTTGGGTTGCCATTCAAGAATGAAGATCCCCTATCTATAGAAAGCTTGTCTACTGCCAAAAATAAATAAGAATTATGGGAGATCAGTCATGAATGCTTTGGTTAAACCTGCGATTGCAATTGATGGTTTTGAAATCAGAACTGATGATGAAGGTCGTTTTTGTTTAAATGACTTGCACAAAGCAAGTGGGGCTGATGTCAAGAATAAGCCTTCAAACTTTATGCAGAACGATAAAACGCAAGCTCTTGTACGAGAACTGATCGGTGATGGAAATCCATCATCGGTTCAAATTCAGCCATTAAGTGTAATTCGTGGCGGCTTAGAACAAGGTACTTATGTTGTCAAAGAATTGGTTTACGCATATGCGATGTGGATTAGCGCTGCTTTCAATTTAAAAGTGATTCGAACTTTTGATTCTGTATCCAATTGTGCAGCAGTTACTTTGCCTAATTTCACTGATCCAGCTGCTGCTGCGCGCGCCTGGGCTGAACAATTTGAAGCAAAACAAATTGCTGAAAAGAAAGTAGCAGAATTGGCGCCTAAGGCTGAAGCATTAGACACAATTGCCGACACAGCAAACACGTATTGCATACGTGACTGCGCCAAAACTATCCGTATTAAAGAAAAAGATTTAATTCAGCTTCTTATAGAGAAGAAATGGGTATACCGCGATGCAGATAAAAAGCTGCAGCCGCACGCACAGTACGTCCTCAATGGCGTATTTGTGAACCGCACTTCACCAGTAATAAAAAATCAATATGACGGGCAGGAGCGTGTGTTCTTACACATGCGTGTCACTGCATTTGGCCTGACTCGAATTACAGGTCTTGTAAACAAATCTAAAAAGGAGAAAACAGCAGCATGAATGAACATGTTTGCCAGAACAAATGTTCTGAATTTAAGAACGAACAGTGCAACAACTGTTTGATTGAACAAATTGAAAAGCGGGAATTTGATTTAGGCCTTGCGCCTGATGATGTCTATGAGAAAGACGGCAAAACTATCCTTCAAGGGATGGAAGAGTCATTTATTGAAGTATTTGGCGTAACAACACTGCCATAAAAAAAACCCCGATCTCTTACATCGGGGCCATGTCCAACAACAGGTAAATGTTTATGAACGAAATTATGTTAACACATGACCGGCAAACGCAACAATTTTCTGCGAATGATAGCCAAAAGACTGCGCGTTATATGGATGCAAAAGCGGCATCAAAACAAGCATTGCGCGAGCAGCTTGCCAAAGTAACTGCAAAGTTCCTTAAAAATGGCGGCAAGATTGAGCCGATTGAGGGTTTTGAAGGTATCAAGCATAAAGAGCACACCGTTCTTAATAATGATGCCGAGTATGCCGGTTATACGAAGGCTGCGCGGGTAATCCGCTGGGTGAATGAGGATCTGCGTTTAATGCGTAGAAAACAATTATCAATTTATTCAGGCATTGGTAAGAACCGCATTTATTCAATAACTGCAACAAATTGCAATGATCGTGGCGAAATGAGTAACGCAGAATATAAGAAGATCATTGCAGTAATGCCGCAGATTGAAATGCTTGAAATGAAGGCACTGGATGTTGCTGCAGAGGCTGTTGTATGAGCAAGCCAAAAAACCGAGCTAAACGCAAATTCAATCCGAACCGCAAATCAGCTGCAGCAGTTCAAGCTCTGCAGCAGCAGGCAGAGGAACGCCGTAAATACGCTGAGGACATTGAATATACATATGAGCTCGAAATGGAGTTCACAAGTAATGCAATTGATAAATTCGTAAAAGAACAGCGGGCGCTTGAAATTGACTACATCAACAGGTTTCCGAACCGCAATTGCGATCCTTACGACATTTTGATAGGCGCATATTGCTATCAGGACTTAGCCATTGCTTTAGTTCTGGAACACCTCAAAACACCGGAAAAATGGATTCTGGCAGCTGATGGCCACTTTGTAAATTTGAATGATCCTGATTGTCCGATGTTCAGCTTTGAGTACCGTCAAGAAGTGCCAAATGTTCCACATCAAGATTTATGGCACGGCAATAAAGAATGCCTGATTGACATGGGGAATGGACTTAAGCGCAAAGGCTGGAAAGGGTTGCAAGAAGAAATGATTGCTGTGTTTCAAGAACAGGCTGATAAACAGAATTTACCTGACGGTTACACGCTTGAAGAAATTCAAGTTCATATCGCTACTGAAGCTCAATTCAAAAGCGCAACGACTTATCAAGAATTTTTAGAGGTGCAGAAGTGGGTTGAACAGGGTACAGCTCAAAAAAAGCTTCGCTCTTTGTGGCAGCAGGAAACTATGGTGCTACAGGTTAAAAGCATGAAGAAAAATGGACTGGTCAGGAGTGCGGCATGAGTCAATTCAATAAAGGCGCTTTGATCGTCAAAATCCAAGGTATCGATAAACGGCTACATAAAGTCATGAACATGGCAGGTTCTAAAGTACAACTTGCCAGCCTTGATAAAGATGGGCAGCCAGATCCCAAAAGCATACGTGCACCTTATGCAGACCTTTTCCGTTTGGCAAATCAGCATGAACGCTTATGCGGGTACCGCATAGACGACTTGATTGCACATCTTGGATTAAAAGATGCCCGCGACATTTTAAATGGCAGCAAGTCTTCAGATGTATGCAAAGATACGCTGAAAACTCAATTTGATGCATGGCATGCAGTTCAAGAACGCGAGATGCGTGAAGAACAAGGATTTTTTGAGGCCTAATTATGAAAGAAATGGACAAGGTTTTTCTATTTGTTTTCATGCTACTTGGGGCGGCTTTTGTTAAAGCAGGGGGATTTATATGACAAGTTTCATTAAAGGACTGGATTCTTTTAAAACACAGTTTGAACTAAATTTCTCAGAAAAAATCATAGTTGATTTCTTTGCAGGTGGCGGCGGGGCAAGTACAGGCCTTGAAATTGGCCTAAACCGTCCTGTATTTGCAGCCGTGAATCATAATCCTAAGGCTTTATCGATGCATGAGATGAACCATCCTCATGCAAAACATTACGTGCAAGATGTATTCGCTGTCGATCCGGTTGCGATTTGTGAAGGGCGGCCAGTTGGCTGGTTTCATGCGAGCCCAGATTGCACCCATCACTCACAAGCAGCCGGCGGACAGCCGCGCAAAAAAGAGATACGTGATCTTTCGTGGGTTGTTTTGAAATTTGCAGGTAAAGTCCGGCCAGACGTAATCAGTTTAGAGAATGTAAAGCAGATACTGAACTGGGGGCCTTTAATTGCTAAACGTGATAAGGCAACAGGGCGTGTTATTACATTAGAAAAAATTAAAGTCGGTAATAAAACAATTCACCGAGTTGCAGAGCCTGGTGAGCATGTGCCGCGCCACAATCAATTTTTAGTGCCGAATCCGAAGCTAAAGAGCAAAACATGGAAGCACTTTGTTAAAAGTCTGGAAAATTTAGGCTATGTGGTTGAGTGGAAGAAATTAATTGCAGCAGATTTTGGAGCACCTACAACACGCGAGCGCTTATTTTTAGTTGCAAGATGCGATGGTAAGCCAATCGTTTGGCAAGAACCATCATTTCTAAAGGCCCCAAAACGCGGTCAAAAAAAATGGCGCAGCGCTGCAGAATGCATTGATTTTACAGATTTAGGAAAGTCTATATTCGATAGGCCTAAGCCACTTGCTGATGCGACATTGAAGCGAATAGCCCGCGGCTTGAAAAAGTATGTTTTGGAGTGTGAAAAGCCTTATTTTGTTAACCAAACAACACCATTCATCAGCAGGGATTTTGGCACTTCCACCGGTCATGAAATTACAGATCCGCTTGCAACTACAACTTCAACATTTGGCGGGCATAGCTCGTTAGTTTGCCCAATACTGGCGCCGTATTTGACGGAGTTTGCAAATGCATCACAGCAGCGCAATTGGTCCATTGAACAACCATTATCAACGATCTGTGCGCAAGTAAAAGGCGGGCATCACGGATTAGTAGTGCCAATGCTGATTCATGCAGGACATGGAGAAGGAACTCCTGATAAACCACGCTGGAGCAGCGGCTGTGACAACATCAATGACCCGCTGGGAACAATCACGACAGCCGGCGGACGAAGCCTAGTTTCAGCAGTGCTGAGTAAAGAAAATTTAGATGGTGCATTACGGGTTGCTTCGTTCCTGATTAATTTTTATGGAAACGGCGATGCTCGTGATATTACTGCGCCGCTCGATACTGTCACAACAAAGGACCGGCTTGCATTGGTCACAGTTTGGATCAAGGGAGAGCCGTGGGTCATTGTTGATATTTGCATGCGTATGCTTCACCCAAAAGAGCTTTATAAAGCGCAAGGTTTTCCTGAGGGATATGTCATTTCACATGGGCATGATGGAACCCCTTTATCCAAAAAGGACCAGGTGCATATGGTTGGTAATTCAGTATCTCCGATGCCGATGGCTGCTATTGCCGAGGCGAATAATCCATTTGCAGATGAAAAGATCCAGAAATACAGAGGTGCTGTATGAGCCAATTAACATCAAATAGCTTTCAAGTGCCGAATGCGTTTGTAGACCAAGTGTTGTGTCAAATTAGTGATGTAGGTGCAAAATTATATTTAATTATCTGCAGAAAGACCCGCGGCTGGTTCAAAGAAGAAGATTCTATTTCTTTGAGTCAATTTCAAAAGCTTTCAGGAAAGAGCCGTCCAACGATTGTTAAAGCGCTTGATGAACTCATCCAAGTTGGTTTGGTCATTGAGTGTAAATCTACAATTCATGGCAACTCATTTAAGTTGAATGATGAGTGCGTTGTCGGCTGGATGGTGTCATTCCCTAGTAAAAAATCTTTACTAGGTAAAAAAGCAGGTGCAGCTAGTAAAAAATCTTTACCACTGCTAGTAAAGAATTTTAACTACACTAGTAAAGAATCTTTACCGCTACTAGTAAAAATTCTTTACACACAAAAGACACTATCAAAAGACACTATACAAAATAAAAAAATAAATAAAAAAAGTAAGAGTGTTCCTGAACAACCTAAGGCTGAAAAACCGAAAGCGGAAAAGCAAAATTCTTACGATGCTAAATCGATTGAATTACCTGTGAGCGTAAATCGTGACCTCTGGATTCAGTTTGTTGATATGCGCAACGGAAGTAAAAAACCGCTGACTGAAAACGCCGTGAAACTAATTCTTAAAAAATTGGAAAGCTACGGCGCTCAAGCAAACGAATCGCTGGAATATTCAATCATCGGAAATTACCAAGGCGTTTTCCCACCTAAGCAGCCTGTTCAACAACAGCAATACCAAGGCGAATACAAGCAGTCTGCTGAACCGAGTTACTTTGCACAAGCTTTCGATCAATGCAGCAAATCAAATGTAATCGATGTGACGCCTGAGAGCGCCGTAGCGGAGGGATTGATACATGCATGAAATCTTGCACCAGAATGACCTTAGAGATCTGATTACAGCGCTAAGAACTAAATATGCGGGTCAGTTCAATAAGAACTTTGAAGGAAAAAATGCCGTACCGATGGCGACAGTTGAAGCTGAAGCGGCCAAAAATTTAATTGGGGTTACCCCAGCGCAATTTAGACGCGGTTTAGCTTTGCTGTACACAAGCATCAATCGTTTCATGCCGAGTTTTGCTGAATTCCGTGAAATGTGTATCGGCGAAGATTGGTGGAATCCTGAAAAGGCTTGGGTAAAGGCGTGTGAATACACAAAATTGACTAAGCCAAAGCCTATTCAACTTGAAGATGGCACCAAGCAATACAGAGATATTACGACACTTGCAAAATTTGCGCTGGATCAAGTCAAGTCAACGATACAAGACGGTGAGATGTATCGTGCCAAAGATGAATTTATTCGGTTATATCAAGCCTATGTTGCAGAAGCGCAGATCAAAGGCCGAAAGCAGGATTGGTATCAGGAATCCCCAGCATTAGAAACCAAAGCGGACTCAAGAATCCATACACCGGTCAGCAATAGCATTGCACAAAAGCAGCTGGAAAATTTAAAAGCAAAGCTGAATGTGCGCAATCGCGCCGTGGTTAAACCGCAAAAGCTGGAGTCTAAAAAACAGCCTAAGCAGCTGGAAAATTTTTGGCCTGATCCTTTCGAGAACCCCAAGGAATATTTGAAAGCTTGTGACCATGACGGCGTGAAGGTGCCAGGTGTGATCCGCAGACAGATGGGGGATGAAGCGTGAAAATGAATCATCCTTTAATCAGGTACCACGGCGGCAAATTCCGCTTAGCGCATTGGATTATTTCTCAAATGCCAAACCACACTTGCTACACAGAAGTATTTGGCGGCGCTGCTGGCGTTTTACTGCAGAAACCACGAGCTTACTCAGAAGTCTATAACGACCTTGATGGTGAAATTGTCAATTTGTTTGAGGTGCTTCGGGATTCTAGCTCGAGAGGTGAATTAATTGAGCAATTGGTATTAACCCCATACAGCCGCGCTGATTTCGAAAAAGCATGGGAACCGGCAGAAAACAAAATTGAACGGGCGCGCCGCGTATGTGTACGAGCACAGATGGGCTTTGGATCCGCTGGTGCAACCAAAGGGATTACTGGCTTTCGCATTGATACTAAGCGGCAATATGGTACGGCTCAATCGTTATGGTCCACATATCCTGAACATTTGGGAATGATTGGCCAGCGTTTAAGTGGTGTGCTTATTGAGAACCGTCCAGCAACTCAAGTTCTTAAAGATCATGATGCAACGACTACATTGCACTATGTAGATCCGCCGTATGTGATGGATACACGATATGACGGTGCTAAATCAGGCCGTATTTATAGGCATGAAATGGATGATGTAGATCATCAAGATTTGCTTAAGACCTTACTCGATTTAAAAGGCATGGTGATGCTTTCGGGTTATCCGTGTGAATTATATGACGACATGTTGAAAGGCTGGAAGAGAGTGGAAACCAATGCTCGAATTTCATCTGGTCGTGGTACAGATACAAGAACTGAATGCCTTTGGATGAATCCAGCTGCCGCTCAACCTGATTTGTTCGGCGGTGCAGCATGAAAAACAAATTAATTGTAAACACTGCTCAAGCGAGAAAGATTAAAGACAACGCCGTATGTGAAATTGCTGTGAACATGCGCCTTAAAAAAGGGTATAGCCGAAAGTTTTTGGCTGAGAAGAAATTTCAAGACGAAACGTTTTGGGTGGCTGAACCGCTTTGCAGCATTAAAAGTGGTCCTGAGCGATATTGTAAGCATTTTGCCTGTGAACCAGTGCCTGAGGGCTGGCAGCGATACACACTTAATAGATCGGGGAATAACGTGCGCTATGGTGAGCACCGGCATTTAGTCAAATGTACCAGCATACGTGTATCAGATTATTTGGCGGGGCAAATGTTTACCGTGTTTATCACTTTGGAGCGGTTGTGATGAGTGAATTTGATAAAGACGCTTACTTAGAGCATATAAGACTTCATCGCAATGAGTCATTGATCGATATGGCGCGCTGGGGATGGAAATCAAGACAGGATGAGGTTGATGAAATAAAAAAGCGGGTTGATGAAGCATTGCGAATGCTTAGAGATTGGGATGATCAAACTTATCGTGATGATGCTGAGCAATTGATTGGTGAATTGGGTGATGTCCTAAGAGGTGAGCATGAATCTAAATAAGAAGCAACGTGCAGATCTTAAAATGAAATTTGGTGGCCATTGTGCTTATTGCGGTTGCCAATTGGGAGATAAGTGGCATGCCGATCATATTGAGGCGGTAAAGCGCGACATTATTCATGTGGGTGGTGGGAAGTTGATCTCAGGTGAAATGACACGGCCACATTTGGACACCATTGAAAATATGAATCCAGCATGTGTGCCTTGCAATTCTAATAAATCTTCAATGTCGCTTAAAGCATGGCGGAGCCTTTTAGTTCACTATCGAGACGTTCAATTACTGCGAGATAGCACCCATGCGCGGCATCTGCATCGATTTGGCTTAATTGAAATTAAGCCAGACCCAGTGGTGTTTTTCTTCGAAACGTGGCGAGGTGAGGAATGAAACCTAATGACAGTGTAGAAGTAGATTTCATCTCTGAATCACGTACTGAATTTTCAGGTAATCGTTTCACTGGTATGGGCGTTATTGATCGCTGTGAAGATGGCTATGTGTACGGGCGTTTAGACAATGGGCTGCCGTTTATGTGCAATGAAAATGATGTTTCAGTCATGGAGCATGCGCCATGTTTTGAAACATGGATTAAAGCTCAGGAGGATGATTTCAAAATCTTGCTGAACCAACACGGCAAAAGGGTATTTATCAAACGGAATGGTGAATATGAAATCCTATCTGTACGTTTAGCGCACAAAGTATGGCGTATGAATCAAAATGAAGGTGCGATTACGCCACAGCCCATTATGCTAGATATATCAAGTGAGCACTGAGATATAGATGGAATATAGCGCTGCAGAATTGCGCCGTATGGGTTTGGGCCATCTTGCTGCTGAAATGGATAGCAGCAGCAAGCGAACGTCCAAATACAACAACACCAAAACAGAAGAAGATGGAATCAAATTTGATTCTCAGAAAGAATACCGGCGCTATAAAGCGCTCAAGGTTCTTGAACGCGCAGGCCAGATCAGTGACTTAAAGCACCACGTTGCATTTGAGCTGGCGCCGCAAGTGAAATACAGCACAGCAAAAAAAGCAAAGCCGGCATTGCGCTATGAAGCTGATTTTACATACATGGAAAACGGCAAACTGATTGTAGAAGATGTAAAGTCAAAAGACGTCACTGCGAAAGACAAGGTTTATATCATTAAAAAGCACCTGATGATGTGGGTGCATGGCATAGAAATACGGGAGAGTTAAAAGCATGAATGAAAAAGATTTAGAGGAAAAAAGCTCAACTCAAATTATTCTTGAAGCTGTGCATGATCTGCATGACCAGGAACAAGTAGTCACCCGTGAGACTTTGGCTGCCATCCTTCCACAGCTCACCATCGGCAAGATTGATGACCGTCTAAGCTATTTAATCGATACAAATCAAATTAGCCGTGTGCAGCGCGGTGTTTACGTTCCAGTGTTTAAGCACCCGCCAAGTCGTGAGATGTGTAAATACATCCTCAATGACGGCACAGTAAAGATTGAGATAGGTACACAGGTTATTACGCTCACACCTAAAGAGGCCCGCAGTCTTGGGAACTTAATGGTCGCTGAAGCAATGCAATTCTCTAATATTGAAATGGGCCACAACATGGCGCTGATTCAGCAAGAAGTGATTGGGGAGGTGCGTAATATCAAGCGCGAGGTGAAGAAACTAGCACAGATCGAGAAGCAGGGGAATTTGAGTTTATGAGTGCACAAATATTGAAATACGAATTAACGGATGCGTGGGAACAGCAAGTTGAGCTTTATGAAGGCGCTCAAATACTTGATCTGGAATATAAGCAAGACAAAGTGTATTTGTGGGCCGCTGTGGAAGCCAATAAGCCCAAGTGTTCATTCACAATACGCACTGTTGAAACTGGCGGTAGCATAGATTTAATTAAGCATATTCATATAAAAACGCTTCATCTTATTTCTCCTTGGGGGCAGCCATTGGTTTTGCATTATTTCAGGGCTATATAATGGTGGTTGTCATGATTATTTTGGGAAGTAAATTAATGGAAAAATAAATTCGAATGAATCCTCATTTGAAATCCTTTAAGAAAATAAATATTAAGACGGAATTGACTTAAGTTTAGTAAATCACGTGCGCTATTGGATTTTAGATCTACAATTTCAATATGTGTAATAGTGCAATTATTTTTAATTTTAAATTCTTTTATGTACTGATTAATGGGTATATGAATTGATCGTGTGTAATTCATCATACGAAGCATATGAGTTGCTGCCAAAGTTGAGTTACGACCTTTTTCCCCCTTCATCTTTTGTTCTGTCATAACGGTGACTTGTCCAAAAGTTGCAGGCATGTACACTGATCCATCATCTAACGTAACGCCAAATGAATAACCTTTTTTTCGCAAATTCAAGATTTCATCTTCATTAGAAATTTGTGGTGAAACGTCTTTTAGTAAAGACACTTTCTGGTTAAATATTAAATTCGGTTTTTCATTGTGTAAAACCTCTAGAACACTTTTATTAGTCCAAGTATTCGCAAAACCTTTGCCATGCATTTTAGTTTCTATAAAAAACACTTCTTTACTTGTGACGAATGCTAATGCAACTGGCCCTGTACGTTTAATGAAACCATCATTATCAATTACATCACCTAGGTGAAAATGAAAACAACCATAGTCATCAAAAAATCTATCGGAAAAAAGAGGGTTTAAAGTAAATTTACTTAGATATGGATTTAAGTCATCACCTTTAAGAATTTTGCTTTTAAGAATTTGGAAGCCTTGTTTAAATTCATTAGGGACATTGAATTGGCTGGATTCAGTTACTACCCTTGGTTGAATATCAATACGTTTACTCAGGTAATTGCTTAGTTGCATATAAGCAGGAGTAATATTGTCTGACTTAATATTTAGATCAGTTAGATGCTTGGAAGCTAAGGAGTTAATTGCTTTGCTGACAGCTTCGTAAGAAAGTTCTTTAATCATTTTTCTGTTTCATGAAGTATGCTTCAATGTATGTTACAGGTTTGGAATTTTTTGTAAATCGTGCCGTGGAACATTAAACCTAGTACGCACCGCGAACCCGTGTAGGGTTCGACTGAGCGCCGTATGCGCACCATCATCATGTCTGTAAGAAGGCATGGTGAATATGACAAACGTTAAAAAAGCGCCCGATTGGGAAAAAATAGAACTCGAATATAGAGCTGGTGTGAAGTCTATACGTCAAGTGGCGCTTGAGTTTGAAGTATCTGATGCAGCCATCCGCAAGCGTGCAAAGCGTGATGACTGGACACGTGACTTAAACGCGAAAATTCAAGCAAAAGCTGATGACTTGGTTCGCAAAGAGCAGGTTCGCAACGAAGTACGCGCTTCACCAGAATACAAAGCCACAGAAAAAGAAACCATTGATGCCAATGCCAATCTAGTTGCATCAATCCGCATATCACACCGCAAAGATATTGAACGATCACGGCGCATGGTCATGGACCTGTTTAGTGAATTGGAACATATGATCGGCGTTGATCAAGCTAATCTGCTGCAAGAACTGGGCGACATGATGTACAAGCCCAATGACAAAGGCATAGATAAGCTCAATGACTTGTACATGAAGATCATTCAACTGCCGAACCGCGTTAAATCAATTAAGGACTTATCCGATGCCCTTAAGACATTAATTGGCCTAGAGCGTGAAGCACATGGCTTAAATAAAGAAGAAGCGAAGTCAGAAGATGCATTGACTGCATTACTGAACAGTATCGCTCAAAGCAATGGCTCAGCCTTCAATCCCGTTGCAGACGACCTTGATTATCAACAAGAGGACGACGTACGCGAATGAAACGGCCAATGATACTGCTCAATAAATTTTCATTCACGTACACGCTCCAAAATTGCGCCGTAACAGTGCGAAAGGAGTGATGAAGTGATATATACCACCGATTTACGTCCATTACCGACAAACGCAAAGGAGCTGGCAAAGTGCTTAGCCGATCCTTTATGGCGTGTATTTTCAGGCTGCCTTTATAAAATCAAGATCAAAGGCGACGACTTTCGGGATGAATACGGCGTTCTGCAGGTTCCTGATACTTTTGAGCTACCTTTTATTCCCAATGATGCACAGAAACGCTTCATGGATAGGCTCTGGTACCGCAATATTATTCTTAAAGCCCGGCAGCTGGGCTTTACAACACTGATATGTGTTCTTTGGCTAGATCAGGCCTTATTTAATGCCAATCAAAACTGCGGCATCATCGCGCAGGATCTGCCAACTGTTTTTAATATCTTTAAAGACAAGATCAAGTTTGCTTATGACAACCTGCCTGATCAGATCCGTGAACGTTTTCCTTTAAAGACCTGCAATAAATCTGAAATGGAATTCGCGCATAACGGCTCATCTATCCGTGTGGCCACATCATTCCGTTCAGGCACCATGCATCGGCTGCTGATTTCTGAGTTCGGGAAGATATGCGCTACAGATCCGGTAAAAGATGATGAGGTTATTACTGGTTCTATTCCAACCGTACCCACCAACGGCGTACTGGTCATTGAATCAACAGCAGAAGGCCGCAACGGTTCATTCTATGACATGGTTCAGACTGCGCAGGAAAACTATTTAACGCGCAAAAAACTCACCAGTAAGGACTATCGATTCCATTTCTATGCGTGGTGGCAAGAGCCGAAATACCGCATGGATGCATCTACTGTTTATATCGATGAAAAAGACCATGAATATTTTGATGAAGTAGAGCAGACCGTCTATCAAAAAATGGGCGTCAAAATGCGCATCGATCCTGATCAGCGCGCATGGTATGTCGTCACACGTGATAACGATCTCAAAGGAGATCAAGCCAAAATATGGCAGGAATATCCGTCATTCCCTGATGAAGCATTCCAAGTGGCGAAAGATGGCAACTATTACGCCAAGGATATGATCAATCTGCGCAAACGCGGCGGTGTATGCGCCGTGGAAGTGCTGGATCTGCCGACATTTACTTGGTGGGATATTGGGAACAGCGATGGCTGCGCCGTATGGTTCCATCAAATCATGAACCAGCAGGACCGCTTTATTGAGTATTACGAAGCGCATGGCATGGACTTAAAGCACTATGCTGCAGAGATACGGCGCCGTGACTATCTGTATCACACGCATTTCCTGCCGCATGATGCTGCGCATAGGCGATTAGGCGATACCAACAAATCAGTATTAGAGCAGCTGGAAGAGTTATTGCCTGGTCATAACTTTGAAATTGTTCCCCGCATTACCCAGCTTATTACCGGCATTCAGTCTACACGCAAGCATTTAAAGAACGCATGGTTTGATAAAGACCGCTGCGCTTTAGGTATTCAGCGCATTGAAGGCTATCAAAAGAAATTCTCCAAAGCAGACAAACGCTTTATTGATCAACCAAACAAGGCTAATGGCTGCTCAGAAGGTGCAGATGCATTGCGGCAGTGGTCGCAGGCCAAAGATGCGGACATGATTGGCGATTTAGTCTTTACCGGTTCACGGCAGACTTATGATCAGTCTGTAGGTGTGTCGCAATCACAGCAAACTGCGCATCATAGCTACAAAGAAGCACCAGCCAGCGACTGGCGGTTATATTAATTTAGGGGCAGATAATGCAGACAGAACAACAGGGCGTCACAGATCCGCTGGCACTGACGCTTGATGAGCTCACAGAGATTTATCACGAAATTGAAGAACAGCCGCACTGGCGCAGTATTGCTGATAAAGAAATGGATTATGCAGACGGCAATCAGCTCGATTCTGAACTATTGCAAGCGATGCAAAGGCTGGGAATCCCGCCATCGGTTGAGGATGTGATAGGCCCGGCGCTACTGTCTGTGGAAGGCATGGAACTGAATATGCGCACAGATTGGCGCGTTACACCTAACGGCGAACCGGGTGGACAAGATGTAGCTGATGCATTGAACTACAAATTGAATCAGGCAGAGCGCTTGTCTAAAGCCGATGGAGCCTGCAGTGATGCATTCCGCCCTCAAATTGGCTGCGGTGTGGGGATTGTTGAGGTTAAGCGAGATTCTGATCCATTTAATTTCCCGCAACGCTGTGCAAAAGTACATCGCAATGAAGTGCATTGGGATATGAAAGCCAAGGAAAAGGATTTGACTGATGCGCGCTGGTTGCGCCGTACCCGCTGGATTCATCCGGACCAGCTTAAACAAGTCTTTGAACAGCATGTTGAGCTCATTGATACATGCGCACGATACGGCGGCAGCTGGATGAATAGCCCAGAGGCTTTAGATGGCGGTCACAGCACAGGACTGCAGAATGCATGGCTAGAAGGCCGAGCATGGACGTTTAGTGAAAACTTCTGGTACAACCCCACATCAAAAGAAGTGAATATAGTTGAGTTGTGGTACCGCCGCTGGGTGAAAGTCACTGTACTGAAATTTAAAGATGGCCGTGTCGTTGAATATGATGAAATGAACATGGCGCATAATATTGCGCTGGCCAATGGTTATGCTCAGGCAGTAAAAGCGACCGTAACCCGCATGCGCCGCAGCTATTGGCTTGGGCCGCATTGTCTATATGATGGGCCTACGCCGTATTCGCACCGTTATTTCCCTTATGTGTTCTTTTGGGGATTTAGAGAGGATAACACTGGGATTCCATACGGTTTTGTACGCCGAATGAAGTACAACCAAGATGCTATTAATTCAGGCATTTCTAAATTACGCTGGGGCATGGCATCTGTGCGTATTGAACGGACCAAAGGTGCAGTAGATATGCCTGATGACGTTTTACGGCGCCAAGTTGCACGCCCTGATGCAGATATTTTGCTGAATGCTAACCATATGGCTAAATCAGGTGCACGATTTGAAGTGAAGCGAGACTTTGAATTGTCTCAGCAGCATTTTCAGCTGATTAACGACAGCCGTGCTGCAGTAGAGCGAGTCAGCAATATCACCAGCGGTTTTCAAGGCAAGAACAGCAGTGCGACTTCAGGCAGGCAAGAACAGATTCAAGTTGAGCAGTCTAATCAAACTTTGATGAAGATCATGGAGAACTTCCGTGAAGCGCGCACACTGATGGGGGAAATGCTGCTGTCAATGCTGGTTGAAGACATGGGCAATGAAGAGCAGACCGTAATTATTGAAGGTGATGCAGTTACAGCAAACCGAACAGTGGTAATCAACCGCCCTGAAACAGATGAACGAGGTTATTCATATTTATCAAATGACCTGCAGCGTACCCGCTTAAAAGTGGTATTGGATGATGTACCAAGTACACCAGGCTTCCAGCAGCAGCAATTTCAGTCACTTTCTGAAGTGGTTAAATCATTGCCTCCGCATATTCAGAATGCTGTGCTGCCGTTCCTTATGGCACTTTCGGATGTTCCGTTTAAGAAAGAGTTTATCGAAGCCATTCGACAAGCTGCTAAAGCGCCGACTGAAGAAGAGATTGAGCAGCGTATTAAAGAAGCTGTTACTCAGGCTCTTAAAGATGCTGGAAATGAATGGAAAATCAAAGAGCTTGAGCTTAAAGCGCAGAAAACTGACAGTGATATTAAACTTGCTAATGCCAAAGCTGTACAGACGGGCGTCCAAGCAGCTTATTCGGCTATGCAGGGCGGTGTTCAAGTTGCACAGATGCCGCAGATTGCACCTATTGCAGATGACATCATGAAGGGTGCAGGCTATCAGCGGCCTGATCCGCTGGGCGATGATCCAAACTTCATGACAGCCGAGCAGCCTGCAGCGCGAGATATCCGTTCGCCGTATCTGGAAGGGCACGGCGCTCAGATCGGCAGTGAGGGCTTAGCTGAAATGCAGGTCCAGCCAAATACCAGTCCGATGAATCCGCCTGTGCCACAGCAGGGTGGTTCGTCTATGCAGGGGATTGAGACGGCTAGGGTGGGTGATAATATTTAATTGATTTTAAATAATTAAATATGATATTTATGGCTTTTAATTATAAGGTGGAAGTATTTTGAAAGATATTTGTAAGAAGCTTGGAGATCAAATTGAAGAAAATGAACGAGAAAAAGCTAGTCTGGATAATATACAGAGTGATCTAAAGGATGAATATGCTTTAAAAAAATCTCGCTATACATTCAAAATGTTCGGCAATCTAACTCATAAGGAGTTAGAGAATGTGATATCTGATTATGATCAGAAAATTATAGAGAGTGAAAAAAAAATTGAGGAACTGAAAAAAAAATTCAATGAATCAAGCTGCCCCTGTAAGGTTTAACCATTACTGGTACACGGTGCAAAAATAATGCCGGTGTAGAGGCTGCAAAGGCCTATCTTAAAGAACACGGCGTAGATTGCTATATTCACTATCAAATGGACTGAATTATGAAACTAAATAATCTATCTATGGGCATTACGTTAGTGAACAGCGAACCGGACAAACACTATCCTCCTGCAGTCTGCTGGCAGGATGTTGAAAAAAGCCTGGTCTGCCAGAAGTTCGCTGAATTTATGGATTCGTGGGATACCGAGACGCTGCAGATTGCTGGAAGAAAGACCGAAGCGGACACAGCCTGATTTACAGCATGAATGCAAATGACACGGCGTTTGCTTTCCGCCGTATCGGGAACAGCTTTCAATTGTTTTTTGATGGTCATATACAAGAGATTCAGCAGTCTACATTTGATTATTGGGCGGATGGGTGTGAAGCGCTAAAGATTTTTAAATAGTATTTTGTGTGGTTAAGCTATTTTTTATGTAATACAATGGCTTAACCAATTAATTGATATAGTAATAATTATGGAAATTACTAATTTTGACTCAAATGATCTTGCAGCATTTATAGTAAATCGTGAGCTTTATGCTGAAAAGGAGTACTTTTTTGAAAGTAAAGATATATTGAATATTATTTATATATCTCAAGTTCAAGATTTTTGCAAAATCTGTGATAATCAGAAACCATTCATTAATAAAAATTCAAAAACAGAAAATAATCGACATTATCAAGGTTGGCCTACTGTAACTATCATTGAATATGAACAGTCAAAATTCAAGTTCATTCAATTTCAATGTGTAACTTGTGAGGAAGAGACTAGGAACTATATGCTTTTACAAAGTATTAATGATAATAAAATATCTTTTTTAAAGTTTGGTGAGTTTCCTAGAAACGATTTAAAACAAAATAAGCAATTATCAAAATTTTATAAAAAAGATCAGGATCTGTATCGTAAAGCATCTACATGTTTGGCGCATGGATTTGGTGTTGGTGCTTTCGCATACATGAGGCGTATCGTTGAGAATAATATTCTTAATTTATTAGAATTAATTGCTGATGGTTATGATGCGGATGAATCAGTTATAACCGCATTAAATGAACTAAAAAAAGAATCACCTATGAGTGATAAAATTGAAATTGCAAATAATGCATTACCAAGCTCCTTAAAACCTTCTGGTATTAATCCGTTAAAAACAATTTATAAAGTTTTAAGTGAAGGCGTGCATAAATTATCAGATGAAGAGTGTCTAAATAAAGCGAAACAAATTGATCAATGCATGCTTTTTATCACCAGTGAGCTGGCAAATCACAAAAAAAATGTCGAAATGCTGAAAGGCAATCTTTCAAAATTAAATAGTTAAATAGATTGTATGCTTAAAGCCCACTAAATAGTGGGCTTTTTATTCATTTAAAAATATCTACATAGATAATTTGATCAGTATCAAGATCAGCTGTTAATAAATAAAGATTGTTATAAGGTATTTTAGTCTCAATGATATTCGTTATTTGGTTAGGCTCTGAATATTTTAGTTTTCGTCTTTCTTTGTTGAATAAAATGGTCGCTCTTGTTGCTTCAGCTTGGCTCCAATCACTTTTAAAAATAAACTTAACTATGGTTTTGTTTTTTAGTTCATAAATTATTGAGTGATGGAGAGAAAATCCATTTGTATTGCCTTTAATTATATTCCCGCCTGTGATTATTGTTGGTTCAACTTGCTCCTCCTTAGCAGATTTAATTAACTTCACAATTGTTTCTTCTGCAATTGCTTCACCAACTTTTGAAATAAAGCCTTCAGTAAGTTTATAAGCAACAAAAGATATACCCAACAATAAAACTGAAGCTTGCGGCCCCGCAGGTGGATAATTAATAACTGAAATAGCATCAACATTTCCAGTATCTTGTTTTATTTTATTTTGAAAGTCTTCACTTGCATTTTCATTTAATAAAATTATTAAGTTTGAGTCATCTATTGCATTCATTTTAATCATCAATTTAAAAAATAAGTCTTATCTAATCACAAATCTTAAAATTTTTCTCCCCCCCTGTAGGGTTCACACATTCCTGACTACCGCTTGCAAACTAAATGCAGTTGAGCAATCAGCAGCAAGCACGCTTGTAATCAAGCACTAACCTAAGCGGCCACGGCGATATGTGGCAGGAAAGGCATGGAACTTACAGACGAACAAAAACAGATCATTGAAGCGAATAACGGCGAAGTACCGCCTGATCTTGCAGCCGCTCTATTGAACGGTTACGGCGAAACTGGAACAGTAAGTCCAGAAAGCAGTGAGCCGAACACTGCACAAGTCAGCGAACAAGAACCAGCAGACGCGGGTACAGGTGAGCCAGCAGCTCAACCTGATGTACAAACAGCTGCAACCAATGATGCAGATACGGCGCAACAGCCGAATGATGCTGATTTAAATGCAGATAACGCCGTGGTTTTGGCGAAAGATGGAAAACACACTATTCCATTTGATCGTTTAACCGAAGCGCGTGAATCAGCACAGCAGTATAAGCAGCAGGCAGAACAGGCTCAGCAGCAAGCTGAATTAGCCAATCAAAAGTTAGCTGAATTTCAGCAGAAGATGGCAGAGCAGGCAAGCCAGCCGCAGACACAGCAGGCGCAGCAGAATCAAGCAATTGCTGAAGCTGCAGTTGCAGCCAGTGGTAACAGCGCAGAAGTAATGGCTCTATTAGGAGATTTTTCTGAAGAAGCTATTGCCGCAGGTGTTGATAAACTGGTTGATACTAGAGTCATAGCGCAGGTGCAAGCAGTATTAGCTCCGTATCTGCAGCAACAGCAAGCATCGCAGGAACAAACTGCTTATAACAGCCACATGAATGCGATTTTGAATGTGCATCCAGATGCGCCGTCAGTCGTTGAATCTGTGGAATTCAATAAGTGGCTTGATGAGCAGCCAAATGTCGTACGCAGCGCATATAACAATGTGCTGGATAACGGCTCTGCAACTGATGTGAATGAAGTGCTTTCACTGTACAAAACCCAAAGCAATGCATCTACAAATACTGCCGATACGGGTAAACCAGACCTGATTGAAGCAGCCAAGCAAGCTGTAACTAAAGCTCAAACACAAGTGCCGCATAGCGTAAGCGATTTTCCAGCAGGTTCACCTGCAGGCGTTTCGCGTGAAGACCGTCTGGCAGCAATGAATCCTCAGCAGTTAGCCAATGAAATGTCTGACTGGAAGACTGAAGAAATTGAAGCCTACATGAACCGCAATGCATAAAAACATTCGTGGAGAGTATATAAATGCCAAATAAAACCGTTGCCGCATACGGCGACAAAACCAATAACATTACCCAGGCAGTTGGCTTATTTGCTACGCATATGCAGCGTAATTCAACGCTGAATCTGCTGTCTGGGAAAATGCCAAAAGATGAAGCTGGCGCTGAGGCCACTCTGCGCAAGCAAACGACACAGCACATGCCGATTGTACGTGTGCAGGATTTAGAAAAGAAAAAAGGGGATGAAGTTACCTTTCATCTGCTGAACCCTGTAAAAGCCTTACCGATCATGGGCAGCGCTTATGCAGAAGGCCGTGGTGTGGGTTTATCGCTGAACGAAGACCGGCTGCGTGTTAATCAAGCGCGTTTCCCTGTAGATCTGGGTGATGCAATGACTGAAATCCGCAGTCCTGCAGATTTCCGCCGTCTAGGCCGTCCAGTGGCGCAAAGCTTGATGGATCGTTACTGTGATCAGTCAATGCTGGTGCATATGTGCGGCGCACGCGGCTATCAAGACAACATTGAATGGGTTGTCCCTGTTGCTGAGCACGCCAAATTCAAAGAAATCATGGTCAACCCAGTGAAAGCGCCAACGAAAAACCGTCATTTCTTTGCCGATGGTTCTGGTGTGACAGGGGTAACTGATAACGCTGGTGAAGCAGGCTTTGATACATCAGACATGTTTAGCATGGATGTTGTCGATTCAATGGGCAGCGTGCTGGATGAAATGGCTTTGCCGCCTCCGATTGTGAAATTTGAAGGGGATGAAGCTGCAGAAGATTCACCGCTGCGTGTATGGCTGGTGTCTCCATCTCAGTACAACTTCTTCAAATCACAACCAGGCTTCCGTCAGTTCCAAGGCGCTGCCATGGTTCGTGCAGGTCAAGCCAAACAGCACCCGATTTTCCGCGGTGATGTGGGTATATGGGGCAACTTTATTATCCGTAAGATGCCGCGGCCAATCCGCTTCTATGCTGGCGATAATATTAACTATTGCGCAGCCTATGATTCAGAAGCTGAGTCTCAAGTGAAAGTGCCTGCATCCTTCGGTGAAAAGTTTGCAGTTGACCGTTCGATCATTCTTGGCGGTCAGGCGCTTGCTGAAGCATTTGCCAAGAGCAAAAACTCAGGCATGCCGTTCTTTTGGTCTGAAAAAGAGATGGATCACGGCGATAAAGCTGAATTGCTGATTGGCGCTGTACGCGGTGTGTCAAAAATCCGCTTTGCTGTGGATACAGACCTTGGCACTGAGTTCACGGACTATGGCATTACAACGGTTGATACTGTGGTTCCTTGCCGCGGACGTGGCCTGTAATCGGAAAGCCTTCGGGCTTTCTTCTTTAATCCATTTGGAGATTAGCAATCATGGCTAACATTAAATTAAAAGGAAGCGGTTACGGTCAATTCGGCGGCTTTACACCGTATGGCAACGTGACTGTACTGGCCTTTGCGCTGGCAACGACTGCATTAGGCGCAGCAGCTGAATCCAATTCAACAGCTGCTGTTAAAAATGGTGATGTGATTGAACTGGGTATATTACCGACAGGCATGCGCCTTGAAGATGCTCAAGTCATTATCACAACAGCAATGACTGCGGCAACAACAGGCAAATTAGGCTTTGTTTATGAAGATGGCGTGGATGATGCAGCTGTTCCGCAAGATGCAGCGTACTTCATTAATGGCGGATCTTTAGCAACAGCTGCGCGGTTGCGCGCTTCAGGTACAAAACTTGTAGTGCTGCCGAAGCCTGCAAAATTGGTTCTAACCGTTGGTGGCGCGGACAACGCCAAAGCCTCTGACATTAAAGTCTTAGTCTATGGCGAATTGACTGGTCCGAAGTAACTGGCGAGAAAAGCAATAATAAACAGGTTAGAAAACTTGGGGTGATGGTTTCGGGAGATGATCATTGCCCCTTTTTTAATACAAGAGGATAAACGCATGAAAATCGCAACAATCGCAATGCTGTGCCACGCTGTAAACGCTGCCTATTGCCTGTCGCAAGGGGATGAGTCGCAACCATCATGGGAAGATGCCCCGCAGTGGCAAAAGGACAGCGCTATGCTGGGTGTTGAAATGCATCTGAATAACCCTGATGCCTCACCAGAACAGTCTCATGAATCATGGTATGCGCAAAAAGAAGCGGAAGGCTGGAAATACGGCGAAGTTAAAGATGCTGAAAAGAAAGAGCATCCTTGTTTTTTACCGTATGCAGAACTTCCTGATGCTCAAAAAGCCAAAGACTACCTGTTTAAAGCAGTTGTGCATTTGGTTAAGAATCTGCATGAGACTGATGAAATCACTGAGCTTTCAGCACAAATTGTGCAATTGCAAAGCCAAAAAGAGCAGCTGCAGGGCAATCTCAATAACTTTAAGCAGTCTTTGGCTGTGTCTCAAGGTACTCAGTCTGCTGCCGCTGGCGCCGTAACAGGTGTGCGTGTGAAGTATCAAGGCAATAAGGCTGAATACCAGGAGCGTTTATACAGCTCAAATTTAACCTTTACCTATGGTCAGGTGCGCTCTGTGCCTGCAGAGTTGGCTAAAAAACTGCTGAAGCATCCTGAATTTATCATTGATGAAGAGACAGGTGTGGCTGCGTCTGATGCCGCAGTCGATAATACGGCGCAGACATTGCGCCAATCCCAGAAAGAGAACAAAGAAGCAGATACGGATAAAGAGCGCGATTTAGATGCCATTGATCAGATCCGCCAAATGACAGATAAAGATTCACTGGTCCAATATGCCATGCTGAATTTCGGTCAAAAAATGGCGAAAAATCTGTCTGTAGAAAAGATGCAGGAAAAGGTCATTAATCTGATTGATACCATTGGAGTATCTAAAGAATGAAATTAAGTGAATTGCTGCGGCGTTTCCGCGTAGAAGCCAATGACAAGGTCCAGCCTTATTTCAATGAGGATGAGGACGTGATTGCATGGCTAAATGAAGCGGTTGAAGAAGCCTGCATCCGAGGACGTTTAATCCATGAGATGCAAAACCCTGATGTATGCCGTATTGCGGTGAGCCAAGGCAATTCACTATATTCACTGCATGAATCACTGTATGAAATATCGTTTTTAGCCTTTGATTACGGCGATGGGCGCTGCGCTCGCGGTGTGGAAATCGTGTCTCCTGAATATCTGGATCGCTGTTTTTATGATAACTGGAGAACAATGCAAGGCCAGCCTCAATATGCGATTCAAAATGACCGCAGCATTCAATTAGTGCCTGCGCCTGATGAAGATGGCTCCATTGTTCTGAATGGCTACCGGCTGCCGCTGACGGCAATGCAGAACGATGATGAGGCGCCAGGTGATTTGTTTAAAGGACACCATGTGCATTTGGTGCAGTGGGCTTTGCATATGGCGTTCAGTATTCCAGATACTGAGTTTTTTGACCCAAACCGCGCAGCAATTGCTGAGCAAAAATTCACTGATTATTTTGGTGAGCGTCCTGATGCTGACCTGCGCCGTATGACGCGAGAAGATATGCCTCAAACCGTGGTGCCGATCATGCCTTAACCCCTGTAGGGTTTCAGTTCTAGCATAGCCACTTCCCATAATTGGATTAGGTATTTAATTCAATTATGGGATTTTTTTTCATGGCGAATACGTTATATGACTCCGCGCGGCAGCGGTTTTTAGAAGGTCAGTTCAACTGGCTGACAGATGTGGTGAAATGTATTTTGGTCGATTCCGCTGCATACACAGTTCAAACCGGTGTACACCAATATCTCTCTGACATCGGTACTTCGGCTCGTGTCACAACACCAATGACATTGACATCCAAAACAACAGCTGGCGGTGCTGCAGATGCCAATGATGTAACGTTTTCTGCAGTGTCAGGTGCCTCAATTGAGGCAATTGTCTTATACGTTGACACGGGTACTGAGCAAACAAGTCCACTGCTTGCTTACATTGATACGGCGACAGGGCTGCCGATCACACCGAATGGCGGTGACATTATTGTGACTTGGGATAACGGCACGAACAAAATTTTCAAAGTGTAACTCATGGGCGGGGTGTTGCTTTGCATCCCTATCATGTTGTCGGAGTATAGAAGAGTGTCTACCCAAGATGAGAATAAACCAGCCACTCAAACAGTGGGTGTCGTTGGCGCTGCTACAGATGAATACGGTATAGACAGCAAACCTACAGGGATCTGCTGGCCAACATTGGTTCAAGTGCCTAAGTTTCAGATGTTTGCATCTGAATTATCACGCATGTCTTCAGGATCTGTCATGGAATGGATCACAGAATTTGTTTTTAATCAGGTCAAAGAAAAGGGTGAGCAGGCTTTTTTTGATGAATACGCGCAGTGGCATGATCGCAAAGGCTACTGGAACAATGAAACCGTGTATGGGGAGCTGATTGAATGATTAAGAACAGTATGTCTGCAAGCACAGGTCTTCTGAATACTTATGAACTGGCGCATGAGTGGGTTTTATCAACCCATCAGCGACTGATTGATGTGGGGTGCGTGCAAACTGAAGATATTGGGCAATATACCTTGGCACCTTCAGCTGGGACAATTCCATCAGCTACCACATTAGGTTACCGGATATATGAACTGAATGACACTCATAGTTCGGAGCAGCCTGTCTATTTTAAATTGGTATTCCGTGTTACACAGGGTACTGCTACGAATTCAATTTCGTTTGTTGGTGTATATATATTAACTGTGGGTTTTGGGACAGATGGTGGAGGCAATCTCACTGGCTTTACTGCACCTACAGCGCAGCAGCTAGTGATACCAAACACAGATGGAGGTGCGTTGCCTGTTAATGGTGTGCAAGCCCGAACACTTGCAGTAAAAGGTGATGATTTTATGTACCTTGGCGGGCTGCTTGGACTGTCATATCAAGCCTCTTACAACATTCATAATTCTGGTTTTTTTGGAATTCTACGCAATAAAAATAATCAAGGAACTGTTGATCCAGCAGTGATTACCATAATTTATCCAAATACAGGTGTTTCGTCTAATAATTCGCTGCCATTGAGATATCAAAAACTGTCGAAAACAGAAGGTGCATCCAACATTAATACCAACATGCATACTTTACCCCGTATCAACAATGCAGCTGGTGTGCTGTGTGCAGTAGAAGCAGATATTAGTGAGATGTCGATCTTAGAGACAACGGATACACTTTTAGCGCTTCGGACTGCACCTACGGATACGCCTTGGGGGATTTATGAACTGAGTTTGGATGGTGTGACGTCACGCAAATATTTGCATCTCTATACAGCACACAGTACAACAAACCCCACTTCAGCAAATATTCCTTTCAATGCTTGTGTTGACAGCAGAGAACCGACATTAGGGGCCTTAGGATTGCTTTGGGGGGAATAGATTAGGATGACTAATTTAGCGATACATAAAATCCGCAGATTTAGCGGACTGCAGCCTAAATACATCAAGCTGGCAGGGAATGGCTATCTGGGCGGTGATTACCCTGATGCGGTCACACGAATAAAAGGTGTACCGGCTAAAACTGAAATTATGATTTTTTTGCATCGCAAACGGGGAGAGGCGGGTGATGGAAAGCTGATTGCCAGAATTGACACTGAAGTTTCAGGATCATGGCGCGTAGGAAATCTGAATCCTGATCTCCGTTATGACGTGATTTGCCGTCAAGGGGAATATAAAGCTGAAATCATGTCGAATATTCAGCCTAAAGTTGAGTAAGCAATGAGTAATGATTCTGAGGAATACACCCCGCCTGCAGGTAATCTTATTCAATTCAATTTGACGGGTGACTATGTTCCGCCGGCAGGGAATAAATTAGCTTTTGATTTGGGAAAAGATGGGTCAATAGATCCGCCTGGCGACACCAGTTATATTTATCCCAATGGATATGACAGCTCAAGTTACGGACTGCCTGTATTCCGGCTCAGTTTCAAAAAATTATATCCGTCAGGCATTGCTTCAAGTCTCATTTTTGGCAAGCCTGATGTTTTCAATTCACTTCAATTCTTAAAGCCTTCAGGCAGTAGTTTTGCGGCATGGGGCAAGCCGGTATTAACAAATGTACGCCGTCCGCTCAGTCCGGCCGGAATCGCTGCAGGTTCATTTGGCGCGCCTAAAGTTTTTAATTCACGGCAATATATTAAATGTACCGGCTTTGACAGCTATGTATAC
This sequence comes from Acinetobacter entericus, assembly GCF_026168575.1. NCBI lineage: Bacteria > Pseudomonadati > Pseudomonadota > Gammaproteobacteria > Moraxellales > Moraxellaceae > Acinetobacter > Acinetobacter entericus. The sequence continues at coordinate 77,461 of NZ_JAPEQW010000002.1, forward strand.
GGCAAACCGTATTTAATCGGCGGCGTTAAATACTTAAAGCCTTCTTCAATTGCAGCGCCAGCAATCTCCAGTACCCATGATATACGTGATCCCCAATATACGCAGTATATTCGCCCCGCAGGCATGTCATCTAAATTGGCTTTTGGCAGCGCTGAGCTTTTTCCTAAACGGCTCAGTGCCAAAGGATTCAGTAGCGCCGTATTTGGTTCGCCTTGGGTTCAGCGCAGCCCAATGCCGAAAGGTTTTGACACCCAAATATTCGGTACAGCTTGGGTATCGCACCATACCCGCACGCTGCTGGCAAATTCGGTTGAAGCGCCTTTATTTGAAGCTTTTCCCACCGTCATTTTTAGAAATAGAAAGATATATGTAAATTCTGAAAATGATCCGATTTCTGTTTTTGGTGACGTTGGCATACGCAATACACGGCGTTATTTGACTGTTGAAGGCTTTGACGCCTTTGGAATGTCCAGCTGGCATTTAGTTGAAACAAACCGCAGGCTGATATTTACTAAATCAATAGGTCAGCTCAGCAGCTTCGGTCGGGCAGTTTTGGACAACCGGACTTTATCCATCCGGCCGCAGGGTCTGGACGCGCAGCGTTTTGGAGACAGTGCTAGAGCAGAATACCTGCATAGGCGGCTGAATCTGCATAGCTTTGATAGTGCCGCTTTGGGTAAGCCTGAAGTATCCAATGATGCAGCTGTAATAAAGCCTTCTGCTTTTGAGGGTGAATTCGGTCAGGCGTTTATCAGCAATTGGACCCGCAGGCTAAACACAGTAGGTCAAGTACTCGAACTGTTCGGCATGGCAACTGTTTGGCATAAAGTCAGAAAAGTTGAAATGGATGGATTTACCAGAACAGCATTTGGTGTACCTGAGCTGACGCATTATGTCCGCCGACTGCAGCTGAATGCCGGAGTCAGCCCAGCACCGGCAGGAACCCCGCGGATTTCATATTTACGCCAGTTCATATATCCAGCTTGGGAAGAAGAAGAGCTCAGTACGCGGCATATAGTTGGCCGAGAGCAATGCATTCAAGTACATGGCTTTGATGCAGTCCGGTTCGGCACCAGAATAATCCCTGAATCTGCAAGTATCTACGTCAGCGGGATGTCTGGCGCATTTGGCATGCCTGATTTTGATTTCATGAAGCGCTATATCAAAGTCAGATCATTTGGCAACATTGGGGATGCTGATTATCAGCGCTGGGGGCAGCTGAACAAACTGCATAACTCCCGCCAATACATCCAGCAGTACCAGATCATTGAAAGCGGACTAGAGCCAATTGCGCCATCGGCAGGCAGTAAAATCTCTAACCGGAATAGGGCCATTCAGGTTTATGGTTTTGATGCATATAAGCCGATGACGACCACTGAAGTCTATAATAATGCGCGGCTGATCCAGCCTGCTGGCATGACAGGGCCAATTTTTGGTGAAGGCAGCTTCATTGCGCATAGAATTAGAAGAGTTTTTCCAGATCCTATTGAAGCCCCGCTGGCAGGCAAATGGCATGTCATGTGGAATGCTGCACGGGTATTGGAGCCGAGTTCTATACCGCAGCCGGGCCTAGGTGATGCCAAATTTGAAAATACACGGCGTTATTTCCGTTGGATCGGCGGCATTGAAACTGCCGAGTACGGCGTTCCGATGGTGGATTTTGCTGTACGAACACTGAGTTTTAATTCGCGCTATACCATTGCACCACCGGTGCTGCCTTTGCCCGATGTGCAGCTGTTAACGCGATACATTGAGCCTATTGGACAAGAATATTTCAAGTATGGATTTCATGAGCTGAATATCCATTGGAATAAGATTGGGCCGAAATGGGTGCACCGCGATTATGTTGGCGAACCTATCGTTAAGAACCTAACTCCTGAGCTGCATTTCCGCGCGCCAGAGTTTTTGGAGATGGGTAAGCCAAAAATTGAATTGCTGCTGCGGTATGTCAATGCAGTAGACGGAATTAACAGCCAGTCCTTTGGCAAGCCGATCATCGCGGACCGAAAGCAGAAAATACAGGTTCAAGGGATTGGCATACCTGAGTTTTCTAAGCAGCATAAGCTTAAAAAAACAGTCGCGCCGCCGTATTCAACACAGCATATATGGCTCGATAAGGTCACTTCAGAAGAGACGGATGAAGCGAGCAGGCACTACGGTTTTGAATCGCTTCAATTTGGCATGCTCAAGGTCGCTGAACATGCCGTCCGTCCATCAGGGATCAATGCTTTACGCTTTGGCGAGTTGCGGATCCAATCCAATGGGATCAGGGTCAGTTACGGCATTTTTGGTGACATCAATGATGTTGGCCAGCCTATGGTGACCAACTCCATCCGTACAATCAGCCTTGATGGGGATGGAATAAATAGTCCGATAACAGCGGGTACTCCGCGATTCAGCCCGCATACAATTTATGCTGTCATTGAGGCACCGGCGCAGGCCATAGCCAACCATAATGCGGAAAATCTGCATCGGGTCGGTGAAATGTATAGCCGGGATGGACAAGGCAGCATGAGATTCGGCACACCAAAAGTCAGTACGAATGTTGTCAGAAATCAGTTCAGCCCTTATGGATTCAGTCTTATGCGGGTCGGGCAGCCTCAGATTGATTTAAAGCTTCAATATATTGAGTGTGTTGGTTTTCTTTCATACAGGGGCGGTTTTCATAAAGCGGGTGACGGCAAGCAAGATATTAAGTTCTATACAGGGTTCACTAATCTTGAACTAGGCAAGCCCACCGTAACAATGCCGCCTGAATTGCATAAAACCATCAAGCCTTCTGGCTTCAGCGCAATGCAGTTCGGTATCCAATCTATAGAAAATCTGCATCGGGAAGTAAAGCCGCAGGCAATTAATTCTTTAGCGATGGGGGCATCAAGAGGCGGTACAGTGTATATGCCGCAAAGCCTGCATATCGGTTTTCCCATGCCGACTACGCCAAGCGGATTTGATGCGGCCAGATACGGTAACGCATGGATTTCGCTGCGCGTCCGAGAAATAAATCCTGCTGGATTCAATAGCTTCTTGATGGAATATGATTTAACGCAATTCTCGCGCCGTATGAAAGTCACAAGAACTGAGCTGCCGCGGCCTGTGCAATTCATTACGCCTGTTGGGTTTGAGAGCAGCCGTATTTCCGCATTTAATATCAGACCTGGTGCGCATTATATCCGTCCGGATGGCAATGCTGATCAATACCGTAAAGGGGCATTTTAATGGGAACTAAAAACTTTCCTCCAATCATGGGGATGGATAACCGTAATAATGATGATGCGCTTGAAATTGGAGGTAAGCAGCCAGCATTGTTCGTCAGGGATGCATGCAATTTGGATATTTCAAATACTGGGAAAATCTCATTGCGCCAAGGCATGCTGAAACAGACCAGCTTGTCTTATGCGGATCTTTGGCAATCCGCCTTGCATGGTGACATATTTGCCCGTCTTGATTCGAGCTGGGTTTTGCTGGATCTGGCGAATATGATGCATACCGTTTTGCTGGCTGATGCCGGCAATGGCCCATACAGCCATCAGGTGATCAATAACAGAGTGGTTATGAGCTGCTCGGAAGGACTATTTTTCTATGATGGGCAAAAAGCGCAGCGTATGACGATTGATACACCTGCAGCGCCGTTGCTTCGCATGCAGAATGAAGCCGGCAGCATGGTATCTGGCAATTATGGATTTGCAGTGTCATGGATGATAGGTGACATGGAGTCCGCTGTATCTGCGGCAGCATTTGCGGAGGTTCAGCAAGGCAGTATTGAGCTGGTTTTCCCGTATTGCATGGATGAGCGGATTACTTCCGTTCGTCTGTATATGACCGAGCATTCAGGAAAAATTCTGAGGCAGGCCGGCGAGTATCCTATTTCTCAAAATTCGCTCACTTTAATGGCCTTGCCTGCTTTGGGAAGAGCCGCAACTTTCCGCCATCTGTCACCAATGCGGGCAGGCCGCTATCTGCGCCTTTGGCGTGGGCGCTTGCTGACAGCTCAGGTTAATATCTTATACTTTTCTGAGGCAATGGCATTTCATTTGACTGATGACCGCTACAGCTTCTTGCAGTTTCCGCAGCGTATTACTTTTGTAGAGCCTGTCGATGCGGGCATATGGGTCGGGCAATATGACCATGTTTTATTTTTGCGCGGCAATGCGGTTGAGGCTTTAGAACAGGAGCGTAAATCATCAGCTAAACCTGTTGCAGGCAGCAGCTGCATTATCCCTGCGGAAATGTCAGGGCCGGAGTTGTCTCAAGGCGGGGCTAATGCGGCAGTATGGCTGGCGGAAAATGGCCTGGTAATGGGTACGCCCTCAGGGCAGCTGGTTGAACTGCAGTCCAGTCGTATTGCGGGCATTTCTGCGGACAGCGCTACCTGTGTAGGGTTTGAGGGAAGAATCACTGCGCTTGTAAATTGATATCAATTTCAGGCAATTTCAGTGAATCTAAAAATATGAATCAGGCACAAATAAAGCGAGCGCTGGCAAAAGACTTTTCCGATGAAAACTTTGATATGACGGAAGACGGGATTTATTTTCCGAATCATGGGATTGTCGCAAGCGGCATCTACATTGACCGAACGAATGGGGGTGAATGGGAGCAGACAAGTAATCTGGTCACTAAGGAAGGGCGGATTGCCGCCCTGGATACTTATTTCGGTACCAAGGTTAAGCCTTCAGGGCTATATCTTGCTTTATTCAATGGCGCAGCCGCACCGGCAGCGAACTGGACTGCAGCGAATTTTGCAGCAACAGCTGGCGAAATTGTGTCACTAACCGAAGGATTCAATTCAGCAACCCGTCCAGCATATACACCAGCAGATGCGACCGATCAGGAATACATTGATAACTTCAGCAGTGTCGCCCGCATCACAATTGTGACCAGCAATGAACTTACAGTCACAGGGGCTGCTGTATTGACCAGTTCTGCCAGAGGTGGAACAACTGGTGTGCTGGTATCCGCGGCAAAATTTGCAGCGGCGCGCACGTTCCAGAATGGCGATATTTACGAACTCGGCTACCGCATTTCTTTTACTTCTTAAAATACTATGTACAGTCCTAAACCTTACGGACTGTTCATTGACGGTGAGCAGCCAACTGAAGCAGACAATAATTTTATTGCTTCTTTGGCTGTGCAAATCGTCAATATCAGTACAGTATCTGAACTTACCACCATCAAAATGGTGCGGACGCTGCCGGATGGCGGTTTTGTCACCGCATTAATCCATGATGATGTCTTTCGCATTTATGTAAATAAATCATCTATCTATTCAGACACTTATGTATTTGATGGTTATGCATCTGAGTTTATCCCCATGCTGTACAGCGGCCTGATTGAGAAGGCTATGGTGCTGGATGACGGTGAAGGCGTGCAGATCAAGCTGACAGAACAGTGCCGGCGCCGGCTTTCATCCTATGGCATAACAGATGCACCTGCGAAAACTGTAAGTCTGCAGCGGTTTAGAGTGGAATATGCGGAACAGTTTAAGTATTTTGAGCCCGAATTTAAGGGCATCTATTTTTTTTCCCAATATTTGAAATTGAAGCCCACATGGTATAGCGGCGCTATGCGTGAAGTGGTTCAGATTGTTTCAGCGTATGGAAAACAAGATTTAAAAGATCTGCCTGACAGCATTGAAGAGCAGGCCAAGATGATTATTCATGAGCCTGTATTAAGCCTTATTAAAGAGGAACTGAAAGGGATCAGGTTGCCTGGTTATAAAGGTTTTCCAGATCAGGAAGGCAAAATACAATATGATTACGGCAGCAGCGGCCAGTTCATTTCATTTGATTCAAAAAATAAGCCATGGCTGATTTGTGTTATCAGTAGTGGCGTTTATGCCATGCCGCTGCCAATCATTCCTGCCACAACGACTTTAGCATTCCGTGAGTTTATTGAAGAAGCCGGTGACAGTGAAATTATCGCTATTCTTGACCGTTTTGGCGGGATGCCGTCCGGTGAGAATTTCCCTCAAGGCAATTCATTTCATACATGGCAGCGTGCGGGCGCTATTATTCGGATCTGCGATTCAGCTGATTTTCACCAGCATTCAGCAATGTATTCAGCCTGTGGGTGGTCAGTTAACAGCTTAGGCAGGGAAGCATTCAATACCTGCTGGTCATATGATGATAATAATTTAATGCGCGTGTATGGCTACAAGCTGAAACTGTCTCTAGGGACAGCCAATAATCACGGTCTTTCGTCATCTGTAACCCTGACTGCAGATAAGGTTGGCGGCATAGAAAATCTGGAACTGATCAAAAAATACATTGTGAAGCTGACGGATGATATGCCAGTAGGAGAAGAAACGACATTAGCTGTCCATTATAAGCTTCGATATGTAGAGCCTGAGCAGATTCTTCAGCGCGCAGCAGGTGAATATGACAGCACTAGTGAAATGGAATATTGGGATAGCTTGGAAGTCAATCCCATCGCAAGCCATTCAGGAAGCATTTCTCAGGTTTCATCAGGCCCAGTGTATTGGGGGATGTCAGAATATCCTCAAACCATGGGTAGGCTGAAATTTCCCGAAAGATCAGGTCAAGGCTGTGAATCATTCATCATGGTATCACCGGATTATGATGGCCCAATGGTCAAGTGTGACACGGTCATGTTTGGCTGCTATGTCAATGATCAGCTGAAAACCGTTAAGTATTTTCTTGATGAAAGAACTTATTTCAAAGAAGAAGAATCAACCTTTGAAGACTTGATGATTATTGGGGAGTGGGAAAAAACCGTCACTACAGGGCAAACGGGAATAGCGGGTTATTTCTATACTTCTGATTTTGATGACCGAACCGAAATATCCGCAGCCACTTCATATACAAAAATTAGAGGCATGGATATGGGGTATGGCAATCCGCTGTACGTTACGCCGGCAATTTTATGGATGAACGGCAGTGTGAGCCGCAGCCGGTATTACAAGCATGAGACTACTCAAAAAACCGTGACTGGATTCAATATTGATGCAGCAGTATGCATTCCAGTGTTTGGGCGGGATAGTTTGCTGTATGCCTATTCTGAATCAGATGTTTCAACGTCAGAAAGTGAAGTGCACTCCATGCATGGCGTTGCAGATGCGACCTCATACAACTTATGGACCTATGATTCAATATTTCACTGGATGGGCAATGCCGGCAAAGGAAGCCCAGCACCAAAAAACGGGCTGCCTGTATATGTGGATTCACCAAGCCACAGCCCTGTAGATTCGAGCGGTTTTGCTGACAGCGGGGATTGGCTCGGCATTGGTGACGGTTATCTGAATATTACAGGGATTGCAGGAAAATATACGCAGCGTGGCGGGGATATGGCTGCAAACGGTGCATCTATCGGCGGAGAGCCGCCTTATATGGCGCCGTATAATACGTCTTCCAAAGAATTAGGAAAGCATGCGGGCCGGGTCAATATTAGCATCAGTGCCGCTGACGCAGCCGAGGTTCACAAAAAAGATCCTGATGCATGGTATTTCTCATTCTCTCCAGTCGAAAGCGGGGGAAGCTTTTCTTATTTTTACCGCGATTGCTGTGAGGTTGTATTCGGGGCATCAACGTATGCGAGCATATCTGAAAAGGCGGGCGAACGGCGCAAGTACTGGGGATATACAAACCTTGCTGATCATAAGTCTGCTCACAATTTCATTGGAGTGATTAATGAGTAGCACATACCGCGATGATTTGATGGATTCAGCCCGTCTAACTGAGCTCTTATTGTCTGTTGTCGGAACTCAAATCTCAGAATCTGTCCGTCTAGCAGATAGTTTGAGCTATAGCCTGCGTGTAGATTTCTTTGATCAGGCTGAACTGACTGATGAAATTTACAATGGATCTACAGGGTACCGGGTTTATGACAGCGCTCAAATGAATGACGCTGTTGCGGATCAACTGTATGCCGTAAATAATTTTGCCGATTTAGTTAAATTGGCTGATTCAGTCCGCAGCGTTCTATCCAGTTATGTCGAAGACTCAGCAGCGTTGCATGGCGAAATCAGCAGCGCCGCTTTAACCGCCTTTATTGCAGATGCCGCGGTAATGAAAGACGAACTGAGCGGGCAGCGGATTTCAGTGAATTTGATGCATGACACGTTAAGAATGCGTGACATGACTGCGCGTATAGCTTCAGATGCATGGACAGATGAAATGCTGCTGGAAGACTCGTTTCTACAGCGTTCAGTATCCGTTCAATCTGTCATTGATGCTGTTCAAATGACTGACAGCCTGTTGCTGGGGTCTACAGGCCGCGGTGATCTTTCTTCCTCTGCGGTAATGACGGATTCAGCAAAAGGGCAGCTCACGGCTATACAGCATGTTCACGAAATGTTTTTCGCAGAAGATTCAATTTTAAATGCAAATGAAGATAACTTTGCATGGACAGCAAACAGTGATACCTGGGCAATGAGCCGTTATGACGGTTTTGCTTATGATGGAATTTCAGTGCTGAATGGAAAACTCTATGGATGGAACAAGCATGGCGTTTTTGCTGCAGGAAAAGCAGCTGAAGCTATTAATGCCGTATTGACTACAGGCCGTCTTGATTTTGGTGAGCAGCTGGTGCATCCGCTGGCGGCATTTGTTGAATACAGCATGGATGGCGCAGATAAGTCATTCAATATATCAGTCACTACAACGCAGTCAGGAGCGCAGCAAACCTATAAATATTTACTTCCGGATGAGCGTTCAGAATTTATGACCAATGGCCGCATTGCTTTTGGCAGAGGATTACGCGGGAGGCAGTTCGCATTTGGCTGTTCTATATATGCAAAGGCAGCTGAGCTTCACTCACTTTCAATTGAGTTCACGTCAACGGCCAGGAGAACATAATGTCAGACTATATACAAAAAATTGCGCCGGACGGCGTGATGGGCGCCGCAATTGAAACTGTCATGGACCAAATGGATAAACTTGACAGTGTTGCGTTACGGTACAGAAATGAAATGTCTGATGTGCTGAGTAAAATCAGCGACGTAAAGTTTCAGCCTGTGGAATCCCCGCAGCTGTTCCGCATTCCTGATACACCGGTACCGGACATTAGCTTTGATGACCGGCCGCAATTCAGCAGCATGCCGCTGAAGTTTCCTGAACTGCCAGTATTTCATGATATTGATGCATTGCTGAATGATCTGAACTTAAGTGAAATTGAAATGCCTGCAGCGCCTGCAATGCCGGCCATTCAGCTGCCGGATATGCCAAGCATGGCAGCAGTGGAAATGCCGCAGAGGCCTGACATAGACGCTGATATTCAGCTGCCTGATGCGCCAGTACTGACTTTGCCGGAAATGGATCAGCTGATTCAGATATCAATTCCTGAATTTAGTTTTCCTGAACTGCCGGATTTCAATGGTGTGCCGCCGTCAATGGACTCAATTGCAGTTCCAAATGTCTTCATTAACTGGACAACTCCGAAGTATAGTTCTGAATTGTTGGATGGCCTGCAGGCTAAAATCCGGGCCGGGATGAATGACGGCGGCACCGGATTGCCCGATGCTGTACAGGATGCCTTATTCAATCGAAGCCGTACCCGTCAAAGCAATGAGACGGATAAGGCTGTTCAGGAAGTAATACACGATTGGTCTGCCAGAAACTTTAATATGCCCCAAGGGCAGCTGGCTAAACAGATTGCAGCCATTCGTGAAAACGGAAGACTGGATGCCGCTGATTTAAACCGCGATATTTTGATTGAAGCGTCAAAATGGGAAATTGAGAATATGCGGTTCATAGTTGAAAAAGGTATGGCTCTGGAACAGATGACCATGAACCTGTTTTCTGACTTTGTGAATCGGATGTTTGAAGTCGCAAAATTTAATGCGGAAAGTCAAATCAGTGTTTTTAATGCGCAGGTTGCACTGTTCAATTCGCAAAATGAAGCGTTTAAAACTTTAACAGATGTTTATAAAACGAAGATAGAAGGCGCGCTGGCTAAGCTGAATGCTTATAAAACCGCTGTAGATGCTCAAGTCGCTATCGGTCAAATTAATGAACAGTATGTGCAGGTATTTAAGGCAAAAATAGATTCAGTTTTATCCAGTGTAGAGCTTTACAAGGCAGCGATTCAGGGAGCATCAGCACGATCTGAATTAATTAAAACGCAATTCGATGCTTATAAAACAGAAGTTCAGGCTGTAAGTGAAAAGATTGCCGCGGAAAAAATTAAAGTTGAATCCTATGAAGCGCAAACCCGTGCTGAAACAGCAAAAGTAGGAATGTTTGAGGCAAATGCGCGTGCTTATGCAGCCACAATTCAAGGCTTGCAGGCGAAATCATCTGTCCGTTCTGATGGCATCCGTTTAAAAATGGAAGCAGCAAAGACATGGATTTCAAAATATGCTGCCGACATAGATGGCTATAAAGCCGGTATTCAAGCAAGCTTGAGTGAAGTGCAGCAGAACACATCTGCTTTTAGCGCTCAGGTGGAGGCTTGGCGCGCGGCTGCCGGCTTGGAAGTTTCTAATGCAGAAATGCAGTCTCGATTTGCAGATATGAATACTCAAACAAATATCGCCTATTCACAAATGCAAATCAGTGAGTTTCAGGCAAAAATTCAGCAGGCGACTCAGCAAGCGCAAATTGCTTTGGATTCAGTTAAATCTGTAGGCCAGTTCACTTCACAACTTGCTGCAGGAGCTATGTCTGCAGCTCATGTGTCAGCAAGTATCAGCGGTTCAGGATCTGCAAGCACTTCAACTTCCAGCTCAACCAGTGATAGTAAGAGCGAAAGTCATAACTACAACTATTAACGCGCTGTAGGGTTAGCCCTCATCTTATTTGATCCGTGAAAATAACGTATCAAATAGGATTAGGGCTTTTTTATGAGCTTCGGATTAAGAAATAAAGGCACAAAGGATGCAGGTGTCTATGATTCAGGCCGTATTAAAGGTGCTGGAACTGGTACATCTGATGATGTGAAAAAGGAGGTTCCCAGCGGCAGTTACATTATGCCTGCAGATTCAACAGCGCAAATTGGAGAACAGAGCCTGCAGCGGCTCGGCAAGCCCACTCCGGTTAATCTCAGTAACGGTGAATTCCAGCTCACGCCTGACCAGGTGCATCAGGTGGGTGTGCATGCACTTAACCAGATGAAAGAACAAACTCACACACCAGTGAATCAGCCGCAAGTGCAACAAAATGCACAGGGAGAACCTGAATTATTTTTTGCCAACGGCGGTTTGATTCAGAGTCCATATCCTAATGCTGATGACATACGCCGCGCGCAGCAGCAAAGGCTTGGGCCCAATATTCGGGATGTATCTGGCATTACACGCGATGTAAGCCGCCAGCTTCCTTCTACCAATGTTGCGGCACCAGAAACAGCAGCCGCTTCTTCTCAAGCTGCTAAACCAGGGTTTGGCGCTAGAATGGCCAGTGGAGCTAAAGGCCTCGGGGTTTTGCATGGTGTCGCTTCAATGTTTGGAGGCGCCACTCAAGGCTACAATACATCTACTGAAGACTATGCAACACGCATGGGGCTTGATCCTAATGTTGAGCGCAGCGGGGCTGCAAATCTAGGTATTCGTGCTGCAGGCGTAATGTCCGATGTGGGGAATGCCGCTTCATTCGGAATTTTAGGCAAGCGCTTTGGAGATAAGCAGGTTCAACAAGCGCAGGCCGACTATGAGGCACAGCAAGCGCGATTTGCTGACTGGAATAAGCAAAAAGCAGCAGGCACGCCCAATGCTGTTGCACAAACCGCTTCACAACCAACACAGGCCGTTAAGCCAGCCGCTGCGCCTATTGAGCAGCAAATGAATAATGCTGTTTGGGGCGATGAGAAATCATCTACAACTCCAAAGGTAAATCAGCCTCAGGCTGATCCTTACTCAATTCAGCAAAAAGGTAATGGCTTCAGCTATGCAAATCCTGCGGCTGCAGCTCAGGCGCGGCTGCAGGGTGTGCCGGAATTGCAAGGATCTGGAGTTGTGGGTGGAATTCGCCGTGCCAATGATCCTAGTGGAGTGGATAACCTAATGCGGAATACTGCTGAATTCGGGCCAACAGATCAGCAGGTTTCACAAGCTTTTAACGCTATGAATAGCACTCAAAATATTCAATATCCTAACCGGCCGCAACGCTCACAAGAACAAGATTTAGAACGTGAACAGGTTATGCGTGATATACGTGCACCTATTGATGGCGCTAGAGGAATGACGAGCAGCCAGCGGTCCCAGTTATTGGAAATGCAAACGGGTGATGATAATCGCGCTGTGCAGATGTACAACACTGATGCAAATAATGCGACTAGCCAATTCAATAATGCCGCGAATAATTCATCAAACATGGCGCAAACCATGGTTCGTGAACAAGGTGCCAATCAGCGCGCCGTATTGGGTGAAACTGGGCAGAATTACCGACAAGGCCAAGCGCTTAATCAGGATACAGCCAAGTACAATGCTGAATTTGGGTTGAAAAATAGACAGCAAAATTTGACTGAGCAAAAGGAAGGGTTTGGTATTCGCCAAGCTCAGCGGGTTGAAAAACTGCAGGAAATGTATGATAAAGCGGAAACAGAAGAGCAACGTCAGTCAATTCAGGCGCGGATAAACCGCTTAAGCGGCGCGAAAGAAAATAACGGCCGTGATCGATATATGACTGTTGGTGGCGGTCAAGAGTGGGACGAAATTGCAGGCACCATGGTTAATCGGCCGCAACAAATTTTTGACACTCAAACAAAGGAATATGTTGATTCAATACAGCAGCCTCAAACTAATCAGCCATCACAAAACCATATTGCTGCATTAAAAAATAACCCTCAGCAGGCGGCACAATTTGATGCAATATATGGGAAAGGAGCTTCTAGCAGATATCTATAGAAATAGTTTAGCCAATCAGCACTGATTGGCTTTTAACTCGATTTCTTTGATTAAGTGATCATCAACATCAAGGTAAACATACCTTTCAGACATATTATTTACCTGAAAATGAATATGTTTTTTAACTTGGTAGCAAAATGTTGACTTAAGAGCAGGTATCCCAGAGTTCATATTAGCTTCAACTTGAGTATTAAAATTCTCTTTTTTTATTGGTAACTTATAGATATAAGTTGAATTGTTTGGAATCTTTAGTGCTTGAACCATTTGCACACCATCACCGATATCAATAGGCGTGCTTTTATTGAGCTCACTTGAAACTTGCTTGTAAAAGGAATATGTTCTTGGCGAGTTTATGTATTTAAAATTTGAATCCAAAACTCCCTCCTGTTTTAACTGAATATCATAGTCACTTGCTACTGAATTAGTGCTATTTACCGCATTAGTGCGTGACTTATTCTCAGAAAAATAAGAAAAACATTTAAAGCTAAGCCCAGCTAGAGCAACTATCCCAATAAATAATAAACCATAGTGTTCTATTCTACTTTTAATTTCCATTATAAGAATTCCATTATATTGTGTGGCTGTAGGGTTCGACTGATTATACAAAGTAACTACATCATTTATGACATACCAATTGGAGTATGTCATGCCTGATTCTACAAATAAAAATCCATTTTCTAATCCCGATTATGGAAATGATTTAGTTAAAGAACGTACAGAAACGAATCCATTTTTAGACCCTGACTATGGGGTGGAAAAGGGTCGTGGAATTAAAGGGCATGTTAAAGACTTAGGGCTATCACTGGCATCAGGCGTCAATGCTGCAGTTGATAGCGCGATTGGTATTGGTGATATTTATACAGGTGGTCACTTAGGTAAGGTCATTGATAATACTGGTGTATACCAGGCTGGGGAAGGTTCTAAATACTGGTCTGATAAAAAATCAGCTCAAAGCAAAGCTATTGATCAGCAATTTAATGATGCTGAAGGGATTGTCGATAAAGCAAAAGTAGCAATCTCCAATCCATCCAAGATCGTTAATGCCGTTGCCGAATCTGTACCGGCCATGCTGGCGGGCGGTGCTTTAGGCCGCGGCGCAAGTGTTGCAAGCAAGGGGCTGGTTTCTCCCGTAGCTGCTGGTGCTGTTGGTGAAGGCTTGATTATGGCGGGTGGGCAGGCATCACAAATCCGGCAGGAAAACCATAATAATTTACTGAGTGATGATCAGACAGCAATATCTGCGGCCACAGGTGCTGCTGGCTCTTTATTTGGTTTTATAGGCGGAAAAATTGCACAGAAACTTGGAATTGCTGATGTTCATACTGCAATGGCTGGCGGTGCAGTAAACGCTGGATTAAAAGATGCTGCTCAAACTGCAGCGCAGCAAATAAAATTATCTGATATTCCTAAAAGCATGGTTATGGGTGCAATCTCTGAAGGCCTGCTTGAAGAATTGCCACAGTCTGTTTCAGAACAAGTCCTGCAAAATTTTGCATTAGGCAAAGAATGGAACGATGGATTAGATGATGCCATTGTTATGGGAACACTGGCAGGCATGGCGATGGGTGGTTCATTTTCCGGTGTTGGGAAGACGAAACAATATTTAGCCCAGCCATCGCAAAACAATGCGGATAGCGCAACAGCAGAATCCTTAAACCCTGATGTATCACCGAGTGGACCATTAGGCGGAGGCGGACCGGGTAATGCGGCTTTGGATCAAGAGACGCGATTTGGAAATGCCAGTGCAGATCAGAATACACGGACATTTACAGATAATGGCCAAAATATTCAGCAGGCAAACTTTCCATACACAGCAGGCCAAGAACCATCAAAAAATTTTCAGCCGGGTGAGCAAACAGAATCACAACGTATGGGCTTAGACCCAAAGGCAGGTCCTCTTTCAGCTGCTGCTGCCACTGCTGTAGATTCAGGGATTTCAGGGAATTTGACATCAGCGGCGAAACCGTTGCAAGAAACAACTGCTTTAGATGGGCTTAGTGATTTTGGCTATCAGCCTAATTTAGAATTTGAACAGCCTGCGGCGAATGAGTCTCAACCGGATGGATTTCAGCCAATAGAAAGCATAGATGCTGATTTTGGAGAAATTGATCATCCTTTGGCTGATTGGTCAAAAGCCGATGCAAATCAGCGTATTCAATGGGCTAAAGATGCTGGCCTAAATCCAATTCAGCAAAGGCATGCAGTTAATACGAATTGGCCTAAATTGTCCGAAGATCTGCGTGAAAAAATCACTGCTGCAATGCCAAGTTATGCTGTCGAACCAGCTTTTCCGGCTGATTCATCAGAAACTGCAGCATCAGTTGAACAAAAAAATCAGTTGCCATTTAAGCAGCGTATTCAAGATGCGCATGTTAATGATCCATCACAAAAGATGAAATTGATACAGGATGAAATTGCTACAGGTCGTCCACGCGCTGAGGTTTTAGCGGAGGTTAGCAAAGCTGTAAAAGAAATCAGTGATTTTCAAACAGCTATTGGCAAAATAGAAGCGAGTGAACCGAATAGTGGATCAGATGCTCCCCTCAGCAATGGGGGTAGTAATGTCACAAAGAGCTTTCATACTCAGCCTTTAGATCATGGCGCACTGAATGTTCCATTGTCTAAACGTGGAAATATCGATGCGCAATTAGATCAATATAAAAAAGAGCAAGCAGCTTTAGAAAATGAAAAGCGCGAAATTCTAAAAGGCAATCATGCGGATGCGCAATCGACAGTAAAGCCCATGTTTGAAGCCTTGTCTGCAGAACAAATCAAAATCTACGCAAATAAGGCTGGTATCAAACCAAGTGAAGCCAAAAAAGAATTAAAGAGTATGGCGCACTGGCAGCCCCAAAAGGCCCTTAAGGTATTTCAGGCGTTGCAGGAGCTTCAATCTAAACAAGATGAATCCAAAACTCTACCAGGCACACCAAGCTTTGTTCCTTTAAATACACAGGAGGTTCAAAAACTTGAACAGCAACTCGCAGATGCGAAAAGTGTGCCGCAAAAAGCGCGCCTGCGTAAACAGATTGTTGCATTGCAAAAAGATAATCCGATTGATCAGGCTGCGCATGAAGCAGCAACCAGCATTCAGAATGATTTGCCAGCACCAACTCAAGCGCAGATTGAAGCTGGAAACTACAAGAAAGGCCACATCAAAGTTCATGGCTTAGAAATTGCGGTAGAGAATCCACGAGGTTCAGAGCGCCGAGGTACTGATCCTGATGGTAAAGAATGGGCGCACAAAATGAGCGACCATTACGGCTACATTAAACGCACCACTGGCGCGGATAATGAACATATAGATACCTATGTTGGCCATAATCCTGAGTCGGAACATGTATTCATTGTTGATCAGATGGATCAGCAAACAGGCGGATTTGATGAACATAAAGTCATGCTTGGCTTTAACTCACAGGAAGAAGCAGTAAATGCATATCAATCCAATTTTGATAAAGGCTGGAAAGTTGGCCCTGTCCGCTCAATGACCAAAGATGAGTTTAAGGATTGGCTGGAAAATGGGAATACGCAAAAACCCGCAGGTGAAAGCCCTCAACAATCTAAAGTAAGTAATGAGGTTACTAAGTCAAACCCCTTGGAGAAGACAGATAGTTCATCTAAAACAGAAAGTCTTAAAATTAAGATCCAGTCTGATTCAGGTTTAACGCATAGTATCCCAGCAATACTGATGGATCAGGTACATAAGCTGGGTGATGTGGTGAATGACTTGGCAAGCATGAAGACTGATGGCGTAAAAACTGATGTGCTGTATGGCAAGCAATTGCTGGCCAAGATTGCCAAGCTGAACCCTGATGTACATGTGCATATCGTTTCTGATTTAGGCAGTATTAAAGATAATACGATTCGAGCAGGTTTGGTTGATGGTGGATATTATGTGCCAGCACAGAATACTAGCTATATTTACCCAAAATCCGATGCTTGGGAAAGCTCAGTACTGGAGTTGATTAATCATGAGTTGGTTCATACCGTAACTGAATATTCTCTGTCACACGGGGTAGTTTCAGATCAGCTACTAACTGAGCTACAACAAATTCGCGAACAGATTGATGCTTATCGCTGGGAGAATCCAGAAGGTTTATCAGAGAATGTGAAAAACCGTTTTGCTTATTTGATTGGAACAAATCCAGATCATGAAACGCTTGCAGTTGGTATAGCTGAATCAGAAGTGCGTCAGGCATTAAAATCTATTATTGGTGAAAGTGGATTATCACAGCTTGATGCTATATATAATGAAATTTCCTCAAATCAGGTAGAACAAAATGAGCAACGCGAGCAAGGCCAAAATACTGGAAATGGGAAAAGCACAAGCAATGGAAATCTATCAGAAGTTGAGTCTAGAGCAGCAGAAAGAAGTCGAGGACTTTCCCAAGAAACTGGAGCAAGTCAGCAGTATGACGGAAGTACACGAACTGACCAAACCGATTTATCTACTGGTGAAAAACAGCAAGGCTTAACGGATAAGTCTGGCGACAAAAAACGTTTTAGCCGCACAGAAAATTCTGCGGCATCATCTGCTGTGGCACAGGTGCGTGAAGCTCTAGTCAGCCGCTTTGGTGAAAAAACCATTGCTGATTTGGAAGCGCAAGGCGTTCTCAACATTGTTCAGGATCAGCGTGAAGGCATGACCGGCAATGTTGAAGGCTGGTATGAAAATGGCAAAGTGACATTGGTCGCATCTAATTTAGATGCTGACAGCGCCGTGGCTACATTTCTGCATGAATTGGGTGGGCATGGCGGTTTTCAGAACCTGATGAACAAGGATGCTTATGTAGATCTAATGCGCCAATTTGAGCGCATGGTTGAGCAAGGCAATCCTGCAGCACTGGAAGCCAAACGACTTGCAGAGCGTGAATTGCAGCGTGAAGTGCAGCTGGATGAGTACCTTCCATACATGATCACGCTGGCATCGCAAATGCAGACACGCAATGTTGCTCAAAAAGCGGCAATGAAGCGTTTCATGGATCGATTGATTTCTGCCGTTAAAGCATGGCTGTATGACAAAGGCATTCAGCTGAATCTGAATGAAAATGATGTGCTGGCCTTGGCTGAGCGCATGGTAGAAAAACAAAGTGGAATTTCTGCAGTACAACGTGTGAAGCAGCAGCTGCAAAATACTTCAACATGGATGAAGGCCCCCAATGGGCAGCCGACCAATTTAACTGAACAGCAGTGGCTGCAAGTGCGTACACCGGCATTTAAGCGCTGGTTTGGAGATTGGCAAAATAGCCCGGCACAAGCATCTCGAGCCATGGATAAAAATGGCGAGCCGAAAATTTACTATCATGGCACTGCAGCAGAATTTAATAAGTTTAACCGTGGCGGGGGATTACTGGGCCGCGGGGTATATCTTACTGACGATATCGCTACCGCTGAAATGTATGCTGATGTTAAATCAGCGGGTAAAACAAGTGGACGCATTATTCCATTGTTTGTAAACACCAAGCAGACGATGCAGGCAACGGAAAAAACCAGCCGTGACCAAATTGAGCGGGCGTCTGCATCGGGGCGGTTTGATGGCATCCGCCATTCCTTTAGTGACATGGATTTCTTGGTAGCGTTCAATCCAAATCAGGTGAAACATGCACTGAATAATGATGGCAGCTTTGATGATAAAAATGAGGATATTCGTTTCAGCCGTCAGTTTGATGCTGAACAGACATTAAACGCATTAAGCAATAGCATCAAAGCGCTAAGTATGAAAAGCGTGAAAGACCATGCTGGTTTTAAATTTACTGATCTTCTTGGCCTTGGATTGCAAGCGCTTGGCCGCCGCCAGTTAACAGAAATCTACAGCAAGCTTTTGCCACCATTGACTCAATATAACGATTTGGCTGCGCAAATGGATGCTGATAAAAACGATGCAGGTGCTAAGGCAGATGAACTTGTCAGAGCCTGGTCAAAAGTTAAGGATGAAAAGCCGCTGGCTGAACTCATGCACGAATCCACCTTAGCGCAAATAGACCCCTCTAAACCGCATGAATCTGGCGATAGCGTAACGAAGTATAAAAAACTGCATGCTCAATACAATGCCTTAAGCCCAGAAGCTCAAAAAGTTTATGCTGATACCCGTGATGAGTATAAAGATCAGCTGACGAATGTTAAACAGGCTATTAAAGACCGTATTGTCCGGGCCAGCATGAGCAATGAGAAAAAAGCAGAGCTAATGCAGCAGATGGATGACCAATTCTTTAAAGCATTAAAGGGGGTTTATTTCCCGTTGGCGCGATTCGGTAAGTATGTTGTGATTGTGCGCGACAAAAAAGGTGTAGTCGAAAGTGTCAGCCGTGCTGAAACTATGGCTGAAGCTCAAAAATCCCGTGCAGAACTGTTTGAAATATTCCCTGACAGCACAATTGATCAAGTCATATTAGATAAAGAATTCAATGCAAGCCGTGATGCTGTTGGACGCGGGTTTATGACCAATCTATTTAATGAGCTAGGCAATATGGGATTGGATGCAGCCAGACAGGTTGAGCTTCAGGATGTGCTAGGACAATTGTATTTGAACTCTATGCCTGATTTATCTTGGGCCAAACACGGCATTCACCGTAAAGGCACAGCAGGATTTAGCCAAGATGCGCGCCGTGCCTTTGCGCAGAATATGTTTCATGGTGCCAGTTATTTAGCAAAATTAAGATATTCAGATTTATTGTCTGAGCAGCTGGATGCGATGCAAAAGCATGCTTCCGTTTCCCGTAAAAATGACCCCGCATATGATCAGCCTAAGGCGCAGCGGGTAATTAATGAAATGAATTTACGTCATGAAAATCTGATGAATCCTAAATCAAACCCGCTTTCCAGTACCTTGACCAGTGTGGGCTTTATTTATTATTTAGGACTTTCACCTGCTGCAGCTATGGTCAATTTATCGCAAACAGCATTAGTTGCTTATCCGATTATGGGCGCCAAATGGGGATTTGATAAAGCTGGTAAGGAATTGTTGAAGGCGTCGAATGACTTTAGGAAAGGTGTTGATTTTCATAAGGTGAAATGGGAAGGCACGAAAACAGATCTTTATAAGGCCGTCAGTGCGGATATTTCTAAGTTATTAAATAAAGATGAGCAAAAAGCTTATAAAGATGCAGTAGACCGTGGTGTTATTGATGTAACTCAGGCGCATGATTTGGCAGGTATTGCTCAAGGTGAAGACTCAGGCGTGATGTGGAAAATGCGCCCGATTATGCGCGCAGCCAGCACCATGTTTCATAGTGCAGAGCGGTTCAACCGTGAGGTTACTTTTATTGCTGCATATCGGCTTGCACGTAATGCTGGCTCTTCACACGATCAGGCTTTCGATCAGGCGGTAGATGCCACATACAAAGGGCACTTTGATTACAGCAGCGGTAACCGCCCGCGTGTCATGCAAGGCAATGTTGCCAAAGTACTGTTGCTGTTTAAACAGTTTTGCCAAAACATGATTTACACGCTTTCACGTCAAGCATATCAGTCTATTAAAGCTGATTCTCAGGCCGAACGATTGGAGGCGAGAAAGGCATTGGCATCAGTCCTGGTTATGCATGCTGCATTCGCTGGGGTGCTCGGCTTGCCTGTAGTGGGTATGCTGTTATCTGCAGCCTCTTGGATGGGCGGTGATGATGATGACCCATGGGATGCTGAAATTGCATTAAGAAATTATTTGGCTGAGGCATTTAACCCAACCATTTCGAATTTGATTATGAAAGGTGCGCCGCGTGCATTAACTCCGATAGATATGTCTGGCCGTGTGGGTATTAACAATATGCTATTGCCGGACGTACAAGAGGGCCTTGAAGGAAAACGCTGGGCCGAATCCGCAATGGCAGCGGCGCTTGGCCCTGTTGCAGGTATTGGCACCAATGTTATTAAAGGCGCTCAAGAAATTTCAGAAGGCCACAATATGCGAGGTATCGAAACCATGCTGCCGGTCTTTTTGAAAAACTTTGCAAAAACTCAACGTTATGCTGATGAGGGTGTTCAGGATAAAACCGGCGTTTCGATTATGGATGAAGTCAGCTCTATGGACCTGCTTGTTCAAGGCATGGGATTTTCGCCAAGTGATATCCGAACGGCAAATGAAGGAAAATCTGCCATTTATCAGCTGGACCGCAAATTGAATGAGCGTAGAGGCAGTTTAATGACGTTATGGTCTAGGGCTAAAATGATGGATGATCAAGATGAAATGGATAGTTTGTGGGCTGAAATACAAGGCTTTAATGAAAAAAATCCATCCCGTAGGATTACACGGTTAAATTTAAATCAAAGCTATCGTAACCGTCAGCGCCGTATTGATCGATCTGAAGACGGAATATATTTGTCTAAAAATCACCAAGACGCGCGCGAGGCAGGAAGATTCGCTTTTGGGCAATAATTGGTGTTAGACTGCACGCCGTTTTCAACTCATTGGTCTGGGTGAAACGAGGGCGGATTGCATACTTTATATAGAATGCAATCTGCTTTTTTTTTGCCTACAGAAATCAAATTAGAAATTAAACATTATTTTGTTAGCACTCTGTAGGGTTCGCTGTATACCGCAGAAATAAAGAGACTGTTCATATGAACAGCTTTTTTTTGGAATGGCAAGTATGCAAGAAAATACGATCCCGTGGATTATCAAGATAATCCCTGCAATTGTCGGGGCGATTCTTGCCCTTGTGTTAAGCGGCGATATTGATAAAGACGGAAAAATTCAAATTTCAATGGGAGTGATTGGCAAGTTTGTCGCCAGTGTCACTGTAAGCTTGTACGGTGGATCAGCCTTTATTGAACACTTTGACCTGCTGAAAGCATCAACGATGTACCAAGGTTTTGTGATGCTGATGTTTGCGGTTTTTGGCCTTCTTGCGATTGGCATTTTATACCAATCGATTGCACTGCTAAAAGGCAAACCCTTACCAGAAGTCATTTCAGAAATTAAATCGGCATTTCTCTCTATTTGGGGGAATGGCAAGGGCGGGGAATGATTCATGAGCAAAAAACTGACCGATGCGCAGATAGGCGATCAAGCGAAAGCACTGGGTGTAGAAGCAGCTGCTTTAAAGGCGGTTCATGAAGTGGAGTGCCGGGGATCAGGATTTAATTCTGATGATACTCCTGTCATTCTCTTTGAGCGCCATGTAATGCGTCAGCGCCTGATTGCGAATGGCCAAGCAAAAACAGTTGATGTGATGATGGCCAAATGCCCGGATCTATGCAGCAAAAGTACAGGGGGTTATGGCTTATATTCTGCTCAGCATAGCCGTTTAAATGCCGCAGCGCAGTATCATCGGGCATCTGCTTTAGAGTCGGCAAGCTGGGGCATTGGGCAGGTCATGGGCTATCATTGGAAGGCATTAGGATATGCATCACTTCAGGCATTTATTAATGCAATGTATAAAGATGAAGCCTCGCAGCTTGATGCTATGTGTCGATACATTGAAGTGAATGGCCTGATCAACGCTTTAAAGAACAAAGACTGGAAGGTATTTGCACGCAGTTATAACGGTGTTGCATATGCCAAGAATAGCTACGATATAAAGCTGGCCAATGCTTATAAGAAGTGGGTAGCCAAGTGAGGCTGGCTGCTTTATTGCTGTGCATCCTACTCTCAGGCTGCACAGCGCATTCGATTTCTACAAAAGTTCATGTCACTGTATGCGTGCAGTGTGTGAATTGAAAAGCCTTCTATACGGGCGTACTTTTTAATATTTGCTGTATTTTAATTCTATCAAGTTGTTGTTCATTTTGGATTGAACTTAGTAGTGACGAAATCCAAATGATAGTAATAAAGCATCTTTCTGCAGTGAAATTGTCTATATTTGACCCGTGTAAAACATCGTTTCTTTCATTATGGAATTTTTTATTATGACTTGAGTCAAACTTATAATTTTCTAATCTTAGAAAATTATTATTTATACTTTTGGATAAATCAATTTTTTTACTTAAACCTGTAATGACTTGGTTGTCCTTTTTATAAACTGTTTTACCATTTTTATTAAATTTAACTATAATATTTTTAAAGATTAAATAGTCCGTAATTATGCCTTCAAGTATTGAGTGAAGCAGGCATGAGCAGCCTGCAAAATAATTTAGATCATATAATTTTAGAGCTTCTTCTAAGCAAACTTTCCTTTTTTTAAACATGGTATCTATTTCTATTTCGTCGAAATATTTTAATAAGCCATTTTGAAAATTTTCTTGGTTTACAAGTTTTAAAATTGTTAAGTCTCTAACTTCAAAATTATCAAGAGCCAGTTTAAAAATTTGGCGATATGGGATAATCTCTAATGCTTCTGATAGGTTTTCATTTTCTTCCATTTCTGAAAGCATTTTATCTATTTGTGGGGCAGTTTTTTCATGATGTTGTATAGCCACAGATATATTTTGTAATGTTTGTTGAAACTTGGGGTTTTTCGCTATTTTGTGGGCATTCCTAGCTATATCTGTAAAGGGTTGAAGTATTTTATTGAAGTTTTGCATGATAGTTTCAGAATCGTATTTATTCATTATTACCTCTAAATTTATCCAAAAAAGTATTTTCTAAAAAACGGAATAAAATCATTATTAATAATTAAATAATGATTTTAATTAGGAACCTTTAGGCCTTTGATGCAGTAATCATGAATTTGATCATGAAGGTTTATCGTTTCTTGTAACCAGTCTTCATAAGTAGTAAGTTTTCTGACTCCATTAATTTCAGCAGTAAGCGCATCTTTCTTAAAAACACTTAAAACTTCTTGAATCTCAATTTTAAGGCTATCTTGTCTTGAGTCTGTGTAGGGCCTAAAAATATCATAGTATTTTAAAGGAGGTTTTCCAGTTATTTTTTGATTTTCTTCTATGATGACTTCATAATATATCCTATATTTCTCCAAGAATAATATTCTAAAGAAGTGTGAGAAACAATAACAATGCTTATCAAACTTATTATAAAGATCAATTAGTGTGTAATCATTTTTTAAATGGCTATATATTTTTATGTTAGGGAATAAATTTAGAGTTGATATAACTAAATCGATTCTATTTCTTTCAAGATAATCGGTTTTAACTATAAAAGATGTTTCAATATTTTTCAAGTTAATAGAATCAGATCTTGCTTTTAATAACTCAATATAAAGTGGTTTAAGATCCATAAGAATATTGCTAAGTAAAGTATTTTCTAATTCATAGTTTTTTTCATCGCGCCAATCATTGAATAAGTTTGCTGCAATATATGCGGCAATAAGAGTTGTTATTCCTCCAAAAAAACCTGAAGCTGTTGCAAGTGAATCTTTAAGCAAAAGTAACGTTTTAGATTCAGCATTAGAGTAGAACCAAAAAATACATGCAAATAGAAAAATGCATGCAAATATTGTTACTTGAATAATTGAGGAAATTAAACGGGTAAATCTCATATTATATAAAAATAAAAAACTTATACCAATAAATCTATTATTATACAACTTGCCCGTACTACTAAAATTTTGTTCTATCTATTTATCATTAACATCCCATCCCAGCTAAAGTAATCCCTCGTCAAGCTCCCTCGACTCATAGACCAGCCACGGTTGGGTATTTTACAAGGGCCGATCGCAAGCTTACTATCTCCAAATTTCACTTTAACGCTTTCCAACGCACATTGTAGCTTTTCTTTTTTCTCAATCGATTCTGTATCAGTCAGTAGATCTGGGATATATAAAGCTTTATTCTCAATGCATGTCAAAATCACACCACACTTTTTAAACTCAATACCCTCTTGAAATAGTTCGCCCATTTTTTTCATCACAGCTTTATTCATGACTGCAGCAGAGTCGGTAGGGTCAGCGAAGCCAATGCTGATCGATTTCTTATAAAAGGGCTTATTCTTGTCGAATGGATTAGATTCAGCAAAAGCAATCACGCAACCACAGAGGCTATTGTCTTCGCGCAGCCGCTTGACTGCTGACTGCAGATAATCACTCATTGCCTCAGACAAAGATTCTTTATCCGTTACACGTTGCCCGAATGACCTTGATGAGATAATTTGTTTTTTTGCGGGTGGGGCATGCTCAATCTCAATACATGAGATGCCTTGCAGTTCAGCCACTGTCTTTGACATTACTATGCTGAACAGCTTCTGCATATTGCGCGGCTCAGTGCGTGCAAGATCATAAACGGTCTTGATACCCATACTGTGCAGTTTCTTGCTGTGCTGCCGGCCAACTCCCCAGACCTCACTCACATCGATTAGGCTTTTAAAGTAGTCTTTATGCTTTGGATCCATTGAGACCAAATTACACACCCCGCCGAATCGCTTGCCTTTCTTTGCCATGTGATTGGCAATCTTAGCCTCAGTTTTACTGCGGCCAATGCCGACGCAAACCGGCAGCCCAATCCATTTCGCAATTCGCTGCCGCATGTCCTGAGCATATTCGGTCAAGTCAAATAGATGCTCATAAGCAGTTAGATCCAAAAAACATTCATCGATCGAATAAATTTCTTGCTCGCCGGGGCCGACATATTCAGCAAGAATCGAGTGAAAGCGCTTCGACATTTCAGCATACAGCTTATAATTGCTCGAAAGGACTTGGACATTATGCTGTTCAACAATATCTTTGATCTTGAATAGGGGAATACCCATTTTGATCCCAATATCTTTGGCTTCCTGCGAACGTGCGACTGCGCATCCATCATTGTTGCTGAGTACAATCACCGGTTTATTGTTCAATTTTGGCTGAAACAAGCGCTCGCAGCTGACGTAGCAATTATTGACGTCAATCAGTGCATAGATCTTTTGTTCATGCTTCATCTGAAACTCTTAATGACGCGCGTAACCACGCCCCAAATAACCATCTCTTGGCCATCTTCCAAATGAATGTCCTGAAAGTCAGGATTTTCAGTTTTAAGCCAGCGGTTATCACCATCAATCATTAGACGCTTAACAGTAAAATCGTTATCTACAAGCGCGATTACTATATCCCTATGTTTTGCTTCTAGGCTGCGATCAACAATCAATTCATCATTGATGTCTAAGCCAATATTGATCATGGAAAGGGAATTAACGCGCACCATAAAAGTTGCATTTATGTTATGAATAAGGTGTTCATTCAGATCCAGCTTTTTATCGATATAATCTTGAGCTGGAGAGGGAAATCCTGCCTGAACACGCTCAATTGCAAGTGGGATTTCAACATGTGTTGTCGGGTCAATTTGGCGTATATCAGAAACTTCAATTTCCTTTTTTGTTTTCTTCAGATATTCTTTGATTTCTACAATGCGAGACTCGGGAACGCGCAACACTTTAGTTGCTTCGCCATACTCATGTTTCCGCCCAGCTCCATCGCGTTTACCGCCATGTTTCGGCTCTTCCATTTCTTAATCTCGATTGTGTAACATAATCAAGATTCTAAAGACTGCTCAAAATAAATTCAAATTTAAAAACTGTGGATAATCAAAGCAGAGTTTGCTGCGGTGTTTTTTCTGACGGACGGTTCTTTGGAAATGCAACAAACTCATCTGGCACATCAAAGAAAAATTCATGCGCTTCTTCAAAATTCGTGTTGAGCCAATCTTCACGATATTCTTCCGGTATCACGATGATGCTTCGCTTCTCATCATTGGGTGCATGAAACTGTTTCATAAAAGGATGTGTATCTGCATTGATCGTCAGCATGCTCATTGATCGAATCTGCTCATCATTAATCACCGCGCTTTCATAGATGGCAGCAACGGTAAAAGGCATGCCGTCTTCGCGTGCTATGCCATACCAGTGGGGTTTCCCATTGATATACTTTGGCTCGTATATAGTTTCAACGGGAATCAGAGCAAACTGGTTTCTGTGCCAAGCATTCTTAAAGCTCGGCTTTTCTGCTACGGTTTCAGTGCGCGCATTGTATGTATGACGGCCATATTTGAGTTCTTTGGCCCATTTCGGGATCATCCCAAATTTAGCGCAGCGCCATTCAATATTGCCCTTATTGCTAAAGACTAAAGGGGAGTTGTAGGTAGGAAATATTTCATCAGGAAATTCGAGTTGAGTTGGCTCAGGTAGATTTAAGAGAAAGGCCCGGTCTCGCTTTATCGCTTCAAAGTTTGAGCACATAGACTTCATCCTGATTTTTAATTATCATCCCTGCACAAATAATAACCCAAAAGAATAAAAATGACTTTAAACCAAATCAAGAAACCATCAACAACATTCAAGATCATCAGCACTGTACTTGCTGCTTTAGGCATCGCGTTGTTCATTTATTTTCAGTATCAAATGAGGCCCGAAGTACTTGGAGGCTTTAAAGAAGGAACTGAGCAGTACAATGGCTATCGATATGCGCGTGACAATCAACTCAAATCTGCAGATAAATGTGACGATGAAAAAAATGATCCACAGATGAAAGTGAATGCAAAATTTTTGGAAGGGTGTGAGGCATTTTTTAAACAAAAAAATACGCTATAGAAGTAATGCCATCGTAATTCCCAAATTACAAATAGTAACAAGGTTGAATGCAGTGCAATGTTTTAAAACCCTCAATTGAGGGTTTTCTTCTCTATAAGATTTGAAATTTCAACATCAAAATATTTAGATATATCGAACCATTTTTCTATTTCTTTTTCCCACTTAAATATTCGATCTGATTCTATTTTTAAAACATCTAAACCTTTAATACTAAAATGAGTTGTATCAGATGGTAATTGTTGCCAATCAACGGTAGCACTCTCTTTAAACCAATTTTCCCAGGCATTTTGTATATAGGGAACAACAAAACATTGCTGAATATCATTCCACGCAAATATGTTTTGTATATTAGAGTTTTCTTTATACATATCTTTAATGCTTTTAGTTGGCCTGAAAGATTTCATAAAGCTTTCCAGCAGGACCTTATTAAAATCAAATTCCGTTTTAATAATATCTGGTGTTTGGCACTGAGAATAAACTTCTTCGGCATCGGCAATATCTGCAGCTGATACATATCTTTGACTAAGTGCGAAACGTGAATAGTTTTCGTCATATTGCTGACGTGCAAATTGTATTGCTTCTGAGTAGTCTAAACGAGTACCACGCTTTCTTAAATTGACATACCGCTTTAGGCTGTTCCACGAAGAATGCAATGTAATTGTTTGCAGTTGTGGAATAGTAAAGCCATCTTCTGCATAGCGTGTTGCTGCCTCATGGCGTAAATCATGAAATCTTAGATCTTCTATACCGTTTAAACGACATGCCCTACGGAAATAATCAGATACAGTCTGCACATTAACGGGCAATAAGAGCTCATCGCTATATCCTAGTTCTAGCATTTGTTTGCGTGTAGATGGTTCCAGCAATTCATTGATAATGAGAAGGGCATTAGGCTCCAAATGTGCATATTTATGATTGCCTTTTGAGCCATCTGGGTTTTTCACATCACGGATTTTCCATTGATTATTTTTCCGATCAAAATCCTCTAAGCGCATTTCACATAGTTCGCCTTCTCGACGACCGGTATATATTGCAAGCCACATGACCAGGTGCATAGGAATAGCATTGCGGACACGCTTCCAGCCTTTATAAAAATGATTTGTTAGAACATGCAGTTCTTCCGATGTAATTAGGCGATCACGTTCTTTTGACTTTGTAACAATCCTAGCTTTTTTAAGACCTATGATAGAGTTGGATAGTTCATTTTTGGCATTAACAACGTCTTCACCCCATACAAGCTCAGCATGATTAAGTACGGATGAGATATGAGATAAATCCTTCAAAGCTGTGGCGGGCGCAACACCATCAATCATTTCAAGCGGATTACCTTTTCTGCGCTCAATCGCAAATGATGAAAAATCTTGGCGTGATAAAGTGAAAACATCTTTTTGCGCTATATCATAGTTGCAGATATTTTTTAACGCTGCGGTTTTTGTTGTAGCAAACTCATCGCCAATTTCACCCAAATATTGAGTAATGAATTGCTCTAAAGTTTTTGACACAACTGCAGCTTCTGGATTTAGAATAGCGGGATTAAGAAGGATTTCAGCTTCAAATCGTTTAATCCATTCTTTGGCTAACGATTCTTTCGCAAAAGTCCTTGTCTTAATAAACGGTGGTAAACCTTTACGAGTAATTCGTATTTGAGCTCTATAGCGAGTTTTGCCATCCGCCGTAGTTCGTTCTGCAATTGTTCCCATATTTACGCCATAGTTTTTTATTTACGCCATAATGGTGATTATGGCGCAAATTAGGCGTAAAGAATAGTTGAGAATGATTGAAAATGATGTAAAACCTTTAAGAATATGGGAAAGTAAAAATTGAGTAAAAACAACGTTATTGCAGAATTGTTTGATAAATCAAAGCATTCCCCTATTTTTGTCGCGCCGATGGCGGGCGTCACTGACCGCCCATTCAGAACATTGTGCAAATACTTTGGCGCAGGCCATGCAGTCAGTGAAATGATGACCGCAGATAAAACGCTGCGTATGAGCAAAAAGAGTTTATACCGCGCGAATTTTGATGGCGAAATTGCGCCAATTTCTGCACAAATTGCAGGTTCAGATCCGCAAGAGCTCGCTGAAGCAGCGCGCTATCAAGTTGCTAATGGTGCGCAGATTGTCGACATTAATATGGGCTGCCCTGCAAAAAAAGTCTGCAATAAGCTGGCAGGTTCTGCTTTGCTACAGGATGAGGATTTGGTTGCGCGTATCTTGGATACGGTTGTGGCAGCTGTAGATATTCCGGTCACGCTGAAAACACGTTTGGGCTATTTAAATGGTCATGAAAATATTATGCGCGTTGCAAAGCGCGCAGAAGAAGCGGGTATCGCCGCCTTGGCCTTGCATGGCCGGACCCGTGAAGATATGTATTTAAATACTGCCCGCTATTCGCTGATTAAAGGCGTGAAAAGCATGTTGAACATTCCAGTGATTGCTAATGGCGATATTGACAGTCCTGAAAAAGCTAAATATGTGCTGGATTATACAGGTGTGGATGCCGTGATGATTGGCCGCGCTGCGCAGGGGCGTCCGTGGATTTTTCGTGAAATTGCCCATTATCTGGAAACAGGCGAATACTTGACTGCACCCAATATTGAAGAAGTCAAAACTGTATTGCTTGGCCATTTAAGCGAGCTGTATGAGTTTTATGGTGAATATTCAGGCTGCCGGATTTCGCGCAAGCATATTGCCTGGTATACCAAAGGCCTGCGCTCCAGCAATGAATTCCGTCAAAATATGTACAAGGTTGAATCTACAGCTGATCAATACAAAGTTGTCGAAGAATATTTTGACCATCTTTTAGTGCATGGCGCAATTATGAGTGATGTGCAAACAGAGGCTGTAAATTTATTGGATCATTAATTTTTGAACAGCATCTATTTATATGCTTAAAGAGGTTTAAAAAAATATTGGCATGTATTGCGTCATTTATTTTATGTTTTGAGGCGGGGCTTCAATTTTCGCCAATGCATCAGTTTGACTTTGTGAGGCGGGATCAGTTTTGATTTTTTCTGGGCTCAGCTGCACAGATGAATTGCTGGCGGCAGTATGGTCTGCCTTGATATGCATCGCTGTATCCACTGAAAAACCGATTAAAACCAATGCAAGCAGAGCGATAGCCATAGGGTTGAGCTTTTATTTAAAAATAATGTATCTAAATTTACATAATTATAACAAAAATTAATATCCCTATTTTTAGGTATTTTTTAATAATTTTAAAAATTGTAACTAAGGCGGGTAAGGCTTGCAATTCCTCTTGCTGTTCCTGCATAAAATAAATCGACAGTTTTCAATTTTTGATGAAAAAAATGCTGAAAACAGAACTGGCTATTTTCAGCGGAATAGTTGTCGAAAAACAAGCCGCCGCTCAGGCAAAATTCATTTCCAGAACCAGCTGGTTAATCAGATCTGCCGCTTCTAATTCGCGGATCTGCGCTACATTGCTGCCTGCCCAAAATGCGCCAAAGCCATGATCGCCTTGCTGTGATGCAGCAGCATGCAGCTGTTTGCCGATATCATAGGTATAAGGATAAGCTGGAACTGACGGTCTGTCGGGCGTATCAATATCCATGTGCCAATGATTGATTAATCCCCGCGCAGGGCGTCCTGAAATACTGGCTGTGATTTGGGTGATTGGCTGGTCAAACAGCGCTTTGCGATAGGCGCCATTGGCGTTGGAGCTTTTGCATTGAACAAATGCAGTGCCAAGCTGTACGGCATCTGCGCCCAAATTAAGCAAACTCTTTGCCTGCTGGCCTGACATAATTCCGCCTGCTGCCACGATTGGCAGCTGACAATGCTGTTTAAATAATTGAACTAAATCAGCAGTTCTGACACTGCTGTCAAAGCTTTCATTGAATATACCGCGGTGTCCGCCGGCTTCTATGCCTTGCGCAATAATGATATCGATGCCTGCAGCTTGAATTGCTAGAGCTTCCGCTAAATTTGTTGCGGAAACCATGGTCAGAATGCCCGCAGACTTTAAAGCTAGAATTTGATGTGCATGCGGTATGCCAAAATGGAAACTGACAGCTTGAGGGCGTGTTTCCAAAATCAGCTGTAAAAAGTCATCATTATCTAAAAAGCTTGGGTAGATACAATTGAGCTGTGCTGGCGGCATTGCGCCATATGTATTGAATTGGGGTTTAAGGTAGTCAATCCATTGCTGAGCCTTATGCGGATCTAAAACTGCAGGCTGATGGCAGAAAAAATTAACTTGAAAAGGCTGATCTGTCAGTTCTTGTGTTTTTAAAATTTGATCCCGTGCAGAGGACACTGTGCAGGCGCCTAAGCCTAAAGCGCCTAAAGCGCCTTGATTGGAAACTTCTGCAGCCAGTTCAGGTGTTGAAACGCCCGCCATTGGCGCCAAAAAAATTGGATGTTTAATGCCCAAATGTTTTAATAAGCTCATGCACTTATCTCCTTGTATATCTTCACTTTGCCCAAGGAGAGCGCATTAAGCAAATTATATTCGCTATTTTTTGGGAGAATAATATAGGGCAGCTTGCTGACAGCAGCTGTATGGTAAGCGCCAAATTTAAGGGCAGGGTATTGGCCATATTGAAAATGGCCGCTGCGCTACTTGCTGAATATGGAGTTTCCCTTTCCAAATATGCGATTTCAGGCATAATGGCGCACAAGATTGAAATTACGTTTAGGGTAGTCATGAAGCGAATTGCCGTTGCTGCAGTGTTTTTCAGTGCGTTATTTACGGCGTGTACCAATCAAGAACCGCAACAGTTTAAGGCGGTTAATGAAGCAGCATATGCAGCCAAAGATGCGCAAGATTTACAGCAGAAAATCAATCAGCTGAATAAGCAGTTTTCTGAAGATTTTAAGCGCTTTAAACGGACAGAAAGTTTGGCTTTTTCAGACCAATCAGCTTTAGATGTGAATAATTTAAAAACACTGAATTTACATACAGTCAGCTCGACTTCGTTAAAACCCAGCAAAGAAGCTTACTGTAAAATGATGAACGCTTATTTCAATGAGCTGTACCGTTTAGGGCATTTTAATTTGAATAAGCTTGATGGGGTGAAGATGAACAATGCGCCTGCATCTAACCTGAAAAGCAAATTTGCCAATGCGGATGCTTTCTACACCTTTGTTTTAGAAGAGCATACGACATATAAGCAAGCGCAGCTGGGGATGGATTTTGGCTGCAACTTACGCGGGGCTTTAACCCCCTAAGCCATCGCAGAAATATACATCTAGCTTGGAACAATGGGGCACTGGCTGGCTGCTTATTATGGTTTGCCTACGGCACTGTGGAAACATTGAATAAAGAACCTATCCAGCTGGCAAACAGCATCGCAGCGATTCCCCATGCAGTAACCCGGATAGCGCCTTTGAGCAGAGGTGTCCCTGCAGCATAACTGGAAAGTGCGCCAAGGCATGCAAGGGATAATATGCCTACAATCATCACACTGACAGATATATATTGATCTGGGCTAAGCAATATGGAAAGCATTGGAAATAGTGCGCCAACGGAGAATGCCAGTGCGGATGAACCTGCTGCCTGCAAAGGATTGGCGGAGGTGTTTTCATGAATGCCGATTTCATCACGGGCATGTGCTTCTAATGCATCTTTTTCTGTTAATTGCAGTGCAACCTCATGTGCCAGTTCCGGAGTCAATCCGCGGAGAATATAGATTTGGGTAAGCTCCTTTAATTCATGGTGCGGATTTTTTTCTAGTTCTTTGGCTTCCATGTGAAGGTCAGCTTCTTCAATATCAACTTGAGACTTGACTGAAATATATTCGCCAGCCGCCATTGAGCTTGCGCCAGAGATTAATCCTGCAACACACGTGATGAGTAAGGTATGTGATGATGCGCCGCTGGCAGCTATGCCCATAATAAGGCTGGTGACTGAAATAATGCCGTCGTTTGCACCCAATACTGCTGCGCGGAGCCAGCCAGTGCGATGAATATAATGTTTTTCACTATGATGTGATAATGGCATGAAGCGTACTCGCGGCGTTCATTTATTGTATAAAGAACATAATTAAGTTGAGGATGCAAGCTTACAACTCTGATTTGATGAAAAAAAAGCCTTCATAAAGAAGGCTTTTTTATGAAGCTGATTTAGTGCTGTGCTTTTTCTTTCACGTCAGCAGCACCTTTTTCAACAGCAGCGGCAGCATCTGCTGTTGCTTCTTTAGTGACTTCTTTTACATCGTGAGCAGCGGCCTCAGTTTTAGCAGCCGCTTCATCAGCTGCTGCATCAATTTTAGCTGCAGCGTGATCAGCAGCGGCTGTAGTTTCAGATGCGGCATGATCTGCTGCATTTTTAATGTCATGAGTTGCTTGGCTGGCTGCATTTTCTAAATGCTCACCAGTAGTCGCGCCAGTTTCAGGCGCTTTTTCTTTGTTACAGCCTACAAGCGCAACAGTAGCGGTCAAGCCTAAAGCAACAAGTAATTTATTCATTGTGTTATTCCTCTTTTTGTTATGCCCGTAGCATGGGCTGAAAATATATTAGCCGAAAGAACAATCAAGATCTGAACGAAAATTGTTGATTAAGTGTAATTTTTAATTTTTTAGTGTTGACCTCTTTCTTTATCCTGAGAATCTCAATGGCCTTAAAACTTCAATCCTTACTGTCAATAAAATTGATGCATAGACATTTTTCATGCAGTTATTCAGTAAAGCTTTTACCGCGATGGCTGCATCTGCCGAATGCTGCCATCATTTATCCCGTTGCTGCGTTAGGCAATTGCAACTCTCAAGGATGCTATCAACACTTTGTAAAGTCAGATTCACTGTGCATTCAGTTTATTTGACAGCATGGGGGTACTGAAAGTAGGGAGAGGCTGCCATGACGATATGCAATTCTTCATCAGAACAATGCATGATAAATTCACAGTCATTTTGTTTTAGATTTTGGTTTTTTTAGGGAATTTGAGTCAAATTTTGAACGCACAGATAAATTGAGGCGATAAAAAAGCCTGCATAAAAGCAGGCTTTCTTTAGGGACAGCAAGAAAAATTAAAGGCCAGCAGATGCTTTAAGCGCTTCAACTTTGTCTGTTTTTTCCCATGTAAACGCAGTGTCTGAACCTTCACGGCCGAAGTGGCCATATGCCGCAGTTTGCTTATACATTGGCTGAATGAGGTCAAGCATGCGGGTAATGCCATATGGACGAAGGTCAAAATGCTCACGAACCAATTGAACAATCAATTCATCTGACACTTTGCCAGTGTTGAATGTGTTGATTGAAATAGATGTCGGTTCAGCAACGCCAATCGCATAAGACACTTGAATTTCACATTTGTCAGCAAGACCGGCAGCCACAATGTTTTTGGCTACATAACGGCCAGCGTATGCAGCAGAGCGGTCAACTTTCGATGGATCTTTACCCGAGAAAGCGCCGCCGCCATGGCGCGCCATGCCGCCGTAAGTATCGACAATAATTTTACGGCCCGTTAAACCGCAGTCGCCTACAGGACCGCCAATCACAAACAGACCCGTTGGGTTGATGTGGAATTTAGTGCCTGCATGAAACATTTCAGCTGGAATGATTTTTTTGACGATTTCTTCAATCACCGCTTCTTTAAGGTTGGATTGAGAAATTTCAGGATCGTGCTGAGTTGAAAGCACAACAGCATCTAAGCGTACAGGCTTGCCATTTTCATAGGCAAAAGTCACTTGGCTTTTCGCATCTGGACGTAACCAAGGCAGTGTGCCATTGCGGCGCAATTCTGCTTGCTTTTCCATTAAGCGGTGAGCATATGAAATCGGGGCAGGCATTAAAACATCAGTTTCGCGGCTTGCATAACCGAACATTAAACCTTGGTCGCCCGCACCTTGATCTTCAGGTTTTTGACGGTCTACACCCTGTGCAATTTCAGGAGACTGCTTGCCGATCATGTTGATCACGGCGCAAGTTGAACCATCAAAACCCAAGTCAGTGTGATGATAGCCAATGCCATTTACGGTATGGCGAACGATTGCTTCAAAGTCAACGTTGGCAGTTGTTGTGATTTCACCAGCAAGTACTACAGCACCTGTTTTTACAAGCGTTTCACAAGCAACCCGTGCATAAGGGTCTTCTTTTAAGATTGCATCCAGAATAGCATCACTGATTTGGTCAGCCATTTTATCTGGATGGCCTTCGCTTACAGATTCCGAGGTAAATACAGCGTACTCGCGCATAAGTCCTATCACAGTTAAATTTAAAAGACGCGATATGTTACATCGAGTTGCTTTAAAGGACTAGCGCAAGACGATCAAAATGGGTGAATTTATTTCAATTTATTGACTTTTTATTTGATATGAGCATCTAAAAAATTGATAAACACTTTGAAATGAGCAATTCGCTGTAGTGCTGGAGCTGCTTGAAAAATCTCGCGTTTTGGCTGTATTTGCCAAAAAAAATGCTGAGTTATATTTTATAATTAGTTGAAATATAATAGTTTTAATTTTATTTCCCTTTGGGTTTTATTGATCCGTAAATTGGGGGGATTTAGTGTGGATCAGATATCGCTCACCTTTTATGGTAAAAAATGAATTTTATTCATTTATGCTTTAAATTATTGTTATTTCATTAAAATTTTTAGCCGTATGGCATAACTTTAAAGAGCTAATATCCGTGGCTAAGTTATTTTAAGCTACTGTTTCAGCAGATATTTTTAAATATCCTGCATAAAAAGAAAAAAATTGAGTTCTGCTGCTGATTGTGGCGGAAAGCTGTTCAACAACTGAACGAAGAGGGTTTTTGATTACGATTTATTCGTGAAAAATTCGACCTTAGTCTTTACCCTGTACGCTTTTTTTAAGACAATATACCGCAGTTTTGAATTGTTATTCATTTTATTCTTTTAAACGATTTATTTGGACGCTGACCTATGACGACCCCACTTAATGAACGCCGGATTGCAAACGCAATTCGTGTATTGGCAATGGATGCTGTGCAAAAGGCTAATTCAGGCCATCCAGGCGCGCCAATGGGGATGGCAGATATCGCTGATGTCGTTTGGCGTGAATTTTTGAACCACAACCCAACAAATCCGCAATGGGCAAACCGCGACCGTTTTGTATTGTCTAACGGCCATGGTTCCATGCTGCAATATGCGCTATTGCATTTAACTGGTTATGATCTTTCTATCGAAGATTTAAAATCTTTCCGTCAATTGCACTCAAAAACTCCAGGTCACCCAGAACTTGGCTATGCACCGGGTATTGAAACAACAACAGGTCCATTGGGTCAGGGCATTGCCAATGCAGTGGGTTTTGCTCTTGCTGAAAAAACTTTAGCAGCGCAATTCAATAAAGAAGATATCAAAGTTGTAGATCACTTTACTTACTGCTTCTTGGGCGATGGCTGCTTAATGGAAGGTGTTTCGCACGAAGCATGTTCATTGGCGGGTACTTTGGGCCTAGGCAAATTGATTGCTTACTATGACGACAACGGCATCTCGATTGACGGTGAAGTAGAAGGCTGGTTCTCTGACGATACAGAACAGCGCTTCTTGGCATACGGCTGGCAAGTGATTAAAGTTGATGGTCACGACAGCGATGCTTTGCGTGCAGCAACTGTTGAAGCGCAAACTGAAACGGCAAAACCGACATTGGTTATTTGTAAAACCATTATTGGTTTAGGTTCTCCAAACAAACAAGGTAAAGAAGATTGCCACGGTGCGCCACTGGGCAATGATGAAATTGCTTTGACTCGTGAAGCATTAGGCTGGACGGAAGGTCCGTTTGAAATTCCTGCTGACGTATATGTAGCTTGGGATGCTAAAGCAAAAGGTACTGCATCTGAAGCGGCTTGGAATGAAACTTTTGCGGCTTATGCTGCAAAATATCCAGCTGAGGCTGCTGAACTGAAGCGCCGTTTAAATGGTGATTTGCCTGCAGAGTTTTTGGCACAAGCGGATGCGTATATTGCTGAAGTGAATGCAAAGGCTGAAACCATTGCGACGCGTAAAGCAAGTCAAAATGCAATCCAGGCATTTGCACCATTGCTTCCTGAAATTCTTGGCGGTTCTGCTGACCTTGCAGGCTCAAACTTGACTCTTTGGAAAGGCGCAGAAGGCGTTGAGTCTAATCCGGCAGGCAACTATGTTCACTACGGTGTACGTGAGTTTGGTATGACTGCAATCGCCAATGGTGTTGCGCTGCACGGCGGTTTCATTCCTTACGTTGCAACATTCCTGATGTTTATGGAATATGCGCGTAATGCAGTGCGTATGTCTGCATTGATGAAACAGCGTGTGATTCATGTATATACTCATGACTCAATCGGTCTAGGTGAAGATGGCCCTACACACCAGCCTGTAGAGCAGATCGCATCTTTACGCGGTACACCAAACTTAAATACTTGGCGTCCATGTGACACAGTTGAAGCATCTATTTCTTGGAAATCTGCTTTAACGCGCAGCGAAGGTCCGACTGCATTGATCTTCTCTCGTCAAAACTTGCCATTCCAAACACGCACAGCAGATCAAATTGCTGACGTTGCGAAAGGCGGTTATGTGCTTGCGAAAGAAAAAGGCGAATTAAAAGCCATCATCATTGCAACAGGTTCAGAAGTTTCATTGGCCATGGATGCTTACGCTCAATTAGATGGCGTGCGTGTGGTTTCTATGCCATGTGCTGAAGAATTTGTGAAGCAAGATGTGGCTTACCGTGAAGCAGTACTTCCATCAAACATCCGTGCGCGTGTTGCGGTTGAAGCTGCGCATGTCGATTACTGGTGGAAATTTGTTGGTTTAGACGGCAAAGTGATCGGTATGACCACTTACGGTGAGTCTGCGCCTGCAAAAGACTTGTACCAATACTTTGGTATTACCGCTGATGCAGTAGTTGCAGCAGTAAAAGAAATTACAGCTTAATCACTTAAGATTAACTGGCAAAAAGGCGCCCCGAACATTGGGGCGTCTTTTTTATGTTTAGATAACGATATTTCAACGAATGATTTAAAACAAAGGTTTAGAATTAATTTATTCATTGAAGTATCCGGCAGAATTGGCAGTATTTGCCAGAGTGAGGAAGAAATGAGTCTTTACGATCAAATTAATGATGAAATCGTTCTAATGGATGCGGGTGAGCAAAAATGGATTGGCGCTGATTTAGAACTCGACGCGATGATGGCGGTTGAGCTGATGCTGCAGGATTTGCAGGAAGGCAAAGTCATTAAAATTCGCCGCAAGAATCATGAAAAGCATACAGGGTTAAAGCAAGTTGACCGTATTTTGGTAGAAAAGCTTTAAGCGCTGAAGATAGAAAAGCCCCATTTGGGGCTTTAGTTTTATAGGCTTGGCATTCCGGAATGCCAAGCAAAAATTAAATTAAAAGTTCAGTTTGAATCTGAATACTCGACGTCAGCAGCTTATGGATCGGGCAGTTTTCTGCAACTTTCAGCAAGCGTTTATGCTGCTCCTCATTAAAGTCGCCTTTTAAGATAATTTTACGCACAATGATGTTCTGACCTGCTTCGGGCTCTCCTTCAGGGTTCAGCTGCAGATGAACTTCAACATGGTCAATCTGGATGCCTTTGTTGTCTGCATACATCTGCAAAGTTACAGTAGTGCAGGCGCCGAGTGCAGAAAGCAGCAGCTGTACTGGATTAGGCGCAGAATCTTGTCCGCCTTTAGCTGCTGGTTCATCGACATGCCATGTATGGCCTTGCGGGTCTGTCAGGGTAACGCGGTAAGGCGTTGTGGTGCTTTGGGCGAGTGCGCTATGAATCATAATATTTGTGCTGTTCTCATGTTATTCATTTCAATATACAAAGGCTGAAAAGCATTTGCGATGCTTAGTTTGTGCTTAGAGTATTTTTTTTGTTAAAGCCCAGCAAAGAGGGCTTTTGAACATTCAGTGTTCAAGCGTTGCGGAAACTGTAAAGTTTTTCGCGCTGTCTGAATCTTGCGGAATGCTCCATTCTCCGCCAACATGGAACGATGCAGCCGAAGCGTAAGTATCTTCCATAAATTGGAAATAAGTAATGAGGCCATCCTTAACGATAGCTTTAATGGAAAACGGGGATGTGAAGGTATTTTGGGTATGCACGTAGGTATAGGTAAATTGACCAAATACGGCTATAGTTTCATTTTCAGAAATCATATCCGTTACTTGAAAATCGTTAATATTCCAGTAAATCCCTACATTGGAAAAAGTTTAAATATAGACGTCACGGCCTTGGCTGGAACCTGCCCAAGGTTCAATTTTTTTCAGTTCGGGATTGCTGAAATTCAATGATGCATAATCTGCATTGCCAGCAATTATTTTTTCTGAGGCATAAGCCACGGACTCTTTTGCGGTATTTAATAGAAAAGCCTGCAAGACGTCTTTAGGTGCTTTGGTCGACAGAGCCTTTTCAATGGCGGTCAATGCTTCGGATTGAGATATTTTTTTGTTCTGACATGAAATTTTCCAAGGTTATGAATAGCATTTGTTAAACGGTGCTGATGTCAAAATCATAAAGAAAAATTGAAATGAAAAAAAATGGCCTGTGCAGTAAACAGTTTCCTAAAATCGGGAATATGATGAGAAACAATAAGATGATTTAATTCAAGAATTGAAAACTTAACACATTCAAAATCATGAAAAGATTGCAGCTTAAAATGCAGCGATTGAAATTAAGTTTTAAAAGCAAATAAAACAGGATATAGATCAACAAGATATTGGGAAAGGATATGGAGAAAGCAATTGAAATTCAGCCGCTGCAGTGCATCAGCAAAGAACAATGGATGCCGTTATGGCAGAGCTATCAAACATTTTATGGCGCAAAACTTTCAGAAGAAGTCAGCCGCAATACATGGAAGAAGCTATGCAGTGCTGACACACCGCATATCTATGGCTTTGCAGCGATCAGTGAAAATCAAACCATAGCTATTGTGCATGTGGTTGAGCATGACAGCTGCTGGACGCTTAGGCCGTATGCCTATTTGCAGGATTTATATACCCATGAAGATTTCCGCGGGCAAGGCGTCGCGCGGAAACTGATTCAGCATGTTTATGATGAAGCTATGGTGCGTCTATGTGACCGGGTGTATTGGCAGACGCATGAAACAAATCAAACTGCGCAAAAACTCTATGACCGCGTAGCGAAAAAGACAGGATTTATTCAATACCGCATGTAATGGAGCAGCAGCGCAAAGCTGCTGAATTTTACAAATTTATCGTTCTACATATGCAACAAAACGTTTTATCTTTAACGGTGCAATGCGTAAAAAAATCTATAGACTTAATCGTATTCAAAAGTGAGATAAAAACATGAACTTTAAAGTATTAGCAATCGGTTTGGCAGTTGCGTCAGCAGCAACATTAACAGTGGCTAAACCTGTTGCATATCAAATTGATCCAACACATACTGCAACGGTATTTACTTGGAATCATTTTGGTTTTTCAACACCATCAGCGAATTTCAGCGATATTCAAGGCACAATTAATGTAGATAATGCAAAGCCTGCAAATTCATCAGTAAATGTGACTATTCCTTTGTCTAGCTTGAATACCAATGTAAAAGCGCTGGATGAGCATTTGAAAACTGCGGACTTTTTTGACGCTGCGAAATACCCGAACATTACCTTCAAAAGTACTAAAGTTCAGGCCATCAGTAAAAATAAATACAAAATCACAGGCAATCTAACTGTAAAAGATGTGACTAAGCCTGTAGTTTTGGATGCTGTATTGAATAAGCAGGGTGTACATCCGATGACTAAAACGGAAACTGTCGGCTTTAATGCAACGACTTCATTTAACCGTTCTGCATTTGGCGTAGGCGCATATGTTCCAAACGTAGGCGATAAAATCACTGTCAGCATTACAACAGAAGCTTCTGTTCCTGCTGCGAAAACAGCTGCAAAATAAGTTTTAATTTCCCTCGATTAAAACGAAAAAGCACCCGAACAGGTGCTTTTTTATTTTGAAAATTTCAAAAAACTAATCACGATTTAAAATCAGCATGCATCCAAAACTGATAAAAATACCGCCAGTAATGCCGTCAATTTTTTTACTGAATTTTTGATAATAATGATTGATTTTAGGCGCAGAGAAAAGAATCGCAACCAATGCAAACCATAAGAGGCTTTCGGTGAAGATTAAAATCAGCAAAGAGCTTTGCTGGGCAAGCGTTGCATCTGTATTAATGGCTAAAGCAAATACACTGCTGAAATACACCAGCGCTTTAGGATTGGCCATATTGGTAAAGAAGCCCTGCATGAGGAGGGTTTTGCAGGACTTTTGCTCTTTCGGTGCTTCCACAGCATCAATAGCAGGGCCAGTTTTGCTGCATGCTGATTTAAACAGCTGCACGCCCAAATAGCAGAGATATAAACCGCCGCAGATCATTAAGACCTGCTGCAGCCATGCCATTTTTTGAAATAGGTAATGCAGGCCGCTCATCGCGCATATTGACCATGCCAAAATACTGAGTGAAATGCCTAAGGCTGCAAATAGTGCATGAGTGCGCGATTGGCGGACGGCGCTTTGAGTCACAAAGAAAAAGTCCGGGCCTGGGCTGATCAATGCAAAAAAATGGATAAGGGCGATACTGATTAAAGGTGTCATTTGAGCAAAGCCATTTGAAGATAAAGCTTTATATGACTTTTTAACAATAAAAGAAAGTCAAATGACTGATTAAAAACATGATCAGGGAGGCTGGAAAACCTGCCGCTATGAAAATCTAGGCAGGTTTCCCATGGGCAGTGCTAGCGTTCGATTAATGTTTTCAGCCACTGTGAAAATATTGCTGCGGCTTTATCTTCCAATGCGGATGCGAAAAGGCTGTTGTTTTGACGCAAGGCCGGGATATCAATATTGGCTTTGCGCAGCTCACAAGTATGGCCGATCAGCCATTTCTCCATGCTGTCTGCGGCAGCTTCTATATGGAACTGTAATGCTAAAATTTGATTGCCTTTGCGGAAGGCCTGGTTAGGATATAATTCTGAGCTGGCAAGAAGTTCTGCATGTTCAGGTAAATCAAAGGTGTCGCCATGCCAATGCAGCACAGGAGTGCCTTCCAGCGGAGATAAAATATTGTTGGCCTGGCTGGACAGCTCCAGTTTACTCCAGCCAATTTCTTTGGCATGGCCTGCATAGACTTTTGCACCTAAGGCATGCGCAATCAGCTGCGCGCCTAGGCAAATGCCCACAGTCGGTAAATTCTGCTCTAAGCGGGCTTTGA
Organism: Acinetobacter entericus; assembly: GCF_026168575.1. Taxonomy (NCBI): domain Bacteria; kingdom Pseudomonadati; phylum Pseudomonadota; class Gammaproteobacteria; order Moraxellales; family Moraxellaceae; genus Acinetobacter; species Acinetobacter entericus. Next base: position 119,772 of record NZ_JAPEQW010000002.1, read on the forward strand.
GCAATTCTATTTCCTGTTGAAGAAAAGGATAGTCTGCTGTTTCATACACACCGATAGGGCCGCCTAAAATGATGGTCAGACCGGGATGCTCAAAGGCTTTGGTCAAATCATCTACGCCAGCTTCAAAATAGCGGACACGAAAACCCTGCTGATAAAATACATCTTCTAATGCGCCTAAATCCTCAAATGCAAGATGTTGAACGGCATAAATAGCGTCTGGAAATGCGGTGTTCATAGCAAATTATTTAATGTGAAGATATTATGGAATTTATCCTGAAAAAGCTCAAATAGAAAGGCTGTATTCAGTTAATTGAACAAAAATCACTGAGAGTTTTAATAGATGCAAAAAAAGTGACTGCAGGGTAGAAATGAAGTGTAAAAAAATTGAGTAAATTCACATTTCTGCAATAAAATAAAAAATACCTTACATTTTTGGCTTAAAATTTATTTAAAGTGTTGAAAATTGCTGAATATATAATCTGAAAATTGATATATATTAATTCAGTCTATAAAAAACTAATGAAAAAACAGATATTAATATTATACGGTCTAGGTATCATACAAAAAATTAGAATTTTTCAGTTTATGCCAAAAGGAACTTTCTTGATTCTAAGAATATGATTTTTTTATTAAAAAATACAGGAGTGGCAGTTTTATGGATGTGCAACATACGCGTGATGCAACATTGCTGCATGCGATACATAAAATTTTGCTTAAAGAATGGGATCCGCTTCGGATTCGACATATTCCTGCAATGCGTGATGAATATGATGATTATCTTCCGAATATATTTAAATTGATTCGAGAAAATTCAAATGAAACAGAGATTTTTGAATATCTATGGTGGATCGAACAGAACATCTTGGAAAAAAAAGGAAAAAAAGAGAATACGTTGCGTGTAGCCAGCCTATTGAAAAATTTGCAAAAACTGTAAGACTCTAAGCTGGAGTCATTGTTTTGATGAAAAAAGCCGATATGCAAATATCGGCTTTTTCTGTAAATGGCGGCTTAGAATTTCTTTTCGACACTCAATAACAGGCTTGGAATCGATTCATTGCTACGGGCCTGGTAGAGGCTGCCGTCACTGACTTTAGTCAGGCGCTCTTTATAATCTGTACTGAAAATATTGCGCGCATTGATCGAAGCGGCCCAGTTATTGTCAAAGCGTTTCGTAATGCTTAAATCAACATTGACGCGTTCATTGCTGGTGCGCTCATATAATTCGCCGTTGTAATCCTGACTGTTTAATTCACGGGTATATGCCGGCGTATAGTTGACATTTAAACTGCTGGATACGCGCCAAGGCTGATAATTATAGGATAAGCCAGCGCTGGCCGTATAAGGCGCTACATCGCTTGCAAGGCGCTCTGTGCCGTTATCTTCTTCAATTTTTGCCCTCACGGTAGACAGCTGTGCATTCAGCATGAAGGAATGTCCTGCCTCTGTTTGCTTCAATGCATAGCGGCCGGCAACTTCTACACCGTAAGTTGTTGCATTGTCCTGATTGAATGGGCGCTCTACAAATCGGCAGCTTGGGGCATTGGCAGTGGCGCAGCTTTGACCTTGCGCATCTTCACTGCGGATGGCTTTTTCAATGTAGTCATTGATTTCACGGTAATACGCCGTGATATTTACACCGCCTGTGGATGTGTTATAGCCCAAAGTGCTTTCATAGGCATTGATTTTTTCAGGGCGCAAGAATGGGTTGCCGCCTTGATCAGGGTTATTCAATGAGCCTGCATCAATGTCGGTAGATACGGAAACTGCGGGCAGCAGCTGATCTGATTTTGGACTGCGGAACGCTTGGCTGATATTGGTTTGCAGTGACCAGCTGTTTGTAAAATCAAAGCGGTGCACTAAAACAGGACTTAAATGGCTGTCGCTGTAATCGACCAGTCCTGAACGGTGAATCCATTCCTGACGCGCCCCCAGTGTTAAGCTTTGACGCGGGGTAAAGCGCCAGCTTCCTTCTGCATATAGCGCATAGCGCTGCTCATCTAAAGTATCCGCGGTATTGCCTTCTAACTCGCTGGAACGCAAATCTGTCCCAAATTTAATTTGCTTGGTTTCATCAAACTTGCGCACGCCATCATAAGCGAGGCCGTACTCATTAATTTGCTCATCGGTATAGCTTTGGCGCTGACTGGAGCGGGTCAATTCGGTTTCGTTCTGCTGCTCCACAGACAAACGGATTTTATCTGAGTTGCCTTTGTCTTTGCGTTCATAGCGGGTATTCAGGCGGATGCTGTCGTTTTTATCCTCCTGAATTTGATCACGCATGCTGCCTTGGCTTTCATTGTTGCGGTAGAACAGTTCTGCCACAAGCTTCTGCTGATCATCAATTGAATATTCAGCGCGCGGGCTCAGCATCTGTGATGTTCTGTTGGTAATGCGCTTTTGTGAAGACATGATTCCAGATGCATTTTCAGTCGTCGTCACTGAATCTGAGTCGCTCCACATCTGGTTTGCAGACAGGCTGTAGGTCCATGGGTCAGTTTTGCCGTCCATTTGCAGCGAGATGTTTTTGCGCTCTTCTTCTTTCTGGCTGGATTTGGCTATGCCGTAGCCTGCGCGGACGGTGCCGCTGATGCGGGTGCCGTCCAGCGGTTCTTTTAAAATGATATTGATCACGGCTGAGGACGCGACAGAAGCTTGCGCAACGCTAGGCTGTTTGACAATTTCAATGCGTTCGATCATGTCGGGGGTAATGCTGTCAACGACTGACATGCCGCCGCGCGGGCCGCCTTGCACCGGTTCGCCATTGATGAGGAAGACTGGCGCGCCGCCGCCGCGGAAACGCATGCTGCCATTGCCGCCGCGCGGGCCTTGTCCAGGTGTAGGCATTTGAAAGCCTGCCGCACGGCGCAGAGCATCATTCACACTTTGATCGCCAAATTTTTCCATTTCATCGCGGGTAATAATTGTTTTAGCAACAGCGCTGATGTCTGGATTTTTTTCTACAGCAGGCGCTTGTTCAACCTGAAAAGTCATGGTTGGCAACGTCTGAACAGCTGCCGGAGCGCTTGACGCTACAGCAGGAGACGTGTCCTCTGCCCATGCAGGCATAGAAAGCGCGCATAAAGAAAGTGTTAGAGCGCTGAGTTTGAATGTGGATGGCATGCGTTTCATTATTGGACGTACCAAATGTAATTTTGCGTAAGATTAGTCTAAAAATATGGAGAAAATTTGAGGAAAACGGCTGAAATAAGATGAATGAGAAATTTTTTTTGAAAAAATCTAAATAGAGTAAAAAATTGAATTCCATACATTTATTAAGGTAATTTGTCTGCTGAAATTAAGCTGCACTTTCTAAAATCTATAAAAAACCATTTTGAAATAATGCGAAGGTGTGAAAGTAAGTTTATGTAATAGGTTTTTGATATGTCCTCATAAGTACGCTGAGGATGAACGAGTGCAGGCAGGCTGTTGGCATAGGCCGATGATGCAAGGCTCTTAGCGCTATAGATCAAGGTATAAAAAAGATCTGATTAAATATAAGAAAGATTTATCACAAAATTTTCTTTGAAAACTTTATGAAAAATAGTGCTTAGGTTAAGATGAGCCATCTTTTGGTAGAAACAATTTAAAGACCTATGCAACCTTTTGTTCTATATAACTCAGAGCAGCGTAAAAAAGTAGAATTTGTACCGCGTAAAGAAGGGCATATCGACATGTATGTGTGCGGTATGACGGTCTATGACTACTGTCATATTGGCCATGCTCGAGTGATGGTTGCATTTGACTATATTATCCGTTTCCTGCGCAGTCAGGGATGGAATGTCAAATATGTGCGCAATATTACCGATATTGACGACAAAATTATTAAACGCGCAAATGAAAACGGCGAAAGCATTACGGCTTTAACAGACCGTTTCATTCAAGCCATGAATGAAGATGCAGAAAATCTGGGCTGCCTGCATCCGGATGAAGCGCCGCGTGCAACCGATTATATTGATCAAATGCAAAATATGATTGGCAATTTGGTGAACAACGGCACAGCTTATCCGTCATCCAATGGCGATGTCTATTTCCAAGTTGAAAAATTTGCCAAGTACGGCCGCTTGTCTGGCCGCAAGCTGGAAGATATGCAGGCGGGCGCATCTGAGCGTGTAGATGTTGAAGTAGAGAAAAAGCATCCGTTCGACTTTGTACTGTGGAAGCATGCCAAAGAAAATGAACCGTCTTGGGCATCTCCATGGGGCAATGGTCGTCCAGGCTGGCATATTGAATGTTCAGCAATGTCTACCTGTTGCCTAGGCAACCATTTTGATATTCACGGCGGCGGTTCAGATTTAACTTTCCCGCATCATGAAAATGAAATCGCGCAATCAGAAGCCTCAACAGGCGAACAGTATGTAAATTACTGGATGCATGTTGGCTTTATTAATGTGGATGGTGAAAAAATGTCTAAATCTTTAGGCAACTTCTTCACCATTCGTGACGTGATGGAAAAATTCCATCCTGAAGTCATCCGCTACTTTATTGTGTCTTCACACTATCGCAGCCCAGTGAACTTCTCAGATTTTGCATTGAAAGAAGCTAAAGCAACATTGAGTCGTTTCTATCATTCATTCAAAGCGTATCAAGCTGTTTATGGCGATAAACTAGTTGAGACTTTAGATGACGCTTTGGTAGAGCGCTTTAACGCAGCTATGCGTGACGATTTCAATACTTCAGAAGCAATTGCTGTACTGTTTGAAATTAACAAAGCGTTGAACAGCGCCGTAAAAGGGGAACAAGCGGAGCAGGCTGCAGTTTATTATGCAACTTTGCGTCACTTGACCAATATTTTAGGTCTGGCGCAGCAAAACGTAGAAGATTTCTTAAAGTCGGATATTGGGCAAGAAGCATTGGGACTAACTGAAGAACAGATTGAAGATCTGATTCAGCAGCGTCAAGATGCGAAGAAAGCCAAAGGGTTTGCCAAAGCCGACGAAATTCGTCAGTCACTGCTGGATCAAGGTGTTGTGCTGGAAGATACGCGTCAAGGTACAATCTGGCGACGTGCTGATTAATTCACCAGTTGAATGCGTGGAGAGTTGACAGTTTTTAGAAACTCTCTATAATGCATTTCCATATTGCGGGAATAGCTCAGTTGGTAGAGCATAACCTTGCCAAGGTTGGGGTCGGGAGTTCGAGTCTCCTTTCCCGCTCCAGAATATGAAAAAAACCTTAGTTTTCGGACTAAGGTTTTTTTTTGCGTAAAATTGTTAAAACTGACGATAAGACATTATAAATTGAACATTTATAAACGTTGAATNGAATATGAAAAAAACCTTAGTTTTCGGACTAAGGTTTTTTTTTGCGTAAAATTGTTAAAACTGACGATAAGACATTATAAATTGAACATTTATAAACGTTGAATTTATGCAGATATGCTAAAATCAGCTAAATTATTCATAGTGATTGAAGCGCTGCGAGTTCAGCTCTAATAAAGGTAAAATGGCTTTGAATCCACCAAATATGCCAAATCAAATTGATTTTCAAAAAGTCGCATTGGAAACCCTTAGCATTGAATGCAATGCTTTGGGCGTGCTGGCTGCCGAGATAGATGAACGTTTTACCCAAGCCTGCGAAATTATTTTGCAATGCAAAGGGCGTTTAGTGATTACCGGTATGGGTAAGTCCGGCCATATCGGCCGTAAAATGGCGGCGACTTTTGCATCCACAGGGACACCGTCATTTTTCATGCATCCCGGCGAAGCGGGTCATGGTGACTTAGGTATGCTGGTGAAAGGTGATGTGCTCATTGCCATTTCCTATTCAGGTAAAAGCGATGAAATTATGATGCTGATGCCGCTGATTAAGCATGTCGGCGTACCATTGATCACGATTTCTGGGCACGATAAAGGCCCAATGCCGCAAAATGCGGATGTTGCTTTAACTTTAGGTGATATTCAAGAGGCTTGTCCGCTAGGTTTAGCGCCAACTTCAAGCACCACGGCAACATTGGCCTTAGGCGATGCTTTGGCTGTTGCGCTTTTGGAAGCGCGAGGTTTCACTTCAGATGATTTTGCACGCTCTCATCCTGCAGGCGCTTTAGGCAAGCGCTTACTTTTGCATGTCAAACATTTGATGCATACAGGCGAAGAGCTGCCAAAAGTTGCGCCTGAAACGCCAATGAATAAAGTGCTGTATGAAATTTCTAATAAGCGGTTAGGGCTGACAACAGTCGTTGATGCTGATGACAAGCTTCTCGGGATTTTTACCGATGGTGATTTACGCCGTTTGATTGACAAGCAGCAGGGTTTTGATGTGAATCTTCCTGTATCTGAAGTGATGATTCAGCATCCGTCAACGATTTCGAAAGAAGCCCGCGCAGTAGAAGCGCTAGAGAAAATGAATGCTAAAAAAATCAATCAGTTCATTGTTGTTGATGAAGACAATACTGTGATTGGTGTGATCAGCATGCATGATTTAATTCAGGCTGGGGTAAATTAAGCAATGGCTTCCTATGTATTATTGGAACAGGCTCGTCATATTCAAGCGTTGGTGCTGGATGTAGATGGAATTCTGAGTGACGGTTTTGTGACCTTGACCAATTCGGGAGACGAAATTAAGTCTTTTGACATCCGTGACGGTTTAGGTATGAAACTCGTACAAAAAGCGGGTATTAAAGTCATTATTATTACTGGCCGAAAAAGTAATATTGTTGAAAAGCGAATGTCTGACTTAGGCGTGGACTTGGTGTTTCAAGGCCGTGAAGATAAAGGTACAGCGCTTCGTGAAGCATGTGCGCAGCTGAATTTAGATCCAGTGGATTGCCTGTATATGGGTGATGATTGGCCTGATTTATCTGCATTTGCGATTGCCGGCATGAAAATTACAGTGCCAAATGGTCATGTAGAAGTGCGCCGCCGTGCGGATTTGGTAACACAAGCTTACGGTGGCCGCGGTGCTGTGCGTGAAATTTGCGATATGCTGCTGATGTCGAAAGGCGTTTACCAAGAGATGCTTGAAAAATTTGCCAGCGCACCGCATTAATAACTTAATAATTCATTAAATTTGGATTAAACAACCGCTTATGGATACAAAAGTTTTATACGTTACTGCAATCGCTATTGCGGCTGTAAGCGGCGGTTATTACTATTACAGTGGAAAAGGCAATAAACTCCAAGCCGATTCTGCGCGCAGCATGAAGTATTCTGCAGAGAATATTAATCTGACTCAAACTGATGAGCAGGGTAAACTGTACATTCGCGCGCAAGTCGACCGTTTAGAGCAGGATTTGCAGCAAAAAACATCACAGTTGGATAATCTAAGAGCATCCACGTATAAAGATGGGCGTGTAGATGCGACATTTTTTGCAAAAGTTGCCAATGGTTATAATGACAATGAAAAAGTTGTTCTAAGGCATAAAGTTGAAGCAACGAAACTGCTGGAAGATGGAAAAATGGTCTTTCTAACAGATGAATTGACTGCTTTTCCAAAAACACGTGAATTAGAAACTGACAAACAGGTTACAGTGCAGACTCCGCAAGCCGAATTTGTCAGTAACGGTCTGAAAGCCAATTTAAATGACGGTCAGTACGAATTTTTTAATATTCGAGGAAAGTATGAACCTTAATCATAAACCACTATTGTCTAACGCTTTCCTAAAACAGGCAGTGCTGATGGGTTCACTTGCACTGTGCTCAGCAGGCGCTTTTGCATTGCCTTCTGACCGCAATCAGCCAATTTCGTTAGTGGCTGACCGCGCGACTTTTAATGAAAAAACAGGTATTACGACTTATACGGGCAATGTCATTATTGAGCAGGGCACGATGAAGCTGCAGGCAAATTCCATTGTGGCGAATCTGAATAGCCGTAAAGAAATCAGCACCATTACTGCAACTGGCGGGCCTGCCCGTTTTCAGCAAAAAGTAGATCCTGCTAAAGGCTTAGCTAAAGGCCAAGCGCAAAAGATTGTCTATAATGCTGAAACAGGCATTCTTACCATGTCTGGCAGTGCTTTATTGGAACAGAACGGCGCAAGCATTAAAGGCAATACATTAAAATACAGCATGAACAAAGGCGACATTGTGGCTGAAGGCACACCGAATAGTTCGGGTTCATCTTCTGGACGTGTACAAATCATTATTCCGCCTTCCAGTTCTAAGTCATTCCCAGGAGCGCGTGATTAATGGAGAAACCGCTGAATCAGCCTCAAACATTATGCATTAAGCATTTAGCAAAGAATTACAGCAAGCGCTGGGTGGTGAAGGATGTTTCATTCAGCATGCAAAGCGGGCAAATTGTGGGATTGCTTGGTCCGAATGGCGCCGGTAAAACCACCAGCTTCTATATGGTCGTTGGCCTTGTGCGCATGGACAAAGGCGAAATCCATTTAGATGATTTGGACATGTCAGATTTGGCTATGCATGAGCGTGCGCGTAAAGGCATTGGCTATTTGCCGCAAGAAGCCTCTATTTTTAGAAAATTGACAATTTCTGAAAATATCATGTCTATTTTGGAAACGCGCAAAGACTTAAATAAGCAGCAGCGCCAGCAGCGTCTGGCCGAATTGCTTGCTGATTTTAAAATCACCCATATTAAAGATTCCTTGGGCATGAGCGTATCAGGCGGTGAGCGGCGCCGTGCAGAAATTGCCCGCGCGTTGGCGGCAGATCCGAAATTTATGCTGCTGGATGAACCATTTGCAGGGGTTGACCCGATTTCAGTCGGTGACATCAAAGACATTATCCGGACATTAAAAGAGCGCGGAATCGGTGTTTTAATTACCGATCACAACGTGCGTGAAACATTGGCGATTTGCGAGCACGCCTATATTGTGAGTGAAGGTTCCGTTATCGCGGAAGGTTCACCGCAAGAAATTCTAGAAAATGAAACTGTCCGCAAAGTCTATTTAGGCGATGACTTTACAGTCTAAATGGCAAAAACCCTCACAAAATGAGAAATCGGTCATTGTTGTGAGGGGGCCTATTCAATAAAATAATAAAAATATTCGATAAATGTAATTTTATTTACGAATTACATATAAAAACTCAAATAAAAATTATTGCGTAGAAACAATGCTAATAATAAATAGTAAGGATTTAAAACTATGGGGAAAATTTGAAAAAAATAAACGAACAGCGCTGTTTGTTCTGATTATTCCTTTTCACTTTTCCTATGCGCATGCAGAGAATGCGGAAAAAAATCAGTTTCATCTTTTAAACGGTGGAATAGGGCAGTTATTTGCGCTGAAACCCAAGCGTTCTGCTGAAAAAATTGATATTACGGAATTGAGCAGATTTCCTTTTGATACGTCAAAAGTGAATGAGCTGACCCCTTTAAGTCAAGTCTCTTATGATGTGGCGGATGCCATTATCAATATCAAGCGTTATCAGGAAATCAGCAAAATTGCACAAGAGCAGATAAAAGGCATTGGGCGCATTGCCGAGATTGCGAATTTGCGGGCAAAAGCAGGGATCAGCAGTCAGGCCGACCCTATTCAGGCTCAATCGAATTTAGAGGCGGCTGAATCTAATCTGATTGTACAGCAAATGCAGCTTCGCCTAAACCAGCAGCGCTTAAGAACGCTGCTGGGCTTTGATGTATCTGCAAACCAATGGGAAATTCCAGCGGTCATTCTGCAAAAGTCTGATTTATATAAAGACCCTGAATATAACTTCATCCCGAGTATTATGCAGGCGCAAGCAGGTGTAGAAGTGGCAAAGTTTCAAAAGAAACAGGCGAAACTGAGCGCTTATCCAACCATCAATATTAAAGGCAGTCTCAGTCAGGCGGTAAACGGCCGCAATCCAAACAATAATGAAGATGACGGCTTTTATAATTCTATTATGCTTGAAGCCAATAGCAATTTTTATCAGGGCGGCGCCATTGCAGCTCAAACGCGGGCTGCCAGCTATGCGGAAGATGCTGCGCGGGCGCAAGTGAATACCGCTTATTTAGATGTCTTGGATCGCGTGTGTTTAATTCGGGAACAAATTGAGAATAAGAAAAGACAGATGTCGGTACTTATGCAGCGCAGGGAGACAACAGCGCGAACCAAAGAGCTGTATCAGGAACAATATAAATTAGGCACAAGAACAGTAGTCGACCTATTGAATGCGGAACAGTCTATTCATAGTGCAGCGATGGAAATCGTAAACTCACAATACGATATTTATTCAGGACTTGCGCAGTATATACAGGTGACGGGACGCAGCAGGGAGATCTACGAATTAAATAATAAGATGATTCAGGGGGTTGAAGTTCAGCCATGACACAGACAATAAATTATCAGCCTTGGCTTCAGGCCGTACAGAATATTGCTAAGCATTACCGCATAGAAGCATCGGAAGAACGGATTCGTCTGCAGCTGGATTGGAATCAGCATGGCAGTTTAGAAGAATTGATCAATGTGATGGCCAAACAGATTGGCTTGAGCGTGCGCAAAAATAAATATGATGTCAATTTGCTGAATCCGTGGCGCCTGCCTGTCATGATTGAATTCAATAGCGGGGAAGTCGGCGTAGTTGAACGCATAGATGCGGATGGAAATGCCAGTGTGCAGCTCAGCGGCGATGAAGGCTTATCTCAGGTATTTCCGATCGAACGGCTGAATCACGGCGCACGCAACATTTATATTTTGCGTCCAGAATCCTCTGTACCTGACATCCGTGTGGATGAGTATATTAAACCATTCGAGAAAAACTGGTTTTGGAGCATAGCCTTACAAGATTGGAAGCGTTATATCGATATTATGCTTGCTTCAATGATGGCGAATGTTTTAGCGCTGGCTACCGTGCTGTTTTCCATGAATGTCTATGACCGGGTGATTCCATCACAATCGGTTTCAACACTCTGGGTGCTGGCCAGCGGTGTGCTGCTGGCGGCAATTTTTGAGTTTGCGCTGCGCATTACCCGTATTCATCTGTCAGACATTATTGGAAAGCGGTCAGATTTAAAAATTTCAGACCGGGTCTTTGGTCATGCGCTGCGCATAAAAAACAGCGAACGTTCTAAATCAACAGGGACATTTATTTCGCAAATCCGTGAATTGGAAGGTGTTCGTGAATTGGTGACCTCTACAACGGTGACAGCTATTGCTGACTTGCCTTTCTTTTTACTTTTTTTGGCCATCTTTTGGATTATTGGCGGCAATCTGTTTTGGGTGATGCTGCTGATTGTGCCGGTGATGGTGCTGCCGGGCATCCTTGCACAGAAAAAACTGGCGCAGCTGGCGCAAATGGGCATGCGTGAATCGGCGATCCGCAATGCGCTGCTGGTGGAGGCAGTGCAAGGGATTGAAGACATTAAACTGCTGCGCGCAGAATCCCGTTTCCAGAATCAATGGAATCACATGAATGAAGTATCTGCCAATGTCAGCATGCAGCAGCGCAAGATTGTCGGCTTTATGAATGCTTGGACACAGAAAATTCAAGGGCTGACTTTTGCCATTGTCGTGCTTGTAGGCTGCTTTGCCGTTATGAAAGGCGACATGACTACGGGGGCTTTGGTGGCCTGCTCAATTTTGTCTTCACGCATGCTGGCGCCTATTGCGCAGCTGACCGGAGTATTGGGCCGCTGGCAGCAGGCAAAAGTAGCCAAAACAGGGCTGGATGAACTGATGAAAAAGCCGGTGGATCAGCCTGATTATTCGCATTTGATTCATCGGCCTGTGATACATGGCAATTATGAGCTGCATGGCGTGGTGTTTAAGTATGGCGATGATGACCCGAAACCCAGCCTGATTATTCCTAAACTCGATATTAAGCCCGGTGAAAAAATAGCTATTTTAGGCCGAAATGGTGCCGGAAAATCAACGCTATTGCAGTTGCTGTCTGGCATGCAGATGCCTTCACAGGGCAAAGTGAAATTGGATGGCATTGATATTGGCTTGATTGACCCTTCAGATGTCCGCCGTGATCTGGGACAGCTGAATCAAACGTCACAGCTATTTTATGGATCTATCCGGGAGAATTTAACACTGGGCGCGCCTTTAGCGACAGATGATCAAATATTGCATGTGCTGAACATCACAGGCGCTTTAGGTTTTGTGCAAGAAAAGAAAGAAGGGTTGGATCATATTGTGCTGGAAGGCGGTTTTGGTTTTTCGGGCGGGCAGCGGCAAGCTTTGCTGCTGGCGCGGCTGCTGATTCGTGAGCCGAATATTCTGCTCCTGGATGAGCCGACTGCATCCATTGATGATGTTTCTGAAAAGCAGCTGATTGACCATCTTCGATTTCATTTAAAGCATCGGACACTGGTTGTTGCAACGCACCGCCGGGCCGTACTGGAATTGGTGGACCGCATCATTGTGGTGAATGACGGAAAAATTGTCATGGATGGCCCAAGAGATCAGATTTTAAATCAATCGGGCGGTGTGCAAAAGCGTGTGACTGGAGCGAGCGCATGAGTGAAAATAATCAAGTAATGACGCGCTCAGCAAAAGTGGCTTTTCAGGAGCCGCCGCTGCCGAAAGCAAGCCTGGTGATTTGGATTATTTGTCTGGGCTTGGTGACTATTTTGGTTTGGGCTTGGCTGTTTGAACTGGAAGAGGTTTCCACGGGTACTGGCAAGGTTGTTCCATCATCCAAAGAGCAGATTATTCAGTCTTTAGATGGCGGCATACTCACCACGCTGAATGTCAAAGAAGGGCAAATTGTTGAGCAGGGGCAAGTATTGGCGCAGCTCGATCCCACCCGTTTTGAATCAAATGTCGGTGAAACAGAGTCCCTATTGACGGCAAGCAAGGCGACGGCAGCGCGGCTGCGTGCGGAAGTAAGCGGCAAGCCGATCAGTTTTCCTGCAGAAGTGGCAAAAGAGTCAAAGCTGGTTAATGAAGAAACCGCTTTGTACCAATCGCGCCGTGCTAATTTAGAAGAGTCGCTATCTGGACTGAAACAGGCGCTGCTACTGGTTGAGCAGGAGCTGTCGATGACGCAGCCTTTAGTTGCAAAAGGCGCAGCCAGTGAAGTTGAAGTGCTGCGCTTGAAGCGTCAGGCCAATGAACTGCGCAATCAAATGAATGATGTGCAGAACCAGTATTACGTGAAAGCGCGTGAAGAGCTGGCCAAAGCCAATACGGATATTGAAACGCAGCAGCAGGTTGTGCGCGGTAAGACGGATACTTTAAGCCGTACCGTATTTAAATCCCCAGTACGCGGTGTTGTTAAGGAAATTGATGTCATGACATTAGGCGGTGTCGTGCCGCAAAATGGCAAGCTGATGACGATTGTACCATTGGATGAACAGCTGCTGGTTGAAGCGCGGATTTCTCCGCGAGATATTGCATTTATTCATCCAGAACAAGACGCTTTGGTGAAAATTACCGCTTATGATTATTCCATTTACGGCGGTTTAAAAGGCAAAGTCACCATTATCTCTCCAGATACTTTGAGGGATGAAGTCAAGCAGGATCAATTTTATTACCGCGCTTATATTCGTACGGATAGCGATAAGCTGGTGAATAAAACTGGGAAAAACTTTGCAATTACCCCGGGTATGGTTGCCACTGTAGATATCCGTACGGGCGAAAAGACGGTATTGGATTATCTGATCAAGCCGTTCAATAAGGCGAAAGAAGCGCTGAGAGAGCGCTAGTCCAAGTATATTTCAGAAAAAGCCCCAGAGTCATGAGGGCTTTTCTTTGCGCTTTCGAAAACTTTTCAGGAAATAAAGCGTTATAATTAAATCGAATTTTGCTATTTTGAAGCCAGATGCCGTTTACGATTGCCCGTCCTGTCAGTTTTGAGGAAGACATTAAAAAGAGCCGTTTTTTGGCCATTGCTGTGCCTGTCGAAAATGAGCAGGCAGTTAAAGATTTTTTAGCAGAACATAAAGATTTCAGCACAACACATCAGTGCTGGGCATGGAAAATTGGCCACAGTGTCCGTTTCAATGATGATGGCGAACCTTCAGGTACAGCGGGGCGTCCAATTTTAGCAACCATTGAAGGCAATAAACTGACGAATGTTTTGGTGCTGGTGAACCGCTGGTATGGCGGTGTAAAGCTGGGCACAGGCGGTTTGGTGCGAGCATATGGCGGTACAGCAGGGCAATGCCTAATGCTGGCGGAAAAAATCGAATTAATTGAAAAGAAGAGGGTCAGCTTTCAGTGCCAGTTTAATGAATGGACAATTTTCCAATATGAGTTGACCCTCCATCAGATTGAATTTTCCGAAGAATATACTGCAACTGGTGTGGCGGTTCATGCGCTATTGCAGGTGCATCAAATTCAGCCGCTTGCTCTGAAACTGCAGGATGTTACACGCGGCAGAGAACAGCTGAAAATTATTGAAGAGCCAGAAGATGACTGAACAAGATCCGCTATTAAAATACCGCGAACAGCATAAGCACCGCTTGAATTATATGCCTTGGCTGTATTGGCGTTTAAAGCCGAAAAATAAAGGGTGGGCAGAAGCATGGCAGCAAGAGTATCAAGCGTATTTGATGGCGATGGAAACTGTAGACATTGGCAAAAACTGTTTCATTTCTCCCTTGGCGCATATATTTGCCGAGCCAGGCCGTAAGATCACAATCGGCGATAATACTTTTATTGCCGCAGACTGTACGCTGCATGGTCCGCTGGAGATCGGAAATAAAGTTGCAATCAATCATCACTGCATTTTGGACGGCGGCCGCGCTGGAATCAAGCTGCATGATCAAGTGCGCATTGCCGCTTACTGCCATTTATATGCTTTTGATCATGGCATGAATTTAGATCAGCCTGTGTACCAGCAGCCTGTGCGTTCACGCGGTATTGAAATTGGACGGGATGTTTGGCTTGGCGCGCATGTCGGGATAAAAGATGGCATACATATTGATGATCATGCTGTGATTGGCATGAACAGCATGGTGACTAAAAATGTCGAAAAAAAGGCCGTGATTGGCGGTAATCCAGCTGCATTTATCCGCTACCGCGAATAGCATGTTTGATTGCGGGAAAGTTATTGTGCATAACAGCTGAACTTGTAAAAGTACTTACACAAAATCCTGCCAAGATAATAAAAGTTGTGCTAAGTTAAAAACATGAAGCAACTTATAGCCCAGCTATCTTAGAAAGAGAGGCTAATTATGAAACGTGTAATCGCGTGTATTGACTCTTCACCGTGTATTAATGCACTGGCAGAAGCCGCTGTATGGATTGCGAAAGAAACCCAGCGTGAACTCGTGCTGCTTCAAGTATTAGATTATTACCCGGCCAGTTATCATCTAGGTGAAATCAGCGGCGTAATCGGTTTTGAAAGCAATGCCATGCTGCTGAAAGAGTTAGCCGAGTTAGAGCAGAAACAGAGTGATCTGGCGCTGGATTACAGCAACAATCTGCTGAAGCATATTTCTGAAATGATTCAGGAAAAATATGGCGTAACCGCATCGCATATTCAAGAAAAAGGCGACTTTTTAGAACAAAGTTTTAATGTACTTCAGCCTGATGATATTGCCGTCATTGGGCGGGTAGGCGAGCGCTCTGCTGAACGCAATAAACCTATCGGCAGTAATGTTGAAAACTTTATCCGCGGCGCCAAATGCACCGTGATGACCGTCGGTTCAACTTTCAAGCCGCCGACACGTTTCATTTTTGCTTATGAATATTCACCTACCTGTGTCAGCCTGATGAAGCGGGTTGGGCAAAGTGACCTGTTAAAACTGCTGCAATGCCATTTGCTGTATGTAGGCGATCATCCGGAAATTTTAAATGAGCCAATGCAGTATCTGAAAAGTGAAGGCTTAGATGTCGTGACTGAATACCGCTATGGCGACGTCGCAGAAAATATACTGTTATATCAGCAAGAGCAGGGCATTCAGCTGATTGTACTGGGTGCATTCAGCCACAGTAAAATTCATCAATTTTTCTTAGGCAGTATTGCGACAACGATTTTCAGGAACTCAACTGTGCCATTGCTGGTGGTGAAATAAGTACAATTTTAAAAACAGAGTTATCCTCATATATTGTGGATAACTCTGTGGTAAGTATTTGTAAGCTTATGTTTTATTTGTAAAATATCGGTATGGGTGATTTTTGCGCTATTGCGCTTATTTTACGATTGCAATTGCAAAACCATCGTGTCCCTTGCTGCCGACGGTTTGTAATGCCGTGCAAGACAAAATACGCGGATGGTTTTGCATGGCTTTGAACATATCCCGAATGCCTTCGATGCTAGGCTTATGATTTTCTGGATTTAGAATTTCGCCTGCGCGGATGACATTATCCAGCACAATAATTGTGCCTGAGTGCGATAAATTTAAACTCAGTTCCAAATATTCAGGATAGCTTTGCTTATCCGCATCAACAAAAATAAAGTCAAAAGCCTCTGTATCTGCAGGCAATGCATGCAGCACATCTGCTGCGCGGCCACATTTCAGTTCAATCGTTTGAGGCAGTTTGGCGTTGTCTATATTTTCCTGGCCTAAGGCAGCATGCGTATCGCGGCCTTCAATTGTTAAAATATAGCCATCTTCTGGCAGCGCGCGCGCAAGCCACATTGTGCTGTAAGCCGCAAAAGTACCCAGTTCAAGCACACGTTTACATTGATTCATTTGAATCAGCATTTGCAAAAGCATGCCTTGGTTTGGCGCGACTGCCAAATGATCTGGGAAACCGCGCTCTGCCGTATGTTTCAGTGTTTGAACTAAGATAGGATCTTCGGGAATTAAATGTGAATCAATATAAGCATCAATTTCAGTCCACATTTGCTGCATAGTATTCGCGCCTCATTTTAGATGCATGCATTTTAAACCTTTCATCTGGAAGCGCAATTTTTTGCATCATATTTGCAGAATTTATCGGCAAAAAAAGGCCTCTAGTGAGGCCCTGAAATTTCAACGTAATGATTTAGTAATTACACATCGATGATTGTCTGGATAAATTTGGCCCCCAAGTGCGGAAACCTTGCGTATCAATATGAATTTGACCGCTGGCATACAGCCCTAAGCCCATGTTCAAACTAGGGCCGTGCTGTGTCCAGAACTGGCAAAGTTTGAATTTAGTATTTTCAATATAGGCGTAATCTTCAGGTTGAGGATATTCAGGCCCGATGCGGAAATCGATTGCGGAATTGTATAGATGGCGTGAAGAGCTTGCGCCGCCAGCGCATTGGTTCATTGGCAAGTCGCGGTAGACTGAGGTCACTTCAAAGTCGGTTAGTACTTTAGCTGCAACTAAGTATTTAAATACACGGAGCGTTGGAATTTGGTTGGCCCAAAGTTCTCGGTTAGGCACCATATATTGTGAACGGCCGCATTTTTGCCAATCACGGGCAGTACGCATAAGTTCAAAACTGGGGATAATATTGCCGACGCCATTTTTTTCTAAGAATACCTCATATTCGCGGACACGGCGCAAGTTGTCTGCTGCGGCAACCCATGCGTTATATGCATAAGGGATGACTTTAGGCGGAACTTGACGCTCAAGACTGATGCGTTCTTGCGGAATAAAAATGCGTTTACCGTCTGGTGTTGTAATTGTTTGACCTT
Source organism: Acinetobacter entericus (assembly GCF_026168575.1). NCBI lineage: Bacteria > Pseudomonadati > Pseudomonadota > Gammaproteobacteria > Moraxellales > Moraxellaceae > Acinetobacter > Acinetobacter entericus. The sequence goes on from NZ_JAPEQW010000002.1 coordinate 137,175, forward strand.
TTTTGGGCGATGTACTGCAGCCTGCCAAAAAGACTAGAGGTATTGCTGCAACTGCCAGCAACGCCTTCATAAAATGCTTCATTATAAAAATCAATTATTTACACAATCGCTATATTTTAATCTAAAATGATTGAGAAAATTTGAATAAATTGCAATGAAATGTGTGCTTTCAGTATAAAAAAAGATCAGCAAAGGCTGATCTTTTTTATTTTGTAACTTCTGAAATTACTTTTCTAAATACTGCAGTTTATCTGCTTTGCCGTTCCATTCTTCACGGTCTGCAGGCTGGTCGCCAATTTGCGTGATGTTCGGCCATTTTTGTGAAAGTTCAGTATTCAGTTCAATGAAAACTTCTTGACCTTCAGGCAATTCATCTTCAGAGAAGATTGCATTTGCAGGGCACTCTGGCTCGCAAAGCGCGCAATCGATGCATTCGTCAGGATTAATTACAAGAAAGTTTGGGCCTTCATAGAAACAGTCTACAGGGCAAACTTCAACGCAATCTTGATATTTACATTTAATACAGTTTTCGGTGACAACAAAGGTCATGGCGACAGCTACCTAAAAATATGGTTCTAATAACTAATACTGTATTTTAGGCAAAAACATAGGCAACTAACAATTCCTTTTATTGATATTTGATATAGATACTGCTGTTAAATTTGATAAAAAACATCCATATTCATCAAAAATACTTATAAATGAAAAAGACTCTCAATTGAGAGCCTTCTTCAATAGCTTTTATTAAAGATTATCTTTCAGCATATACAGCTGCTGCAGCGCTTCACGCGGGCTGAGGCTGTCAATATCCAAGGCCTGCAGCAGATCTATTGCAGGAGAGGTTTTTTCAACTTCAATGATGCGTTCAACAACTTCAGGCACGCTGTTTTCAGTAAATAAGTCATTCTGCACGGCATGGTTTAAATGCAATTGCTGCTGCTTTTCTAAAATGCGTAAGCGGTTTTGGGCTTCTTTAATGACATTGGCTGGAATTCCTGCCAGCTTGGCAACTTGCAAACCGTGACTTTGGCTTGCAGGCCCGTGCTGTACTTTGTGCAGTAAAATCAGGTTGCCATTTAATTCTTTTGCAGTGACATGGTAATTGTCAATGCCGGATTCTTTACCCAGTTCCGTCAGTTCAAAGTAATGCGTCGCAAAAAGGCATAAGCATTTAATGCGCTTGGTTAGATCAAGTACGCATGCCCAAGCCAGCGATAAGCCGTCATAGGTGCTGGTTCCGCGCCCAACTTCATCCATCAGAACTAAAGATTGGCTGGTGGCATGATGCAGAATTTGCGATGTTTCGGTCATTTCCACCATAAAGGTTGACTTGCCTGTAGATAGATCATCTGCTGAACCGATGCGGGTAAAGATACGGTCGATTGGGCCTAATACCGTAGCTTCTGCGGGTACATAACTGCCGCAATAGGCCAGCAGGGTAATTAAAGCAGTTTGGCGCATAAAAGTTGATTTACCGCCCATGTTAGGGCCTGTAATAATTGCCATGCGGCGGTTAAAGTCCAAGAACGTATCGTTCGGAGTAAAAGCCGTTTTACTGAGAGATTCAACTACTGGGTGGCGGCCTGCTTTAATTTTTACCCCGATTTCGGGGCTGAACTCAGGGCGGGTCCAGTGATGCAGGCGGGCTTGATGGGAAAAGTTAGCAATCATATCCACCTGAGCAATTGCGCTGCTCATCATCTGCAGATTGCCGATATCCTGCCGCAATTCATTCAGCAGCATTTCGAACAGCATTTTTTCACGCGCTAATGCACGGGATTCGCTGGATAAGACTTTATCTTCAAATGCTTTGAGTTCAGGCGTAATATAGCGCTCTGCATTTTTTAATGTTTGACGGCGGATGTACCGTTCCGGCGCTTGTTCGGCCTGGCCGCGGGTCAGTTCAATATAATAGCCGCTGACGCGGTTGTAGCCGATTTTAAGTGTATTGATGCCGGAAGCTTCACGTTCTTTAATTTCCAAATCAATCAGGAATTGGCCTGCATGGTCGCGGATTTTACGCAATTCATCCAGTTCAGCGTCAAAACCTTCCGCAATGACATTTCCGTCACGCAGTAAAACTGGCGGATGTTCAACAATCGCCGCCATCAGGCGTTCATGCAGCCCATGAAAATCGCCAAGCTCATGATTTAATTCAGTCAGCAGTTTTGACTGCTGCATTTCAATAATCGGCTGCAATGCATGGCGCAAATAAGGGACCTGCGCGCAGGCTTGGCGCAGCTGAACCAGATCGCGCGGGCGAGCGCTGCCGAGTGCGACACGGCTCAGTACACGTTCAATGTCACTGATTTCTTTTAAGACCAAACGGACTGGCGATTCATGATAACCGTTGAGTAAAGCCTGAGCCGCATCCAATCTGCCATCTAAAACTGCTGTGTCACGCAATGGCTGCATTAAGGTTCTGCGCAGCAGACGCCCGCCCATGGCGGTTTTACAGTCATTCACTAGCTGGAATAATGAGGTGCCATGATCAAACAGCGGCTCTACCAGTTCTAAGTTTCGGCGGGTTACAGGGTCAAGGGCGATAAAGTCAGAACTTTGTTCCAGCTGAATGCTGCGGATATGCGGCAACGCGGTTTTTTGCGTTTCTTTGCCATAATGAATTAAAGCCGCCGCAGCCGCTTTGGCTAAGGGTAAATGATCTATGCCGAAGCCGGATAAAGTGGAAACTGAAAATTGATCGCAGAGCGTTTTTTGCGCATTGTTTAAATTGAAGTCTACATTGGGGCGCTTGGTAATAGGGCAGTCTAATTGCTGTTTAATATGCTCAATGATATTGGGATCAATAATATCCTCATCAATAATGATTTCACTGGGCATTAAACGTGACAGTTCAATTGCCAGCTGTTCAGTTTTGAATTCCTGCTGCTGAACTTTAAATAAGCCTGCGCTTAAATCCAGCAGAGCAATACCAATTTGATTTTGCTGCACGCACAATGCCACAAGATTTGAAGTTTGATGCGCAGTCAGCAGGGCGTCATCGGTCAATGTGCCTGGCGTGATGATGCGCACTACACCGCGCTCTACAGGCGCTTTACCTGTAACTTCGCCAATTTGCTCACAGATGACAACGGTTTCGCCTTTTTTAACCAAACGGGCTAAATAACCTTCCGCAGCATGGTAAGGGACCCCTGCCATTGGGATAGGTTCACCATACGCCTTGCCGCGGTGCGTCAATGTAATGCCTAGCAGTTTCGCGGCTTTATGCGCATCTTCAAAAAATAATTCGTAAAAGTCGCCCATGCGGTAGAACATCAGCGAATGCGGGTGCTGCATTTTTACCGACATGTATTGCTGCATCATTGGTGTAAGTGAGCTTAGATCAATGTTGGTTTTTTCTGCAGTCATTTTATAAAAATACCTTTTAAATTAAATAGATTCATACATGTTGATCAATTTTTACAGTCTTGATGTTTCAACGGCGCCAAAAAATGCAGGCAAAACTGAAAATACAGTACTTTATAAGCAATCGCCATAATTGCGAAGCCTTGAGGTCAAGCCGCTTCATAAAATAAGGCCCAGTGATTTTAGCAAAAATACGGCAGGCTAAAAGGCCTTGAAGATTAGATGAATGTAAAAAGTACAATTCTGATGGTTTGGTTTTGAATCAGCGGATAGATTTTAAGTTCTGCAGTGTATTTAAGCGACTGCATTTTTTGCCATAAAGTACTGATTGCGGCCATTAGATTTTGCTAAATACAGTGCTTTATCTGCACTCTGAATAAAGGCAGATAGTTCATCATGCTCTTGCGGAATAATCGTGGCAGCGCCAATGCTGACCGTCACATAAGGTGAAATTGGGCTGGCTGGATGGGGGTGTTCAAGATTGCAGATGCGTTCTAACAGTTTTGCTGCTATTTTTTCAATTTGCCGCTCATCTTGCATATGAAATAAGAGCAGGAATTCTTCCCCGCCGTAACGGGCCGCTAAATCAGTACTGCGGGAGGTTACACATTGAAGTTCTTGTGCAATTTTTTGCAGGCAAAAATCGCCAGCGATATGGCCCAAATGATCGTTATATTCTTTGAAACAGTCGATATCCACCATCAGAATACTGATCGGTATGTGATACCGCATAGCCGTATGCCATTGCTTATCCAGCACTGATGTCAAATGGCGGCGATTGGCAAGGCCTGTGAGTGAATCCAACTGTGACAGCAATTCAAGCTGTTCAGACTGTTTATCCATTTCCAGCTTATTCAGCTCAATAATGCAATTTTGCAAGTAATTTTCGCGATGCTGGCGGTCAATTGCATAAGCGACGGACATGCCGAGGAAACTGCTGAAAGTATAAGTCCTGTTCAAAAAAGTCCAATCAATGGGGTAATTCAGAAACTTGGTCACTGCAATGGCAATTAGTCCGCCCAGCCAGCCAGCAATTAAGGCCGTATAAAAGCGGAGTCCTACAAAGCTGTAAATGATAATGACGGCGTACATCATTGAGGCATGCAAAAGGGCATCATTGTCATTATTAACACTGGTAATAATGACAAAAGATATTGCAACAGCTGCGGCGCTGCCTGCTCCTGCGTAGAGATCAAAGTACTGGTCAAATCGCCGGATAAAGGAAACGATCCATGCGATAAAGATAATGAATCCAACCCAAGCGTATAGAGTTAACCATTGATGGACTTGCGCACTTTCAGAAATGTTTTGATAAATGCCATAACTTAAATAAATATATAATAGAAATATAATAGGGGCACGGAAACGGAATTCTAAAGCAGCTTCATGCTGATATTGTTTTTTATATATAGGTTCAAGTTTTTTTGAAAAATGCACATAATTTAGCCCTCTTGAAATTAAGGCTTGAATTTCATTTCGGTTTAAAAGTTTTGAACCTTCTAACTTCATATGCTTTTGCCAAATTATCTTTTATATTTTAATGGTTTTAATCCCATTTTTGGAATTTTAACGGTTTCATTTTTAGTCTACAGTTACTAGTTTTAACAAAAGAATTTATGCTCTACAAGTGGAAAATATGACTTTTTTTCTGTTACACATATAAATTATGTGATTAATAAGACAATGGGGTTGAAGGTCTGATAAGTAATAGTGATTAATAGTTGAATGGCGATTAAAAAAAATCACTTGTTTCATTTATGAATTAAATTATGATCGAATGGCAGATGCATAAAAAATATTACATGGAGCAGTAAATGACGGCTTTACAGAAGCAAGTTGATTCAAGCCTCAAGATTAATCCGCATAATGCTTGGTCTCAACAGTTTTGGGATGACCTAACCCCATATAAAAATAGAATAAGTGAACATCCTTTTTTTGTGAATATGGCAAGTGGCCAGCTGACGGTTAAAAGCTTTCGCTATGCGCTGCTGCACTTCTATCCTTTAGTTGCCCATTTTCCATCCTTTATGGCGCTGGCGCTTGCAAAAGCAACTAATTTTTCTGAATCTGGGGTACCGGAAACACGGGATTGGCTGATTCAAAACATTAAGGTTGAAGAGAGGCATTTGAATTGGTACCGGGACTGGGCTGGCGGTTTTGGCATTACGGTCACTGAATTGGACAGTGTCAAGCCTTCAGCAGCGATGAATGCGGTCAATCATTTTCTTTGGAACATCAATACACGAGCCAGTTTATGTGAGAGTTTAGCTGCAACAAATCTTGCTATTGAATGGGCGACGGGTGACTGGAGCAGTAGGGTGTATAAGGGAATTCAAGCTTATACAGTTCACCCTGATGTTTCCATCAATAAGCGTACAATTGCCTGGCTTAGAGCGCATGCGCATTATGATGATTTACATCCTTATGAAGCGATGGAGCTGATCAAGCGCTTGGCTGATGGAAGCCCGGCGCTTCAGCAGCGCGCTTTTAACGCCGCGAAAGAAGGTTTGGCCTATTATGAAATGGCGCTGGATGCCTGCTATAAGATTCATCTCGAATAAATGAATCCCAAAATTAAAAAAACCGGACAATGCGCCGGTTTTTTTACAGTATAAGCTTAAGGTTTATATAATCCTAATTCTACAAGATGCTGTCTTAAAATGCGGCGCAGTTCCAGCACTGCTTCAGGTGTTTCCTGAATGGAATGCCCGCCTTTTAAAATCTTTTCAGAAACTGCACCTTCTAAATGCGCGCTTTTATACGGAACAACATCGTCAGTGATGATATTCAGATCATCACTTTTGGTCGCATTGCCAATAATTGAATGATATTTCATGCCTTTTTTGGGCATGATGTCTTCAGTTAAAGCAATGAATTTGGATTTATAGCTTAAATCACTTGGCCCATTTTGGATTAGGCCATGATCAATTTCTTTGAACAGGTCTTTAAGGTCTTCTTCTTGCGTGAGGACATCGGCCATAGCGGATAGAAACGCGCCAGGCAGCTTGATTATTTTACGGGCAGCTCTGGTAAACCAGCGGTCTGCAAATTCGGTTCCGCGGTGAGGTGCAGATAAGAAAATGGCGCGGCTGAAATTTGGGATGTCTTTCATTACCAAACGGTCTTTAACGACATTAACGTTTTTATACTGATTGATTTGGCGGGCATTCATCATTTTAAGCGCATTTTGCGTGACATCTGCATCGCTTACCAGCAGACGGGCAATAATGCCGCCCATGCTGTGTCCGATGAGTACCGCATCATTCTTAGCCGGCGCTTGATTGCTGACTTGGGCAAATGCTTGGGTTAAGACAGCATGAATTTGGAACCGGCTTTCAACAATCGGCATGTTGGTTGAATAAAACACCTGCCAAACCTGAAAATGCTCGCGCAGTACAGGATCACCCATTATATCATTGGTCAGGCGGATCCATGCTTCTGGACTGCTGGCCAATCCATGCACCAATACAATGATTTTCTTATTCGGATTATAGGGTTCCAGCATATACAGATGAGGCATAGTCAGCTGTTCATCACGGTCAATGAGTGACAAATATGCAGATTTCCCTAAATTATTTTGCGCAAGCCAAAGGCCGTAGGGCGCGGAAAAGTTGGCCGCCAGCGGATACTGCTTATTGCCTATGGTTAATTTTTCAAATTTATAGGGGTCATAGGCCTTAATCTGGAAATTTGCCTGATTCAGAATATCTTCAACGGAAGCAGCAGAAGCCGGTTCTGCTGTTAAAGTTGCTGCCAAATAACGCGCTTGGTGAATATTGGGATTGATGCCGCTTGGATATTTGTATGACATCGGGGAAATAATATATTTGGCTTTGCCTGAAGCCTTTGGGATGTCATCAGGCAAAACGACTAAGAACTCTGAACCGAAACCATCACGGCGGGTGATCGAGCGCAAGCCGGAAAAGTTCAGATTGTAGGTTGACATGAGCTGTTCAATCCTACGTTTTTTGAGCTCTGGATAGTTGTCAAAATCAATATTATAGATGCTTTGGCCAATCTTAATTTGACTGGTGACTTCAGTCGGCTTATAGCGTAAATAATAAGTATTGACGAGTTTCGCAATACTTTGATTGTAGAAATCTCGAATTTGTACCTGTCTGTTATCAAAAATGCGGTCTTGCGGCCCGCGTTTTGTTTTAAACATGTAGGCGTAGCTGTAGCGAATGCTTTTGTCCAGCATGTACAGCTGCTGGTTTAAACATTTTTCATATGAAACTTGCTGCGCTTGCTGACGTTCCTGAGATACATGCTTGGTTAACAGGCTGATTTTGCATTCAGCTGAGTTCTCAAGTTCTATAGCCTTTGCCAGATAGAGTTCACTTGCGGTCGACAGCAGCTGTTCATCGATAATCTGGGGGATTTGCTTGATTTCATCAACGCAGCTTTCCGGAGATTCTGTGCAGATTTTTGCTTCGCGCCCAGTCATGGACAGGACATTCAAACTGGCTTCACTGAGTTTATTGCGTGAGAGAATGCTGTCGCGCTCATTGGCAATCGTAACATTTAAAGCCTGGTTTTTTACGCTGACGACTTGGCAACCGCTAAGCAGCAGTGTGCTCAGTAATCCCATAAGCAGTAATTTATTGATTTTATGCTGCATGCTGTGTTCACGAAGTTTCAAATTTTCAATGCTTAAATCATACGGCAATCCTGAGGATTTTCAATTCGCTTAAAATAAAAAATAGGCCAGTAAATGGCCTATTTTTTATTTGCAGGATTAAGATGCTTTAGGCGGGTTTAAAACCTGCCATACATTCCAGCGGCCTTGCTTTTCAATTTCTTGAATTAAGCGGTCAGCAACTTCACCTTCTTGCGGATATTTTACTTTATAGTTTTTGAGCACATTGACGGCGCTTTTCTTTTGCTCCATCGCGATGTAGTTATTGGCTGCGGAAAGGTAAGCCTCCTGTACGCCAGCTTTCATTGCTTTGTCTAAATAAGGAATCGCTTCACGCTGACCGCCGCCTTCAGATAAGCCAAAACCGAACCAGAAGTTAGCCTCAGCATCATCTTGGTTAATTTTCAGAATGCGCTGCGCATAAGTTAAAGATTTGGTGGTGTATACCGAACCCAAGTCTAAGTTGCGCGCCATAACGCTGGCTTTAAATGCGCGGATTAAAATATCAAAAGATGCATTGTCTTTAGATGCCAAAGTATCCAGGTGCTGAGTTGTTTCTTTCAGTTTGGCCTCAAACCCTTTGCGCTCATTGCGCTGTACAAAGCGTGGCGGATAGTGGCGCGCTTTGCCTTCGACCAATTGCAGAAAATCATCTATTTCAGTGATATCAATTTCGTTGTCACCGGCCAGCACCGCATATTTCATAGAGCGGACTTTACTGTTCACAGTCGGAATGATGAGGCGGTTAACATCCAAAGTCATTTTTTTAGATGGATCGCTGGCTAAATTCACTTCCATTTTAGTTACAGGCTGTGCCGCCGCTTTTTGCAGATCCATTTCAAATGGAGGCGGCGCATCGTAATTAAATGGGTTCAGTGCGTAGAATGGCGGTGTTAATTCAGGCTCTGCAAAGATCATTGCGCCTTCAGGATTTTTATTTTTGGTTGGCGCGCTTCCGCATGCAGCAAGAGTTAAAGCGACTAAGGCAACGGCCAAGGGCTTAAGCGTCATAGTGATCTTCCATTTAATTTATTTTAAAAACTTTCAAGCATGTTGGTCAGTCTAAAAAAACTCTGATCAACATGCAAGTCAGTTACTAAGCACTTGAGTGTTATTCAACAGCAGTATTAAGCTTTTGATTGGCTGCTTTGCGCTTCACATTCGCGTTTCGCCTCTTCAATGATTTTCAATTCTTCATCACTGAATGGCTGTTCATTCAACTGCTGTTTTTTAAAGGTTGGATCGAGCAGAGACAAACGCTGACACAAGGTGTTCATGCGCTTTTCATTCAGCTGAATGCGGTCAAGCAAAACACGCATGCCGTCCAGAATTGGATCAGGCTGATCCTGTGTTGCTGCATAAGGCTGGAAGCCTATGCTTTCTGCATAATCACGGCGGCGGTTTTCTTCATCATCTTTTGGTTTGTTTTTGGTAATGAAGCGCGCAGGATTGCCGACTGCGGTTGTTTCTGGCGGCACTTCTTTGGTCACAACGGCATTAGAACCGACTTTGGCATTTTTGCCGACGGTAAAAGGGCCTAAGATTTTAGCGCCTGCACCGACAACCACGCCATCTTCCAATGTCGGATGGCGCTTGCCTTTATTCCATGTGGTGCCGCCAAGGGTGACGCCGTGATACAGGGTGACATCATCGCCAATTTCTGCAGTTTCGCCAATCACGACACCCATGCCGTGATCGATGAAAAAACGGCGGCCGATTTTTGCGCCTGGGTGAATTTCAATTCCAGTTGCAAAACGGCTGAAAGAAGATAAGAGGCGAGCTGAGCCTTTACAGTCTTTAGTCCACAATTCATGCGCAACGCGGTGCATGATCAGGGCATGAATGCCCGGATAGGTGGTTAAAACTTCCAGTGTGTTTCGTGCTGCAGGATCGCGCGCGAAGACAGCTTGGATATCTTCTTTGAGCTGTTTAAGCATTAGATTGATCCTCTTTATCCTTCGATTTTTTCCATGTGCCGTTGTTCAGGGCTTGTACTCGGGTAAATATACCGCGAAGCAAATGATATTCCATACGATCTAATTGTATACGTCCAAATAGGCGACGCAAGCGCAAAGGCAATAATCTTGGATTTTTAGGATCCATAAATTCAATTTCTGCCAGCATTTTTTCCAAATGCGGGTAAAATTGTTCCATCTGTTCGTGAGTCACTAAAGGTTCATCCCACTGCATATCCACATGATTTGTCACATGCATTTGAGCTTCAGGGTCTGCTGCATGTTCAACAAACTGCATAGCTGCCATGCGCATTTCATAGCAAATCACTTGAATGGCTTGCGCAACATTCAGAACGCCATAATCGCTGTTTACTGGAATAGTGACGTGATAGTTGGCCATGGCCAATTCTTCATTGGTCAGGCCCCGGTCTTCACGGCCAAAAATAACGGCAACTTCCTGCTGCTTTTCAGAAACAGCTTTCAGCGACATTTCTGCAGCGGGGCGCGCATCCAGTAAAGGCCATGGGATCGTGCGCGTACGCGCGCTGGTGCCAAAGACAATATGGCAGTCTTTAATCGCATCTTCTAAGTTTTCGACAATTTCAATTTGTTCGATTAAATCGGCTGCGCCAGCTGCAAGCGCGTCAATATCTGGATGAGGATAGGTTTTAGGCGCGACCAGCACTAATTTGCATAGCCCCATGGTTTTCATGGCTCTTAATGCACTGCCAATGTTTGCCGGCAATGTGGTATTGACCATCACAATACGCACGTGGGAGAGATGCGCTGAAACAGCGGCATTGTCAATTTGACTCATCATTGTTCCAAATTTAAATATTTAAAAGTTATCTAATCAAGCGTGCTTTATCACGAATATTGATTTGCGGTTTCAGCCTGATACATATCCATCGCGTCGTCCATGCTCATATCGGCTGGCGGCGGCGGCACATTTGCTGGCTGCGCCTGTTCATAGCTGACTGCTTTGGCCGCTTTGGATTTTACCTGATATTCAAGATGCAGCGCTTCTTTGCCAAAGTAGTCGCGCAGCTTGCTTAAGGCTTCATCCAGCGGGGCGATATTCCAATTGGCGCCGCAATGCAGTTCTGCGGAAGCATACTCAAAATCCAGTTTAAGCTGAATAGGAATGTGGCTGCACATATCGACATTGCAGTAAGGCGCAATCATTTTTTGAAGATCTTGCGCTAAGGTTTTCGTGATGTGTTCTGAATCAAGCGTGATTTGAATGCTATTGGCGCGTTTTTGACGGATTTCATTCAGGCTGAATGCTTTGCTTAAGCGGCCCATTGGACGGTCAAAGCCTTCACGCTCATAAATTTCACCTTCGATCACCACCACTTTTTCTGTTTGAATGATGTCTTTAAAGCGCTGGAAGCGTTCATGATTGGCTGAAACTTCAATACGCGCCGTACCGTCATCCAGTGTGACCATCATGCGGTTCGGGAAGTTAGCGACATCGACCACGAGTCCAGCAAAAACCGTGGTTACACCGCGTCGGGTTGGCGTTAATTCATTGATGCGCTGTGAAATGAATGATTTCAGTTCTGGGCGGTATACATCTATCGGGTGGCCTGTTAAATACAGGCCTAGCGTATCCTTTTCCCCTTTCAGGCGAACTTCATCAGACCAAGGCTTCACAGGTTTGGCTGGTTTGCGCTGCACTTCTTCAACTTCGCCAAACAAGTCCATGATGCCTGTTTCACGGTTGCTGCGCGCCTGATCTGCGGCCTGTACCGCTTCAGGCAGCTGTATCATAAGGCTCGAGCGCTCAATGCCTAAACAGTCCAATGCGCCAGCACGGATTAAGGCTTCCAACGTACGCTTATTGATTTTCTTTAAATCAATACGGTGGCAGAAGTCGAATAAATCACGGAAAGGGCCTTCATGAATCCGTGAGTCAATCACGGATTGCATAGCCGCTTCACCTACACCTTTAATAGCGCCTAAACCATAGACAATGGTTTTTGGATCGCTGGCATGGAAATTATACAGTGACATATTCACTGAAGGCGGCAGAACTTCCAGACCATTGCTGCGGCAGTCGTCAATAATGAAGACCACGTTGTCGGTGTTCTGCATTTCCGATGTCATCACTGCAGACATGAACTCTGCAGGGTAATGCGCTTTCAGCCAAGCGGTCTGATACGCAACAAGGGCATAGGCAGCAGCATGCGATTTGTTGAAGCCGTAGCCCGCAAATTTTTCCATATAGTCAAAGATATGGTTGGCCGTATCGGTATCAATATCTTTTTTGGCAGCGCCTTCAATGAAGGTTTGGCGCTGCTTGACCATTTCCTCGACTTTCTTTTTACCCATGGCGCGGCGCAGCAAATCCGCACCGCCCAGTGTATAGCCTGCACAGAACTGCGCAGCCTGCATTACCTGTTCCTGATACACCATAATGCCATAGGTCGGCTCGAGTACTTTTTCAAGCAATGGATGCAGGTATTCGAATTCTCCGCCGTGCATACGGAAGATAAAGTCTGGAATCAGATCCATTGGACCAGGACGGTACAAGGATACGAAGGCGATAATTTCTTCGAATTTGCTTGGACGCGCCTCTTTCAGCATTTTTTTCATGCCGACGGATTCAAACTGGAATACTGCAGTCGTATTCGCTTTCGCAAATACGTCGTAAGCGATTGGATCATCCAGAGGAATATAGGAAATATCGACAGGCTCTGTAACATCTGGCCGTGCATTAATATGCTTAATCGCATCTTCAATAACGGTTAAGTTACGCAGGCCCAAGAAGTCGAACTTCACCAGTCCTGCCGCTTCTACGTCATCTTTATCGAACTGGGCAACGCGGGCCGTGCCATCGGCATCACACATGACCGCTGAATAGTCAGTGAGTTTTGTGGGCGCAATGACTACACCGCCGGCATGCTTACCGGTATTTCGGGTAATACCTTCAAGTTTAAGCGCCATTTCCCAGATTTCAGATGCGTCATCGTAGTCTGGATTAGAGGGATTGGTAACGACATCTTTTAGCTGCGGTTCGGCTTCAATCGATTCTTCCAGCGTCAAACCTAATGGTTTGGTCGGGATCATTTTAGAAACACGGTCTGCAAGACCATACGATTTACCTAATACCCGCGCTACGTCACGAATTGCGCCTTTGGCAGCCATCGTACCAAATGTTGCAATCTGCGACACAGCTTCACGGCCATAGGTGCGGGCGACATAGTCAATCACGCGGTCACGCCCTGCAATACAGAAATCGACGTCAAAGTCGGGCATGGAGACACGTTCGGGGTTCAAGAAACGTTCGAAGAGCAGATCGTAACGCAGCGGATCTAAATCGGTAATTTTTAAACTGTATGCAACCAGGGAACCTGCACCTGAACCGCGGCCTGGGCCAACGGGCACGCCATTGCCTTTAGACCACTGAATGAAGTCCATAACGATCAGGAAGTAGCCGGGGAAGCCCATTTGCAAAATAATTTTGATTTCGAAATCAAGGCGTTCATCATAAGGCTTGCGGATTTCTGGCCAATCGTCCCCGCGTTTACTGACGGGATATAGAAAATCGAGGCGCTCTTCCAGACCGACTTGACATAAATGTTCAAAGTAGGTGTCGATGGTGTGGCCGTCAGGAATTGGATAATCCGGCAAATCGTTAAAGCCAAGGCGCAATGAGACGTTGCAGCGCTGTGCAATGTAATAGGTGTTTTCAATCGCGCTTGGAATGTCTGCAAACAGTTCAGTCATTTGCTCGCCAGTTTTGAAATACTGCTCTGGACTGTAGTTTTTCGGACGGCGGTCATCACCCAGCACATAACCGTCTGCAATGCAGACGCGGGCTTCATGCGCTTCATAGTCTTCAGCGGTGACAAAGTGCACATCATTATGCGCAACAACGCCAATGCCGTATTTTTTGGCCAGCTTCACGGCTTCTTGAATAAAGTCTTCTTCACCCGGGCGGTTGGTTCGGGTCAGCGCCAAGTAAACACGGTTGCCGAATTTTTCGATCCATTCCTGCAGCAGCGGTTCGGCTTTTTGCGGGTTGGAGGTGAGCAGCATTTTCCCGACATCACTGTGCTGACCCAGCAAAACAATCAGGTCTTCGTGCTGATTTAAAATCCATTCTTTTTGAATGCAGGGGATATCCAGCTGCTGACCGCTGATATAGCCTTCAGAGACAATTTCTGTCAGGCTGCGCCAGCCTTTTTTGGTCATTGCCAGCAAGGTCGCGCGGTGTTCTGCGTCATTCAGGCGGATGGTCGAACCAAAGATCGGTTTAATGCCTTTATCTAAGCTTTTTTTATAAAATTTAACGGCGGCATGCAGGTTCGAGAGGTCAGTAATGGCCAAAGCAGGCATTTCATCTGCAGCTGCAGCTTTTACAAGATCAGGTATGCGTACAATAGATTCTGTGATGGAAAATTCTGTATAAATACCAAGATGTACAAAGTGCATAGATGAGTCCCTGCGAAAACAGCTGAACATTTTAGCATGCTCTGCGATTAATCTTGCGTTTATTGAACGGGATTGGTGAAGTTTTGTCTGTTCACTGCAGGTTCAATAAACGCGCTGGACTGGCCCGTGTTAGCAAGCAATGCCTTGGTTAATCAAGAATTTCACCAGTTTGCCATTTTTGAATGTGAATGCTAAGTTTCCAATGTAGGGTAAATCATAGTCTTCTGGTGTTTTTAAAGCGGATTTAAGAACTGAAGGCGGGAGCAGAATCACATAAGCCGGGAGATTGTTTTCTGCCAATTTTGCACTCTTCGGAAAATCCTTTTTAAATTGCTGAAAGCTGTATTGCGCCGTTATGTTTTTTTGACCGATTTGAATCTTGTCGGTGATTTTATTTGCCTGATCCCATTCCAGCCAAATATTTCCTTTGGTCTGTCCGAGCTGGGGAAACGAGTTTTTGTTTTTATAAAATTGGTCATTTTTGACCTGAGGATTATCCTCAGAAAAAATTTCAAATTTTAAATATTTTTCTTTTGTTTGGGCTGAGAATTCAGTATTGCCAGTACATTCTGAATATTCATATTTTAACTGAGTTGGGGTTTTATTCAGAAGGGCATTTGCTTGAGAAGCGGGGACAGGCGATGCCAGTTCAATGCCGTTTACCTTTATGCTGCTGATATAGTCATATGGAGCGATGGATGCTTGCGCGTTATTGCAGATCAAAATAAAAGGGATTAAACACAAAGAATATTTCATTGTATGAACCTGTTGTTATCTATGAATTGCTGGAATTATAAATGCCCATCAATGTGGGATTATGGCTGTAGATTGTATTGTCTAGGTTATTATGAAGAAAGGGCCTGCCGGACAAAAACACTTAATTGATGAACTTTAAGCTTATGCCTGCTGAATACACATAAGCAATCGCTTTATTTGTATGGGCTGACAGATTTAGAGGGCCTTAAAATTCGAACGATAAAAACCCTCCGAGGAGGGCTTTAAAATAAATGCGGTGTTATGGGCTTAACGCAATTTTGACAGCCAATCACCTAAGCTTTGCACCAGCTGCACTAAGATAAGCAGGACAATAACGGTTAAAATAACCACACTGGTGTCAAAACGCTGATAGCCGTAAGAAATGGCTAAGTCACCGATACCGCCTGCACCGACGGCGCCAGCCATAGCAGTTGCGCCAATCAGGCTGATGGTGGCTGTAGTGAGGTTTAAAATCAGTGAGCTGCGCGATTCAGGCAAAACAAAATTGAAAATAATCTGCCAAGGCGAAGCACCCATGGCTTGGGCTGATTCAATGATGCCTTCGTTGACTTCCAGCAGGGAAGTTTCAATGAGGCGGCCAATATATGGGCCAACATAAATGGTTAAAGGTACAATTGCAGCCCATGTGCCAATCGATGTGCCTACCAGAACTTTGGTTAAAGGAATCACCGCAATCAGCAGAATGATAAACGGCAACGAGCGCAAAGCATTTACAATCGGGTTGAGGCCATGATAAATCACACGGTTGGGCAGAATGCCGGCAGGGCGGCTGACAAACAGGATGATGGCCTGAATAAAGCCCCAGATGCAACCAAACAGCATGGCAAAAAACACCATGTGAAAGGTTTCCTGCAGCGCGGTCACAAACTGATCTATAGACAGTGAGCTTTTCCAAAATGGCGCAGTGACTTCAGTCAGCCATTGGACAATCCATTCTCTCATGCTTGAACTCCTGACTGACTCACTTCTACACCGCTATTCTCCAGAAATGCGACAGCCTGCTGAATTGCTTCTGCATCACCCAGCAGCTGAATGAACATTTGCCCAATCACCGAACCATTAATTTCAGTCATGTTGGCAAATAAAATATTCAAGCTGATATCAAAGGTTTTAATCACCGCTTGAATGACGGTTTCCTGAGCGGAACTGCCTAGGAATTTCAAGCAGTAAATACTGTTATGATTTTGATTTTCCAAATTATTCAAAATGTTTACAGGCAGTTGCTGCTGAAGTACCGTTTGAATAAACGTTTTGGTGGTTGAATGCTGCGGCTGACTGAAAATGTTCAGTGTAGAGCCAGTTTCAATCACTTTGCCTTGTTCCATCACAGTCACATAATCGCAAACGGATTCAATGACATCCATCTCATGCGTTACCATGACAATGGTAATCCCTTGTTCTTCATTAATTTTCTTTAATAAAGCCAAAACAGACTTGGTGGTTTGCGGATCAAGCGCCGAAGTTGCTTCATCGCACAGCAAAATTTTAGGATGATTTGCCAATGCGCGGGCAATGCCGACACGCTGCTTTTGTCCTCCAGACAGTTCATCTGGAAACGCATCTTTTTTATGCTTTAAATCAATAAATTCTAAAAGTTCATCTAAACGCTTTGAGCGTTCAGTTTTGGAAATACCCAGCAGTTTTAACGGCATTTCAATGTTCTCTGCAACCGTTTTGGTTTGCAGTAAATTAAAATGCTGAAAAATCATACCGATATTTGTACGCTCTTGACGCAATTCAGCAGCATTCAACGCCGTGAAATCTTTATCATTGATAATGATTTGACCTTCGCTCGGGCGTTCAAGCAGATTGATTAGGCGGATAAGGGTGCTTTTTCCCGCACCGCTGTAGCCGATAATGCCAAATATGCAGCCGGCCGGGATCTCCAGATTGATTTGATCCAGCGCCGTAACAGTTTGGCCTTTCAGCTCAAAATGCTTTGAAATATTTTTAAATTGAATCATATCGTCAGAAGCTATAGATAAAAGAAAAACAGGCAAAGTGAATTTGCCTGTTTAGTTATGCAGAGTATATTACTATTTTGCGTCTGTAAGATAGCTTACAGGCTTATTCACATCAACTTTTGTACCGCCGAAGTGGTCTTGTACATATTTGCCAACTGCAGCCGTGTGGTAAAGTTCACCTACTTTTTTCAGTACGGGGTCGTTTTGACGGTCAGCAGCAACTGCAAGAATATTGACGTTCATTTTTGTGCTTTGATCGACTGGCTCGTAGTAAATCGCATCTTTCAACACGTTTAAGCCACCTTCCATGGCCAGTGTGTTGCCTAAAACGATAGCATCCACTTCATCTTTAACACGAACTGCAGTTGCCATTTGAACTGGCTTGATTACGATTTTCTTTGCGTTTTCAGTGATATCAGCAGGCGTGCCTTTAACAGCATCAAAATCTGCTTTTAATTTAACCAAACCGGCAGACTGAAGCAGAAGCAAAGCGCGCGACTCATTCGCACCGTCGTTAGGAATGGCGATGGTTGCGCCAGTTTTGAAGTCTTCAAGTTTTTTCACGTTGCTTGAATAAAGACCCATTGGCTCTAAATATGTCGTAGAAAGCGGCGCAATTTTTTCTTTATTACTTTCATTAAATGCAACCATATAAGCATAAGACTGGAATGCATTGACATCGATTTCTTTATTGGCAACAGCTGTATTCATAGACACATAATCAGTGAAGTTTTTCACTTCAAGTTTAATGCCTGCAGCTTTTGTTTCTGGAAGCGTTGCAATGTAGCGCCAGATGTCAGCATCCGAACCTGTTGAAGCCATTGTTACAACTTGTTCTTTGCCTGCATCTGCCTGTGCAGCATCATTTTTCGGCGCTTCTTGTTTACCGCAGCCAGCCAAGCCAACTGAAAGGCCTAACACAAGGCCAAGGAGCTTTTTCATGTATACGTCCTAGTAAATTTAAATGGGTGATAAATTTACGAATTATCATTAGAGAGATTAAATCAAGCTTGAATCAGATCAACTGATTAATGCAGATGACTTTAAAATGCTCCAGTTATCAATGCAATGCGATCTTAGTCAAAACGGTAAGATTCTTTAAATGCAGCTGTTAAATGGTTCCATTTAAAGAATGACAGCTTTTTAACGGGATCTGAAATTTTCAATATCATAGCAATAAATGGATATGCAATATAGTGAAGAAAAACGCTGTATTTAGCGAATAAAAAGCTTAAGGTGGTTTGACAAGATTTTTTTAATAGCAGTTAAAACAATATATTATTTTTACTTTAACTGATAATTTGAATAAAAACAGTTGCTTTTTCCTTTATAAGATTTTATTCAGTCTAAATATGAAAAATAGATATATATAGTAAACTGAAGAATAGAGATGGCTTTTATGCTAAGAGTATAAAGTTGCAGCTTGGCTCAAAAAAGCCAGAGCGGATGTTTCTATTCAGTGTTGATTTGCCTCACAATTGATAAAATTTGCTGCTTTCTATACATTAAATGATCAGATGGTGGTGTAACCCGTTCAGGTGATTCAGTTGCTCTTTCTGTAGTTGATAGTGCGATGGGCAGGTATTGTGGTGCATAAGTCGTTTATTTTTTAAGTTATTAATGGATAAAAAGCTCAAGAATGGGCTATTTATTTGGATTATTATATTGATTTAAATAGATTTTAATATTCCATCGCTTGCTGGTCTTTCATTTCTTGGATGATCTTTAGTCTTTTACCAACTAATTTCTTATAGGTTTGTAATTGAATCTCAGTTTTACCAATTATGTATTGGTCTGCATAAAATGCCAATTTTCGATTCATTTCTTTAACGAAATTGATTGATACGTAATTTATGCCATTTTGAAATAAATCGGATTTATTAATCATATATCCTAGTTTTGGTGAAATTGCATAGAAATAATCTGCTTCTTCATTAGATGGGGGTACTAGGTCATTTTCATTTATTTTAGGATGGACATTTATGATCGGGTGATCTGAAGTAATAAAATCCTCATCTGATTCATTAATTAGTAAACAATGATGATCGATGTTTCGAGTTTCGAAAAAACTCTTTCCAATGTTCATGCCAAACATATAGCTCATAAACCACCATGATTCTTTATAAATGGTATGTAGATCTTGGTTTGTTTGTGTGGCTAGTATTTTATCTCGGAACGGTGTTGTTCTAGCAATTTGGTGTCCCCAATAGTTCATGAATTTACACATATTTTCAAGATTTTCTAAAATTTGAAAATTATGCTTTTGTAGTTCCCTAAGGATTATATCAACATCTTGTTCGATTGAAGTATGTATGTTTTCTAGAGTGTTACTTTTAAATGCTTCGAGATAAGCTATAAGTTTTTTATCAACTTTGTTTGACAATAAGTAAGTTTTTTCAATTTCTTGAATTAGTAAAAAAGCATCCAAAAAAGATTTATGAAGATTTTGCAGTTCTTTAGGAGATTGCTTTGAAAAAAATAAAATTACATCTAGATGTTGTTTCGAAAGATATTGAGATCTATACAAATCTTTTTCTTTGGCAATTGCTTTTACACTATCATAAGCTATGTTGAGTTTTTTTGTTGTATACCAAACATTTAAATCATCGGTAGACCAATTCTTTAAATAGTTAGCCCATACATAATGATTTTCTCTTTTTAATTGTAATTGTTTGGGAGTTAGTTCCCATTCGCTTTTTTTAGACATATGAGTTTATTAAAATTCCTTCAGGATACTTTATACATTTTGATACATATTTTGTGAAAAATATATTATTAAAGTTAAATTTTGGTTTTCTCTATAAGTAAAAAAACCCGCACAAAGCGGGTTTTTTTTATTATACAGAAAATGACTTAAGCATTTTCACGTGCAATTG
Source organism: Acinetobacter entericus (assembly GCF_026168575.1). NCBI lineage: Bacteria > Pseudomonadati > Pseudomonadota > Gammaproteobacteria > Moraxellales > Moraxellaceae > Acinetobacter > Acinetobacter entericus. The sequence goes on from NZ_JAPEQW010000002.1 coordinate 157,192, forward strand.
CACGGTAACCAATATCTTTACGGTATTGAACACCGTCAAAAGTCACTTTTTGGCAAAGCTCTAATGCTTTTGCTTGCGCTTCACCAATGGTATTGCCAAGTGCAGTTACGCAAAGAACACGACCGCCAGCAGTCACAATGTCACCACTCTCAAGTGCTTTTGTACCTGCGTGGAAAACTTTCGCATCTGCCATTTCAGTATCTAGACCTGAAATCACATCGCCATTGCTAGACGTTTCTGGGTAGCCTTTTGATGCAAGTACGATACCGACAGTCTTACGCTCATCCCATTCAGCTTCCGCAGGTAAATTGCCTGCGATACCCGCTTCAACAAGGTCAACTAAAGATGATTTTAAACGCATCATAATCGGCTGAGTTTCAGGGTCGCCAAAACGGCAGTTGAACTCGATCACTTTAGGCTGACCTTGTTCATCAATCATTAAGCCTGCGTATAAGAAACCTGTATAGATGTGACCATCTTTTTTCATACCTTCAACAGTAGGGCGCATGACTTCATTCATGGCTTTTTCAAATACGTCTGCAGTTACCACCGGAGCAGGTGAGTAAGCGCCCATACCGCCAGTGTTCGGGCCTTGGTCACCTTCAAAGATGCGTTTGTGGTCTTGCGACGTCGCCATCGGCAAGATGTTGTCGCCATCAATCATGCAAATGAAAGAGGCTTCCTCGCCATCCAAAAACTCTTCGATGACAACACGTGAACCTGCATCGCCAAATTTGTTGCCTGCCAGCATGTCATCAATCGCATCAAAGGCTTCTTGATTGGTCATGGCGACGATTACGCCTTTACCTGCGGCAAGACCATCGGCCTTGATCACGATTGGCGCGCCATTTTTTTCAACAAATGCTTTAGCGGCCTCAACTTCTGTGAACACATCATAGAAAGCAGTTGGAATGTTGTGACGTTTTAAGAAGTGCTTCGCAAAAGCTTTAGAGCCTTCTAGCTGTGCGGCAAACTGCGTTGGTCCCCAAATTTTAAGACCCGCTGCACGACCAGCATCCACCACACCATTTACAAGCGGCGCTTCAGGACCCACAATCACTAAATCAACTGCGTTGTTTTTTGCAAAGTCGATAATGGCAGTGTTATCTAAAATGTTGAGTGCAACATTTTCACATTTCGCTTCAGTTGCAGTACCTGCATTGCCTGGAGCAACAAAAACTTTTGCTACTTTTTCATCTTGCGCGATTTTCCATGCCAATGCATGTTCACGGCCGCCATTACCCAAAACTAAAATATTCATCTAAAAATCCCTCAAAGAAAAGAATCCCTCCCGACCTCCCTTTAAAAAAGGAAGGGGATCACGCATGAAAACTAAGGTTTCTTACGTGAAAAGTCCCCCTTTTTTACAAAGGGGGATTTAGGGGGATTAATAAATATGACTTCTAATCAATTAGTGACGGAAATGACGCATGCCAGTGAAGACCATTGCAATACCAGCTTCGTCAGCTGCAGCAATAGTTTCTTCATCACGCATAGAACCGCCCGGTTGGATAATGCATTTGATACCTGCCTTAGCAGCGTTATCAATACCATCACGGAATGGGAAGAATGCGTCAGATGCCATTACTGCACCTTCAACCACTAAGCCAGCGTGCTCAGCTTTAATTGCAGCAATACGGGCAGAGTTAACACGGCTCATTTGACCTGCACCCACACCAATGGTTTGACGGTTTTTCGCATAAACAATCGCATTCGATTTCACGTATTTCGCAACTTTCCAAGCGAAGATCATGTCATCGATTTCTTGTTCAGTCGGTGCACGTTTAGTCACGACTTTAAGATCATCTTTAGTGATCATGCCTAAGTCTTGGTCTTGAACCAATAAGCCGCCATTCACACGTTTGTAGTCTAACTGAGATTGACGTGCATCGATTGCTGGAAGTTCACCGCATACAAGTACGCGGACGTTTTTCTTCGCGCCAGTTACTTCAAGAACGCCATCTGCAATGCTTGGTGCAATAATCACTTCAACGAATTGACGGTCTACAATCGCTTGCGCAGTTGCAACGTCCAATTCGCGGTTGAATGCAATGATGCCGCCAAAAGCTGATTCTGGATCTGTCGCATAAGCCAAGTCATAAGCGGTTTGGATGCCATCTAGAGAAACTGCAACGCCACATGGATTCGCGTGTTTAACTATGACGCAAGCAGGTTTGGCGAATGATTTCACACATTCAAGCGCTGCATCTGTATCTGCGATATTGTTATAAGAAAGTTCTTTACCTTGAAGCTGTTTCGCAGTTGAAACAGAAGCTTCAGTTGCAGTTGCCTCGACATAGAAAGCCGCAGATTGGTGCGGGTTTTCACCGTAACGTAAATCTTGAACTTTATTCAATTGGGTGTTGAAAGTACGCGCAAATTTATCTGCCTGACCTTCTTCTTTACCTACGCGAGCGCCTAAGTAAGATGCAATCATACCGTCGTATTGAGCAGTGTGTTCAAATGCTTTTACGGCTAAGTCAAAACGAGTTGCATGTGATAATGCGCCTTCAGCTTTTAACTCTTCAACAACGGCTGCATAGTCAGAAGCATTAACCACAATACCTACAGATGCATGGTTTTTCGCTGCAGCGCGAACCATTGTTGGACCGCCGATGTCGATGTTTTCGATTGCATCAGCAAGTGAACAGTTGGGTTTAGCAACTGTTGCTGCAAATGGATAAAGGTTAACAACAACTAAATCGATCGCATCGATATTGTGTTCAGCCATTACAGCTTCATCTAGACCGCGACGGGCAAGGATACCGCCATGAATTTTCGGGTGCAGTGTTTTTACACGGCCGTCCATCATTTCAGGGAAACCTGTATGCTCTGAAACTTCAACTACAGCCACATTATTGTCTTTCAACAATTTGTAAGTGCCGCCAGTAGATAAAATTTCTACCCCTAGAGCAACAAGGTTTTGTGCAAATTCAACAATACCAGTCTTATCGGAAACAGAGATTAAAGCGCGTTTAATAGTCATGATCTTCGTCACAGTTTTCAAGTGCAGATTAAAACAGAAATCGGTCAAATACAGGTTAAAAAAAATGCCTGCGGAAGCCGCAAGCATTTTATCATTTATTCACTCATTAAACCGTGAGCTTTTAACTTTTTACGTAAAGTCCCGCGGTTTAAACCGAGAATCTCGGCAGCGCGTGTCTGGTTGCCACGCGTATATTCTAAAACTACAGATAAAAGAGGTTTCTCCATTTCTGCCAGCACCATGTCATACACCTGAGAAGGCTGTTCGCCTTGCAGCTGTGCAAAGTAATGACGAACTGCGCGGTCTACGTGAATACGAAGAGCGACATCAGATTGTGCAGTAAAAATAGGAGATTTGCTATTCATGCGAATTGATCCGAAAAAATCAGTTATCACTTGGGTAAAGTGATATAAAAAAAGTGGTCTATAAATTCAATGAACTCTGCTTTAGATCTTAAAACAGAAGCTCTAAAACGTGGACATTGCAATTTAGCTTTAGCTTGCCACAACTCAAAGGATTGATTGAAATTTAAGCGTAACAATAGATTAATATTTGTTACAGGCAAAAATCAAACAAAAAAATCTGCTCTATACGCAATATTGGATAATGCGCATTTTGCGGAATAATATTTGTTGTGAAAAATCAGTGAGGAGTTTGCAGTGCAAAGCTTTCGTGGCGCGTATCATACCATTGTCTAGGAAAAAGTGAGCAAGAAAACTGCATTTTTTTTATATTTTTTTGCAATTTTTAATAGTTTTTTTCAATCTTATGGCCGAATTATTTCTAAATCGTAGCTATTGAAGCTTTTACGGTCGACGGGCAGTCTAAAATTGAATTTGAATGGGCTGTTGGAAGGGATGCGCTGAATTCCAGATAAGCTTTCTGCTAAATATTGCTGCGGCTGCAAGGTGTAGGTGGAAAAAACAGTACCGTTATCCTTGAGCTCAACTTTAATAACGGGCAAGGCTAAACTGCGTTCATGGTAATTAATCAACTGGCCGGAGAATTCGACTTCTTTTTTGGAGATGGTGCGGACTTTAACTTTTTTAGTGGCAATAAGATTGTAGTGCTCTTCCAGTTTAGAGCAGTTAAAAACATCGCAGGCGGCATTGAATGCGAAAGCCATGACTGGGCTGTTTTTTAAGTATTGGGGATTAAACCAGAAAAATTGAAATAGCAGTGTACTGATTAATGCAATATTAATGATGCTCCACATTGCATAATATAAAACGCCGCGTTTAGATTCGGTGTCTGCTTTTTCAGACCAATTCAGCGCAGGGAAGTTGCCTATAGGTTCTGTGCTGAAATAGTTTAGATTGTTCAGATAAGTTTTCAGGTCAATATTTGAGTTTTCGACTTTATCTTCAAAAAGATCCAGAAGCTTGCGGGGCTGTTCAGCTGCGCTCTGCAGTTCATTCTGCAAATTAAGCTTAGAGATGTCGATGGCTTGAGACTCAAATTGGATGTTTGGGTCGCGCAGCTCTAATGCTGCCGCAGCCTCAGGCATTAAAGCCTTGGCTGCGACTAAATAGCTGAGCGCATTAAACGATGTGGAACACTTGGGGCAACAAACCATGCCCTGCGCCATAGTCAGCTGAGCAACAGTTACTTTATAAGTTGTAGCGCAAGTCGGGCAGAATGTCTGTTTATTGCTCATAAGTGTTTAAGTAAATCGGTTAATGCGATTGGCGCTTACCTGAGATTCGGCACCAGTGTTCTTCACGTTCCTGAACATCTAATATATCAAAAAATTCAGAATAAACACGAGAAACATCATCAACTTGCTCTTTAATTACACCCGCTAATGCGAACTCACCCGCAGATTTAATTAAAGTTGAGAATTCAGGCGCAAGCGACATCAGCGGTCCTGCCAAAATGTTTGCAAGCAGCACATCTGCTTGCTGGCCTTTAAACTCCGCATTGAATTCTTCAGGAAGGCCGACATAAAGTTTATCCAGCACGCCATTGAGTTCGGCATTTTGCTGTGTTGCATGCACTGCTTGCGGGTCAATATCTGTTGCGTAGACTTTTTTAGCGCCTAGCAGCAATGCGGCAACGCCTAAAATGCCTGAACCGCATCCATAGTCGATGACAACCTTATCTTTAACATCCGTTTGGCCTAGCCACTGCAGGCAAAGAAATGTAGACGCGTGGTTGCCTGTGCCGAAGGCCAAGCCTGGATCAAGCTTAATGTTTACTGCATCCGCTTCAGGCGCTTCCATCCATTCAGGAACAATCCAGTATTTCTCAGCAATTTGGATTGGCTCATAGGCGTCCATCCATGTGCGTTCCCATTCCTGATCTTCAATAAACTCACTGCGCATTGGCGCATCAGGCAATTGAGCTTTAATAAAGGTTTCTAAGGCTGCTACATCAATTTCTTCATCATCTTCCTGCGCGTAGATGCCCGTCACAATAACTTTATTCCATAGCGGCGTCTCACCTGGAAGCGGTTCCAGCAGTTCCTGATTCTCAGCGTCGTCCAAAGTTACACTCACTGCGCCTAAAGAGCTGAGCAGGGTTTCAGTGTAATCGACTTGCGCTTGATCAACAGTAATATGAATTTGTAACCACTTCACGGCAAAAACCTAAATTTGTTATGTAAAAAGCTATTGTAGCGGAACTCGTTATGCGGCGCCTATAACTTATTTCATTCGTGCAAAAATAAAGGATGCCTTGGCATCCTTATCGGGTGTTCTTGTGTCGAAGGCTTGAGGGTTTAATTTGCTGTTTCTGGTGATTCTGCGCTTAAGGGGGCATATCTGCTGATCAGTGTGCCAAAGACTGCAGCAAAAATGTACATAAAGATGGAATATACGGCGGCAGGCATGGCGGCAGTCGCGCTGGACATCACAGTGAGTGCAATCGTCATTGCCAGTGTGCTGTTGTGGATGCCGATCTCAAATGCGCAGGCTCTGGCTTGCGCGCTGTTAATGTTGAATATGCGCGGGATGAAATATCCGATGCATAGGCTGCAGATGCAAAAGATTGCAGTGGCGGCGCCAACTTGACCTAAATAGTTCGCAATGTTTTGCCGTTCACTGAAGACTGCGCCAATAATGATTAAGATGAGAAAGATAACGGCAAAAATCCGCAGGGGTTTGTTGAGTTTGTGAGTGAGTGCGGGCGCATAATGGCGGATCAGCATGCCGATGCAAACAGGAATGATGATAATGCCGAATACTTGCAGGATTTTGGAAAACTGCAGGCTGATTTGTTGTCCTTCCTGCATGAAATGCATAATTGAAAAATTGACGATTAAAGGCAAGGTCAGTGCAGCGATGACAGAGTTAATTGCGGTTAACGTAATATTTAATGCTAAATCCCCCTTAAACAGGTAGCTGAATAAATTGGCTGTGCTGCCGCCTGGTGAGGCTGCCAGCAGCATCAGGCCTACTGCCAATAAGGGCTCTAAGGCAAAAACCTTGCAGAGTGCATAAGCAATGCCCACCAGCAGAATGAGTTGGCAGAATAATGCGATCAGTACAGCTTTAGGGTGTTTGGTAACCCGTGCGAAATCTTTAGGCGTGAGTTCTAAGCCAAGGCCAATCATGATGAAGGCCAAGGCTAGCGGCAGCATAATGGTGATGATTCCAGAATCCATCTGTTCACTCCTTGATTAAATTGGCAGTTATTCTCTTTATCCGTGTTGTTTTAAGTGGAAACTAAATTTTTGGCGTATTGGAAGCTGTCATTAAATGATTATTTTTGCGCGTTAGGATAAATCCAAAAAACATAACAAAAACATACATGAAAATTGTGTATACCCCAGCTGGGATTGCAATGGTGGTGTTGGATAGCACGGACAGCGCAATCGTGAGTGAAATCGCAGTGTTGTGAATGCCGATTTCAAATGTGCAGGCACGCGCTTGACGTTCAGGGATTTTGGCAAAATTTGGAATGGAATATCCAAGAAATAGGCTGGTAAAACAGAAAATTCCAGTTGCTAGGCCAACATCGGCAAAATACAGAACGATATTTGATTTCTCCCTGAAAAGCGCATAGAGAAAAATAAAAAATAAAAAGAAAATTGAAATCAGGCGCATTGGCCGGGTCAGCTGATAGCTGAGGGTAGGCACAGCATAGCGGAGGAGCATGCCAATGCTGACGGGGACAAAAATAATTAAAAAGACATGTGCAATTTTTTCAATGGGCATGCCAATGGTTTGGTTGTCACCTAAAAAATAGATAATGGATAAATTCACGATAAATGGCAAAGTGAATGTGCAGATCACAGAGTTGATTGCAGTCAATGTAATATTAAGTGCAACATCGCCTTTATAGATGTAGCTGAAGAGGTTGGCGGTTGGGCCGCCGGGCGATGCAGCGAGCAACATTAAGCCAACGGACAGCAGCGGCGGTAAATTCAGCATTTTGCAGATCAAAAAAGCAATGCCAACAAGTATAATCTGCTGGGTAAAAAGCGCTAAAAAAATAGCCTTGGGATAGCGCCCCACACGCATGAAATCTTTAACTGAAAGCTCTAAGCCTAGGCCCATCATCATGAGAGCCAGCGTGGTCGGCAGGAAAAAAGCAAATAACCCCGAATCCATGGAATATCCTTTTTTGTTTTTGTCCTTCTGTATGTTTTTTGAGTGTAACCAAGTTTTTTAAATTAGCAATAAATAAAAGCGGGTGAAAATTAAACATTTTCTCCCGCTTTTTGAAACAGTTAACATTCGTTAGCTGTTTATGGATAAGTGGTTATTTAGGGCGGGGCGCCATAAAGCCCAGAGCGCATTTACCCTTTACTTCTGTGCCGCCGATTGTGACTGATGCAGCGCCTGAAGCGCTGGAGCAGGTGTTGTATAATTCGGGCTCATCGCCTTTAATCATGGCATGTTTGCCTGAAGCAAAGAATTGAGGCTCGCAAGTGCCGTTCCAGATAATTCCTCGATAGGCAAAGCTTACTGGTGCACCTTGGGATTTGCCTTTACAGACTTGCTGGTATTTTTGAGGATTGTAAACTGTTTCAACTTTATCATTGGCCGAAGCGGCAAATGGCGCCAAACATAAACCGCAGAGAATCGATGACAGAATAAAGTTCTTCTTCATGATTGTTGTCCTTATGTGGTTTCTCATGGGATCATATAAAAGCATAAAAAATAACCAAAATAATGCAATATCGATCAGGTAATTTTTACTTTAAAATTGTTTCATTTTGATGAGTTATGCAATTATGTATAACAAATGATTGCCTCTATGGAGGCGCTGTGATAGCGAATAGCAAGAAAATTGACTTATTCTGTCAACTTATGGCTGAACTTTTGCTATAATCTTTGGTTATCCATTTTTTAATTCTCTCAATACCACTATGCATTATCCTAAAGTTTACGATGTCATTGTTATCGGCGGCGGTCACGCGGGTACAGAAGCGGCGCTTGCTGCGGCACGTATGGGTCGACAGACTTTACTCCTTACTCATAACATTGAGACTTTAGGGCAGATGAGCTGCAACCCAGCCATTGGTGGTATTGGCAAGTCGCACCTTGTGCGTGAAATTGACGCCTTGGGCGGCGCTATGGCATTGGCGGCCGATAAGGGCGGTATTCAATTCCGTATTTTGAACTCACGTAAAGGCGCAGCTGTACGCGCAACACGTGCGCAAGCGGACCGTATCCGTTATAAAGCGGCAATCCGCGAGACTTTAGAAAACCAAGCGAATCTGGATATTTTCCAGCAAGCCGCAGACGACCTCATTGTTGAAGGTGATACCGTAAAAGGTGTGGTAACGCAAATGGGTATCCGCTTTGATGCGAAAACCGTTGTGTTAACCACAGGCACATTCCTTGGCGGTGTAATTCACGTAGGTTTGAACAATGCTTCAGGCGGCCGTGCAGGTGATCCACCTTCAATTTCATTGGCTGCGCGCCTGCGTGAATTGAACTTGCCTGTGGGCCGTTTAAAAACGGGTACACCGCCGCGTATTGATGCGCGTTCTGTAGATTTCTCTGTAATGACACCGCAGCCGGGTGATTTCCCGTCGCCAACCATGTCATTCATGGGTGATGCGTCTATGCATCCTGAGCAGGTAAATTGCTACATTACCCACACCAATGAGCGCACACATGACATTATTCGTGGCGGCTTAGACCGTTCACCAATGTATACAGGTGTAATTGAAGGTGTGGGGCCGCGTTACTGCCCATCAATTGAAGACAAGATTCATAAATTTGCAGATAAAGATTCGCATCAAGTGTTCCTAGAGCCAGAAGGTTTGGATACACATGAGCTTTATCCAAACGGTATTTCAACTTCACTTCCATTTGATGTGCAGTTTGAATTGGTTCGCTCAATCCGTGGTATGGAAAATGCGCACATTTTGCGTCCAGGCTATGCAATTGAATACGATTATTTCAACCCGCAATCTTTGAAATTCTCTTTAGAAACCAAATCGATTAATAACTTGTATTTTGCAGGTCAAATTAACGGTACGACTGGTTATGAAGAAGCGGGTGCGCAAGGCTTGCTTGCAGGTTTGAACGCTGCGCGCCGTGCGTGGGATCAAGAACAATGGACACCTAAGCGTGATGAAGCGTACATGGGGGTATTGGTTGACGACCTGATTACTTTGGGCACTAAAGAACCGTACCGTATGTTTACCTCACGTGCGGAATACCGTTTGATGTTGCGTGAAGACAATGCAGATCAGCGTTTAACTGCTATTGGCCGTGAAATGGGTCTGGTAGATGATGCGCGTTGGGATTCGTTCTGCCAAAAAATGGAAGCGGTAGAAACTGAAAAAGGCCGTTTACAGCATCTATGGGCTGCTCCAAACAATCCATTAGGTAAGAAATTCGTTGAAATGACAGGCGATGATCTGTCTAAAGAAACCAATGCAATTGATTTGTTAAAACGTCCAAATATCAATTTCTCTCAAATTGCTGAATTGACGGGTTCAGAAGTTTCAGCATTTGTTGGTGAGCAAATTGAAATTGCTGTGAAATATGCAGGTTATATTAACCGTCAGCAAGAAGACGTTGCGCAAATGAAGCGTTTGGAAGACACACGTATTCCAGAAGACTTTAATTACGATGTGGTTTCGGGTCTTTCTCGTGAAATTACATTAAAGCTGAATAATGTGCGTCCAGAAACACTTGCTCAGGCAAGCCGTATTCCGGGTGTTACGCCTGCGGCTGTTCAATTGGTGATGATTACGATTCGTAAAAATAACCAAGCGAAAAAATCTGCTTAAAATTTAAAGTTTTATAGAAAAATCCCGCTTGATGCGGGATTTTTTTTGGCTATGATTTAGGGTGTAGAATAAAAATTGAGAAAAATATGGCCTTGAATTATGTAACTGGGGAAGAAATTCGTGCGAATGATGTCGTAATTTGCTTGAATCAAAGTGGAGAGTTCTATCAATTTGACCAGCCTATAATGAAAGTTTGGGAAGTTGCTAAAACCAATGATGGCGAAGTAGTCGGGGTTAATTTAATGCCGCTTTCTGCAGAATCGCCGATGTTGATGCTCAGAGCGTTGAAACGGCCAAATGAACCAGAAGCAACTTCTGAACCTGTACCAATGAAAGATGTACCGGGTTTATATTCGATAACTCGATGGTTCTTGCCTTTGTGTAATGTATCTAAGAGCTTAGGTCTTGTTGAAAGAATTGAGGCTTTTGAGGGATGGCAATCAGGGCATGGAGAATTGATTGCGCGGAGGATTCAACAAAAAGCAGATCAATATCGTGGAATTTATCAATACTGCTTGGCTGATAAAGCATATCAACAGCGTGAGTTTCAAACCTACATTGATCTATTGCGTAAGTCTGCGCAGTCAGGCTATACCCCAGCAATGTGTCAATTGGGACAGCAGTTGTTTATTGGCGGTATCTTAAATAAAAGTTTGGAGGGAAGCTTTAAGTGGTATCGAGAGGCGGCTGTTAAAAAAGACAGTATTGCTTTATACCAGTTGGCGGGCTGTTATGCGCACGGTCATGGTGTTGAGCAGAATTTGGCTAAAAGTCTACAACTGCTGGAGCAGTCTTCTTTAGAAGGATGTTGGGCCGCAACTTTGGGTCTTGCAGGATATTATCGATTTGGTGCTTTGAAATGTTTTTTGGTGCATCCTTCCTATCCGAATTATGGAATAGTCAAAGAACATGTGATTCATCCAGCAAAAGCATTATATCTATATCACCGAATTGCCAGTCAGGCGCCTGAAACGGAAAGAGCTCCCTTAGCAAATGCTTATTATCATTTAGCTTGGATGTATCAGGATGGAATAGGCACTGCACAAGATTATGAGCAAGCAGTCTATTGGTATCAAAAATCTTCTGACCTAGGCAATCCAGTTGCTACAAACAATTTAGCCGATAAATATGAAAATGGCTTGGGTGTGTCTCAAGATCTGGATATGGCTGTTGCACTGTATCAGCAAGTTGCAGGTGAAGTAATAGCTGCTGATTTAAGTTTAGGCAGAATGTATGCTGAGGGCCGAGGTGTAGCACAAGATTTTGATAAAGCAAAAATGCATTTAAATATCGTTATTGATTCGCGTGTTGATGGTATTGCTGAAATGCAGGCGGAAGCCATGGCTTTGTTGTCCTCTTTTGATAACGACAATCCATTGCAAAAAGCCAAGGAAATTTTGAAAAGCCCGAAAAATTATACCATTGAACAAATTGCAGAGCAGGCAAACAAAATTAGCCAATATCTGCAAAATAATGAAATGCCCGAAGTGCAAAAGCTCTTTTTTCAATTGTACCAATTAAAAGCCAATAGGGGTGATCGGGCTGCGCAGTATCAGCTTGGATATTGGTATTTAAATGGCTTTTATACAGACATTAATTATGAAGAGGCGGCTTATTGGATTCAAAAGGCTGCGGATCAAAAAGATCAGTACGCAGAAGCCAAAATTGGTTTTATGTACGAAAAGGGACTTTATTTCAATAAAGATTTAAATGTAGCGAAAAAATGGTATGCGCGATCATTGCGCCGTCCCGCTGAAAGTATTTGGCCTGAATATGTGAATGCTGAGTTAAATCCTGAATATTTAAAGATGTATAACGGGATGAATGAGGATGCGTTGGAGGGCTTGGTTAGAATCGAAGCTAAACAGCCAAAGCGCAGTAAATGGAAGTTCTGGCAGAAATGATCTGAAAATCCAACTATGATTGTTTTTAATTATGGTTGTATAGCTATAAGCTTTAAATTTATTAAGTTTTTGTTTTTTAATGATAAAATTAAATATTAAGACTTAAATGATATTGATATGCAACCTTTTAGTTATAGATTGTGTTAATTATTGCTTATGAGTTCAGCTTTAATCCGACCATTGTAGTGGTGTTTATTGCTGAAGATTCATCTCAAAATGCGCAGGCAGGCCGCGTAGGGCAGCCTGTGTACTACGGATGGAGTTAGGTCATGGCACAAGTACAAACTGGAAAAATGCAAAAATTTTTAACGGTATTTTTGTGTTTCTGGGTCGCATTCTTTGAAGGTTTTGACCTTCAAGCGCCTGGAATCGCGGCAAAAGGAATCGCGGCGACATTTTCATTAGATCAAGTTCAAATGGGCTATGTATTTAGCCTAGGTGTATTTGGCATGCTGTTCGGCGCATTTTTTGGTGGCCGTGTAGCGGATTATTTAGGGCAAAAGAAAGTACTGATGCTTTCAATTGCAATTTTTGGCGTATTCATGTCTTTAACCGCTTTGGCGCCAAGCGTAGAAGTGCTTTATATTGCGCGCTTCTTTACTGGTCTGGGTTTAGGCGCCGCAATGCCAACTATGATTTCAGTAGTGGGTGATGAAGCAACCGAAGCAAACCGAGGTAAGCTTAATAGCTTGATGTACTGCGGCTTGCCGGTCGGTGCAATTTTTGTTGCAGGCTTGGCTATTATCTTTAAAGATATTTCATGGCATACGCTGTTTTTGATTGGCGGTTTAACCCCACTGCTGTTGATTCCGTTCATGGCAATGATCTTAAAAGATAAGCGCACGGAAAAAGTGGAATCAGTAGCAACTGAAGCTGTACCGCCAATGGCACAAGTATTATTTGCAGAAAGCCGCTACAAATATACGCTTCCACTTTGGGTGAGCTTCTTCTTTACTTTGATGGTGAACTACATCTTAATCAGCTGGCTGCCAAACTTGCTTATGGAGCAAGGCTTAGAAAAACCTCAAGCATTTATGATTATGCTGATTTTCCAAGTGGGTGCGGTGATTGGTACGCTTGGCTTAGGTTACCTGCTTGACCGCTTAAAACTATGGCAAATGGCTGTGATCATCTATACAGGTCTATTTATTGCGGTATTGATTCTATTCACTACAAAATCAATTCCATTGCTGATCTTTGCAGGCTTAATTGGCGGTATTTTCTCTACAGGCGGTCAATCTATTCTTTACGGTATTTCACCAATTTTCTACAGCCCAGCAGGTAAAGTTACGGGTGTAGGCAGTGCAATTTCTCTGGGCCGTTTAGGTGCAATGACTGGTCCATTGCTGACAGGCAAAATCTTGGCCTTAGGTTTGGGTACAACCGGTATTTTGGTTGCCAGCGCGCCGGGTATTGTATTGTCAGCGATTGCTGTAGCTGCTTTATCTGCTTATAAGGCGAGCAAGAAATAAGCTGATGTGATTTATTCAGATAAAAAGGAAGCTCAGGCTTCCTTTTTTGCGTTTTAAGATGCGGTTTTACCTGCTGATTCTTTTTAAAGTTTTTTGATACACTACGGCAGTTTTTTTGAAAATGTGATTTTATGGCTTATCAATTGGTTCAGCTTGATATACAGGCAACAGATAATATTCAGTGTCCGCATTGCCGGCAGCAAGTAATTAACTGGGCTGAAGAACAATATGTACAGCCTTGTGAGCATACACTCTTTATTGCTATGGATATTGGCTTTGAATACATTACAGATGAGTTTGAGCAAACTATGCGCCGTACAGTGGATGACCTGCATGCCAATGATGATCAGGTCAGCGTGATTGCGGAATTAACGGCGGCGCAATATCCTGAATTCACGATTTATCAGTCAGATTTGGGGGTTGATGGTTATTCACGCTATATCGGTTTTACTATATAAAATGGTGCTAGACCGTATTGTAAAAAAGCCAGTCATTTGACTGGCCTTTTATGTGAAGCGAAAAGGTATTAACCTTCTAACTCTTCTTCAATATCATCTTCCGTACTGTCCATGCCCAGTTCTTTCAGCTTGCGGGTCAGTGTGTTGCGTCCCCAGCCTAGAAGTTCTGCAGCGTGACGCTTGCGGCCGCGGGTTTGCTGCAGCGCCGCATTAATCAGGGTGCGTTCGAACATTGGCGTGGCAATATCAAGAATTTTCATCTCGCCATTTTTTAGTTTTTGTATTGCCCATAGACCAAGCATTTCATCCCAATGATGGATGGAAACACGGTCAATGGTTTGCGGTGCTTGAGCGCCTTCACCGCTTTGATGAATTGGAATTTGCTTTAATTCAGAAGGTAAATCTTCAGGATACACTTCGCGGCCAGTGATCATGACTGTTAGCCAGCGGCAAGTGTTTTCCAATTGGCGCACATTGCCTTGCCATGGCAATTTCTGCATGTATTCCTGAGTTTCAGGGCGTAAAATTTTAGGGCTGACACCGAGTTCTTTGCCAGCGCGGGCCAAGAAGTGCTGAGCAAGCATTGGGATGTCTTCACTGCGGTGCGCCAGTTTTGGAATGTGAATGCGGATCACATTTAAACGGTGATACAAGTCTTCACGGAAACGGCCTTCGTGCACCAGCTTTTCCAAATCCTGATGCGTTGCTGCCACAATACGCACATCTACCTTTACAGGAATATGTCCGCCTACGCGGTAGAACTCGCCATCGGCCAATACACGCAGCAAGCGCGTTTGCGTTTCAAAAGGCATGTCGCCAATTTCATCCAAAAACAGCGTGCCGCCATTGGCTTGTTCAAAACGGCCTTGGCGTTGAGTGTTGGCGCCTGTAAACGCGCCTTTTTCATGACCAAACAATTCTGTTTCGATCAGGTCTTTAGGAATGGCCGCCATATTCAGCGCAATAAAAGGCTTGCTGCTGCGCGGAGAGTGACGGTGCAGTGCATGCGCGACCAATTCTTTGCCAGTGCCGGATTCGCCATTAATCAATACCGTGATGTGCGATTGAGAGAGGCGGCCAATCGCGCGGAACACTTCCTGCATAGCAGGCGATTCACCGATAATTTCTGTCGATTGAATTGGCGGAGCGGTTTTTGCCGATTCCTGCTGCTGCAGTTTGGCAATATGTAAAATGGCGCGGTTCACTAAAGCCAAAGCTTCGTCAATATCAAACGGCTTAGGCAGGTATTCAAAAGCGCCAGTTTGGTAGCTGGAAACCGCAGATTCTAGATCTGAATGAGCGGTCATAATGATGACGGGCAAATCGGGATAGTTGGCTTTGACTTTGCCAAGGAAGGTTAAGCCATCAATGCCCGGCATACGGATGTCCGTTAGAATCACATCCGGCGCATCTGTACTCAGCTGATCAAGCGCAGATTGGGCTTCTTCAAAACTGGTGACATCAAAACCTTCTTCTTTGAATGTTTTTTCCAGCACCCATCGCATGGCGCGGTCATCATCAATTACCCATATTTTATTTCGCGACATGGTCTGACTCCCAAGGTAAATATAAGCTAAATACTGTTTTTCCAGGAACTGATTGACATTCAATCATTCCGTTATGTTGATGCATAATGTTTTGCGCAATGCTTAATCCTAAGCCTGTTCCTTTTGCGCGGCCTGTCACGAGCGGGTAGAACACTGATTCAAGGATTTCTTCGGGAACACCAGGCCCATTGTCTTCAATGTCAATGCGCACTGCCGAGCGCTGCAGGACGCCATTGATGGTCACAAGGCGCTGAATGCGGGTTCTCAGAACGAGTTCCGGCTGATGATCTATAAAAAATTCTTTATTTTCAGTCATGGCTTGCACGGCATTGACACTGATGTTCAGCATGACTTGAATCAACTGATCGCGGTCCGCCAATACGTCTGGCAGTGACAAGTCGTAGTCACGGGTGATTTTTATCTTCTTTTTGGTTTGATTGACAATCAGCGCGCGTACCCGTTCTAGCGGCTCATGCACATTGACCGGTTCATAGCTTGGCAGCTGGCGCGAACCGAGCATGGTATCGGCTAAATTACGCAGGCGGTCGACTTCGCTGATGATGATATCGGTGAATTCACTGTATTTCGGATCATTCAGGCTGCGCGCTAAAAGCTGTGTGGCGCCGCGGATACCGCCTAAAGGGTTTTTAATTTCATGCGCTACGCCGCGAATCAGCTGGCGGGCAACTTGATGCTGCTGAATCAGGTTTTCTTCTTTTGATATTTTCAGCATGCGGTCAATTTGATTTAACTCAATCAATAGCAGCGGGTGGTAAGGCTTTCCTGAATTCAGCTGTGAAGCGGTATAGTCCACATGAATGTCTTTGAAATTGACATTGATGGTGGCTTCTCGGCGGGTGTAGTGCTGACCGGAGTGCAATGTGTTTTTGAGCGCTTCTTCAGTGTTGAATTCATCATTTGGCATGTGCAGCAGATTCAGCACCGGCATGCCTGAGGCGCGCAGCAGGCTGATATCAAACAGCGCTTCGCATGCAGAGTTAAGATAAAATATGTTCAAATTGCTATCGACCAGTAAAATGGCTGTGGTTAAATTGTCGACCAGCAAGCGGTAATCGATAGCGATAGGATGATCCATTAGCGATGGTTTCCTGTATTAAAATAGCGCAATGGCATCTTCATAAATCGGGCGGTTTAATCTCATAAGGCCTGATATGATGCAAAATACACGCCAACTTTTATAAAAATGACTAAGTTTTGGTGCTTGTTTTGAAAAATGCGCTGAAAGTGGACTGATTTAAAAATGTATAGCGGATTTGGTGAGGACTGTAAATAAATAATGTCCCAAAATGGTGCGCTGAATATTATGTGGGTGAATTTATAGCATTATTTTAGTGCGTGGTGTAAAGAGTGATGATTCTACCTGTTTTTATGATACGAAAAGACATACAATACGCGGATTCTAGTGGAGCGCAGATTCATGAAATCCCCCAAAGTCGGTTTTGTTTCTTTAGGTTGTCCTAAGGCATTGGTAGATTCCGAACGAATTTTAACTCAGTTGAAGACTGAAGGTTATGATGTTGCATCAGATTATGATGGTGCAGATTTAGTTGTTGTAAACACCTGCGGTTTTATTGAATCTGCAGTGCAAGAGTCTTTAGATGCGATTGGCGAAGCCATGAGCTCAAACGGCCGCGTAATTGTGACCGGCTGTTTAGGTAAAGATGAAGACAAAATTCGCCAAATGCACCCAAATGTTTTAAAAGTAACAGGGGCAGCGGCATATCAAGAAGTTATGGAAGCAGTACGTGAGTATGTTCCAGAACCGCCAAAACATAATCCATTTATCGATTTAGTTCCGGATCACGGCATTCGCCTGACGCCAAAACATTATGCATATTTGAAAATATCAGAAGGCTGCAACCACCGCTGCACATTCTGCATTATTCCAAGCATGCGCGGTGATTTGGTGTCACGCCCAGTTGGTTCTGTGCTGAGTGAAGCGCAGGCGCTGAAAAAAGCCGGAGTAAAAGAAGTACTCGTAATCTCCCAAGATACTTCTGCTTATGGCGTAGATACTAAATACAAACTGGATTTTTGGAATGGCCAGCCAGTAAAAACCAAGTTTTACGATATGTGTGAAGCATTGGGTCAGCTGGGTATCTGGGTGCGTTTGCATTATGTCTATCCGTATCCGCATGTGGATGCAGTGATTGATTTGATGGCGCAGGGTAAAATTCTGCCATATTTAGACATTCCTTTTCAACACGCCAGTCCGCGCATTTTAAAATTGATGAAGCGACCAGCTCACAGTGAAAATACATTGGATCGTTTAAAAGTATGGCGTGAAAAATGTCCGGATTTAGTCATCCGTTCTACCTTTGTGGTTGGCTTTCCAGGTGAAACTGAAGAAGATTTCCAAATGCTGCTGGATTGGCTGAAAGAGGCGCAGCTGGACCGTGTGGGCTGCTTTACCTATTCTCCAGTTGAAGGCGCAACAGCCAACGATTTGCCGGATCATGTGCCCGAAGACGTTAAGCAAGAGCGCTATGAACGCTTTATGGAAGTGCAACAGGCTATTTCTGCGGCGAAGCTGCAAAAGCGCATTGGTCAAACCATGACGGTGCTGGTTGATGATTTTGAAGAAGAGTTTCCGGTGGCTGTTGCGCGTTCTTATGCAGATGCGCCAGAAATTGACGGCAATGTTTTTGTCGAAGATATCGATAAATCGCAAATTAAAGCCGGTGATTTGCTGGAAGTTGAAATTACTGATGCAGATGAGTATGACTTGTTTGCCAAGCTGATCCGCATTAAATCTGCTTAAAGCAGTATATACGAATAAAATTTTAGATTAGATATAGGTATTTTAGATGATGGACTCAAAAAAACCGCGTTATGAACGCATTTTGCTGAAATTGTCAGGCGAAGCGCTTGCAGGCAACAAAGAGATGGGTATCGATGCGCAAGTGCTCGATCAAATGTCTTTGGCTATTGCGCATTTAGTCGGTTTGGGCGTTCAAGTGGGTATTGTTGTGGGCGGCGGCAACTTGTACCGCGGCAGTCAGCTGCAGCAAGACGGCTTGGTTGGTCGTGTAACTGGCGACCAAATGGGTATGCTGGCAACAGTGATGAATGGCTTGGCGCTGCGTGACGCTTTAGTCCGCCGCAACATCAAAACCCGTTTGATGTCTGCTTTGCCGATTGGCGCGGTCGTTGAATCATATTCGAGCCGTGATGCGATCCGTCATTTAACTCAGGGTGAAGTGTGTGTGTTTGTTGCAGGTACAGGCAACCCATTCTTTACTACGGATACAGCAGCTTGCCTGCGCGGTATTGAAATTGAAGCGAACTTGATCTTGAAAGCGACAAAAGTTGACGGTGTGTATAACAAAGACCCAAGCAAGTACGATGATGCTGTTAAATATGACACATTAACGTTTGACCAAGTGCTTGATGAAAAGCTGGGTGTAATGGATTTAACCGCAATTTGCTTATGCCGTGATCACAATGTGCCGCTTCAAGTATTTGATATGAATAAGAACGGTTCATTGCTTTCTGTTGTTATGGGCGAAAAAGAGGGTACTCACGTTACCAAATAATGACGTGAGCCTGAAAGCGTTTTATACTGCAAACTATTTTGTAAATTACATCTTTTAAAATTAAGTAAGGAAGATCACATGATTAACGATCTTAAAAAAGACAGCGAAGACCGTATGAATAAGACTTTAGAGTCTTTAGAACATGGTTTTGCTAAAGTACGTACAGGCCGTGCGCACCCATCTATCTTAAATGGTGTGATGGTTCCTTACTATGGTTCAGACGTGCCATTAAACCAAGTAGCGAACGTGGGTGTTGAAGACTCACGCACACTTCTGGTTCAGCCGTTTGAACGCACAATGGTCGCTGCAATTGATAAAGCTATCCGTGAATCAGACTTGGGCCTAAACCCAATTACTGCGGATGCGATCCGAGTGCCAATGGCTGCATTGACTGAGGAAACACGCCGCGATATGCAGAAAGTTGCGCGTAATGAAGCTGAAAATGCTAAAGTTGCAATCCGCAACATCCGCCGTGACGTGCTTGGCGATATCAAAGCATTGTTGAAAGAAAAAGAAATTTCTGAAGATGATGAGCGCCGTGCAAGTGATGACATTCAAAAAATCACGGATAAATTTGTTGCAGAAGTTGATAAGCGTTTAGCTGCTAAAGAAGCTGAATTGTTGAAGGTCTAAGCTTTAATGACTTCAACTGAAGAAACTTCCTGTCTTCCAAAACATGTTGCCATCATCATGGATGGCAACAATCGTTTTGCCAAAAAAAATCAAATGCAGAAAGGCGATGGGCACCGTGAAGGTAAAAGTGTCCTGGATCCAATCGTTGAGCATTGCCGTTCACATCATATTCAAGCTTTAACTGTTTTCGCCTTTTCAAGTGAAAATTGGAATCGGCCTCAGTTTGAAGTCGATTTGCTGATGAAGCTGCTTGAAGAGACCATTCGTGAGCAATTGCCGCGCATGGAAGAATTTAATATCGCTTTGCGTTTTATTGGTGACCGCTCACGGTTGTCAGCGGAGCTTTGTGACTTAATGTTGCATGCCGAAGAAAGTACTGCTAAGTTCACAAGCATGACTTTAACGATCGCGATCAGTTATGGCGGAATGTGGGATATGGCGCAGGCTGCAAAAAAGATTGCGGCAGAAGTCCTCAGTAAAAAAATAGATATTGAAACAATTGATGTAGACCTGTTTGGTCAATATGTCAGCTTGAATGACCTGCCGGCTGTGGATTTGTTAATTCGTACAGGCGGTGATTTTAGGCTTTCAAATTTTCTGTTGTGGCAGGCGGCTTATGCTGAGCTGTACTTTACGGAAACATTGTGGCCTGAATTTACCATTGAAGAATTGGATGATGCCTTTTCTGTCTTTGCAGGGCGCGAACGCCGCTTTGGTAAAACTTCAGAGCAAGTTCAACAAGAGCAACTTGAGAATTAATAAATGTTAGAGCGGATTATTACCGCATTGGTTTTGGTCGCAGTTGTACTGAGCTGTATGTTTGCTGCGCAGTCACATTATCCAATGTATATGCTGATGATCATTGCAGCAGGGGTTGCTGGATATGAGTGGTTTAAACTCATGCCTAGAAAATCAAAAAATGTAATTAAACCGTTTGCCTGGGGTTATGGGTTGGTGACTGCAGTTTTATCTGCATTGGCTTTGCAGTACAGCGATTTTGCATTGCTGTTGTGGATCGCCTCTATTTTCACATGGATCTTAAGTGTTTATTGGGTGAAGTCATATCCTGACTATGACAGCTGGTATAATAACTCATTAAAATATATTGGCTTAATTCTAGTTTCTGCAGCCGTTACGGCGATATTTGCTGTTTGGCAAAGTTCCCCGTGGTGGCTGATGTACCTGTTTCTGCTGGTTTGGGGCGCAGACAGCGGTGCATATTTTGTTGGGCGTAAATTGGGCAAGAAAAAACTTGCGCCAGATGTCAGCCCGAATAAATCTGTAGAAGGCTTATATGGCGGTATTGCAACGGCCATGGTCATTGTGATTGCTGTTGAAGTGCTTTACTTGGATTTAAGTTTAGCCGAGCATGTTCTTTTTCTTATTCTTTCAGTCATTACGGTATTCAGCTCAGTATTGGGTGATTTATTTGAATCAATGATTAAACGCCGCGCCGGCATTAAAGACTCAGGCCGAATTTTGCCAGGCCATGGCGGCGTGCTTGACCGTATTGATTCATTGCTTGCTGCTGCGCCAATTTTTGCAGCAGGCGTATATGTTTTAAAACTTATAGGTGTAGATTTATAGATGTCACAGTCTGTTTGCATATTGGGCGTCACAGGTTCCATTGGTCAAAGTACCCTCAAAATTTTGGACAGCCACTCAGAAGAGTATTCCGTTTTTGCAGTCACAGCGCATAGCAGAATTGTAGAATTGGCAGAAATTTGCAAACAGTACCGACCGAAAATCGCTGTTGTGCCATCGCATAAAGTAGATGAGCTGCATCAGCTGTTGATTCAAGACGGTTTAACAGAGATTGAAATTCTGCATGGCGAAGCTGGATTGATAGCTGTGTCTGAACATCCGCAAGTAGATGTGGTGATGGCGGCGATTGTGGGCGCTGCGGGTTTGCTGCCGACTTTGGCCGCGGTGAAGGCGGGCAAGCGGGTGCTTTTAGCCAATAAAGAAGCGCTGGTCATGTCTGGCGATATCATGATGCAGGCGGCAAAAGATCACCATGCTGCTTTGCTGCCAGTAGATTCTGAACATAATGCGATCTTTCAATGCCTGCCTGATGGGTACTTTCAAGCTGAACGCAATGGCCAGCCTAAAATGGGGGTTTCCCGTATTTTGCTGACCGCATCGGGCGGCCCTTTCTTAAATCATACAATTGAACAGCTGCAAAATGTAACGCCTGCACAAGCATGCAAGCATCCGAACTGGTCGATGGGTCAAAAAATCTCAGTAGATTCAGCTACTTTAATGAATAAAGGGCTAGAGTTAATTGAAGCCTGCCATCTCTTTGCAATTTCAGAACATTTTGTAACAGTTGTTGTTCATCCGCAGAGTATCATTCACTCCATGGTTCAATATGTGGATGGTTCAACTTTGGCGCAAATGGGAAACCCTGATATGTGTACGCCAATCGCTCATGCTTTGGCATGGCCGAAGCGCATACAGACGCATGTGCCTGCTTTGGATCTGTTTGCAAATTCACATTTAAATTTCCAAGAACCGGATACAGCCCGTTTCCCTGCGCTGAAACTGGCGCGTCAAGCCATGAAATCGGGTGGTCTGGCGCCAGCAATTTTAAATGCAGCGAACGAAATAGCAGTTGCGGCTTTCTTAAATAATCAGATAGGATTTACTCAGATTCCTCAAGTTGCTGAACAAACCCTGAATCGGATGGAAAATGCTGTAGCTGACACGATTGATGTAATTTTGCAGGCTGATCAGGCGGCGCGCGCTATTGCTCAGCAATTTATAATGAATAAAGGAAGCTGAAACTATGAATGCCTTGTTTATTATACTTGCTGCAATTTTTTTGTTAGGTCCGCTTATTGCGATACATGAATTTGGCCATTACATTGTTGCACGTAAACTGGGTGTAAAGGTTTTAGTGTATTCCATTGGTTTTGGCCCGACATTGCTGAAATGGACATCGAAGAAGTCTGGCATTAAATACCAAATTTCTGCATTGCCTCTGGGCGGTTATGTCAAAATGCTCGATGAGCGTGAAGGCAGTGTTGCTGAGCAAGACCTGCCTTATGCATTCAACCGTCAAAATCCCTGGAAGCGAATTGCAATCGTTGCTGCAGGCCCGCTGATCAATCTGGCATTTGCAGTTGTGCTTTTTTGGATTCTATTGCTGCCTGCGCAAGAGCAATTGAATACGCGTGTCGGCAAGGTATTGCCGAATACACCAGCCGCTGCCGCGCAAATGCATGCAGGAGATAAAATTACTGCAATTGACGGCATGAAAGTATCAACTTGGGAAAAATTAAACTTTGCTTTGGTAGACCGTGTTGGTGAAACAGGCAGTATTGCCGTTGCTGCAGAGCGCGCGGGTGAAACCAAGAATTTTAATTTGCCGATTCAAAATTTTTTAAAAGATCAATCTCAATCACCGTTAGATGCTGTGGGTTTTATTCCTTACCGCCCGCATTTTCCGGCAGTCGTGACTGACGTCAGCAAAGACGGCGCTGCGATTCGTCAGGGCATGAAAGCTGGCGATAAAATTGTTGCAATCAATGGCGTAAAAATGAATGAGTGGTTTGATGTGGTGCAGGTTGTACAAGCATCTCCTGAAAAATTGCTCAAGATTGATGTTTTAAGAAATAATCAACTGCTTCATCTTGAGGTTATGCCGCAAGGTAAACGGGATAATATGGGTAAGGTGACTGGTGTGCTGGGAGTGCAAAGTGATCCAGGCAAAGTCACGATTCCTGCGGAATATAAGCAGACCATACAATATTCCCCAGTAGAGGCGTTTACAATGGCAGTGGATAAAACTGGACAAATTTCCAGTATGATTCTGAACTCCATTGTCAAAATGGTGCGCGGGCTGATTGGTTTCGATAACTTGTCAGGTCCAATCACCATTGCAAAAGTCGCAGGTCAAAGTGCGGAGATGGGCTGGCAAACCTTTATTTCATTCATGGCGCTGATGAGCGTGAGTTTGGGTATTCTAAATTTGCTGCCAATTCCAATGCTGGATGGCGGACATTTGGTGTACTATTTGGTTGAATTAATTCGTGGTAAACCTGTTTCTGAACAAATACAATTGGTTGGACTGAAAATTGGTATGGTACTGCTTGGCAGCATGATGCTGCTGGCACTTTTTAATGATTTTATGCGTTTATAAAACGCATAGAAGATGAAATAAATTAACAGCGGAAAAGACTGGCATGCAGCACACACATTTATTTATGCCTCTGGCACTGGTTAGTGCTATGACAGCAGCACAACAAGTATATGCAGCAGATGATTTTATCGTACAGGATGTAAGAGTAGACGGCTTGGTCCGTTTAACGCCAGAAAGCGTATACGGCATGCTGCCGGTGACTAGCGGTGACCGCGTTAATGACCCAGTGATTGCGAATGCAATACGTACTTTATATGCCACGGGCCTGTTTGATGATATTAAAGCGGCTCAGGAAGGCAATACGCTTGTATTTAAGGTGGTCGAGCGCCCTGTCATTTCTAAAATTGAAATGAAGGGCAATAAGCTGATTCCTAAAGAAGCGCTCCAAGAGGGCTTGAAAAAAATGGGGTTGGCCGAAGGTGAAGTGTTAAAGCAGTCTGCATTGCAGACTGTAGAAACCGAGCTGGAACAGCAATACATGCAGCAAGGCCGCTATGATGCGGACGTGACTGTAACCACCACGCCTAAGCCGAATAACCGTGTAGATTTATTGATTGAATTTGAGGAAGGCAAAGCGGCTAAAGTCTTTGATATCAATATCATTGGCAATACGGTATTTAAAGACAGCGAAATTAAGCAAGCCTTTGCTGTTAAAGAAAGTGGCTGGAGTTCAGTTGTTTCACGCAATGACCGCTATGCGCGTGAAAAAATGGCAGCTAGCCTAGAAGCATTGCGTGCAATGTACTTGAATAAAGGTTATATCAATTTCAATATCACCAATTCAAGCCTGAACTTAAGTGAAGACAAAAAGCATGTCTTTATTGAAGTGACTGTTGATGAAGGCGAGCAGTTTAAGTTTGGCCAAACTAAATTTTTAGGCGATGCGCTTTATACGCAAGCTGAATTGAAGCCATTGCAGCTGTATAAAGATGGTGATTTATATTCACAGGAAAAAGTGAATGGCGTGAAGCAGCTTATGCTGCGCAAATATGGTAATGCGGGATATTACTTTGCCGAAGTAAATGTTGTGCCTGAAATTAATAATCAAACTAAAGTTGTTGATTTAAATTACTATATTAATCCAGGTCAGCAGGTGAAGGTTCGCCGCATTAACTTTACCGGCAACTCTAAAACTGCAGATGAAGTACTGCGTCGTGAAATGCGCCAAATGGAAGGCGCATTGGCAAGCAATGAAAAAATTGATTTGTCTAAAGTGCGTCTGGAGCGTACGGGCTTCTTTAAAACTGTTGATATTAAGCCGGCGCGCATTCCAAACTCACCTGATCAGATTGATTTGAACGTGAATGTAGAAGAGCAGCATTCAGGTACCAGTACATTGGCGGTTGGTTTCTCGCAAAGCGGCGGTGTAACGTTCCAGGCCGGCTTAAGCCAAACGAACTTCTTGGGTACAGGTAATTCAGTCTCTGTAGATTTGTCGCGCTCTGAGACTCAAGATTACTATAACCTCAGTGTAACGGATCCGTACTTTACCATTGATGGTGTGCGCCGCGGTTACAATATGTACTACCGTAAAACAAAACTGAATGAAGACTATAATGTTAACAACTACGTAACAGACAGTTTTGGCGGCGGGATCAACTTTGGCTATCCAATTGATGAAAATCAAAGCATCAGCGCTGGCCTAAATCTTGACCAAACGGAAGTAACGACAGGACCTTATGTGTCCACCTATGTTCGTGACTATTTGCTTAAAAATGGCGGAAAGGCCAAAGGGCAAGGTCAATACTGTTCGACTGATAAGTTGATGTCTCAGCGTGAGATTGAAAAAGCTAGAGATGGGGTTAATTATGTGGAGCCTAACCCGATTCCTGCGGGATATGATGATTCACTTTGTGTAAGCAGTACGAATGCAGATGTTGGGTTTACTTCATTTGATGATGAATTTTCTGGTGATTTTTTAACATACAATTTGAACTTGGGATGGTCATACAATACTTTAAACCGTCCAGTATTCCCAACAAGCGGTATGTCGCACCGTATAAATGCTGAAGTGGCTTTGCCAGGCAGCGATGTTGAGTATCAGAAATTAACTTATGACGCGCAGGCATTCTTCCCATTGGGTAAAGATTTTGTTCTACGTGGATATGGCAAGTTGGGTTATGGTAATGATTTGCCATTCTTTAAGAACTTCTACGCCGGCGGTTTTGGTTCGGTGCGCGGTTATGACAACAGTACACTAGGGCCAAAATATCCTGGTGTGACATATAACGAATCGCATAAAAAAGACTATGATCCGGAAGAAGTGGGCGGTAATGCCTTAATTCAGTTTGGTGCTGAGCTTGCATTGCCATTGCCGTTTAAAGGGGATTGGACTCGTCAAGTCCGTCCGGTGTTATTTGCTGAGGGCGCTCAAGTCTTTGATACACAATGTGATATTCCATCTGGTAAACTTTATTTATCAGGTGGCGTAAATGATCAAGGCGTAGATGCTAAGAAATATTGTGAAGATAACTTCGGCTTTGACATGAACAATATACGTTACAGTGTTGGCGCAGGCTTTACTTGGATTACCATGATTGGCCCACTGTCACTCAGCTATGCATTCCCGCTGAATGATAAAGCAGGCGATCAAACCAAAGAAATCCAATTCGAAATTGGTCGTACTTTCTAAGTACGGCCTTTTCGGCTGAAAAATACAAATCAAACTCAGGGATTAATATGAAAAAATATTTTGGCGGCGCAATTGCCTTGAGCATGCTGTGTACATCGGTGAGCCATGCAGCAGGTTACGGTATTGTGGATTTAGAAAAAATTGTTGAGCAAAGTGCTTATATTAAGCAGCAAAATGCCAGCATGCAGCAGCAGATAAAACCGCAAACCTCAAAAATTGAGAGCTTAACCAAAGAGCTTGAATCTTTGCAGCAGCGCGCGCAGCAAGGTGCAAAATTATCTGATGCTGAAAAGAAAACCATGACTCAGCAATATCAAAGCAAACTGCAAGAGTTGAATGCTTTGCAGCAAAAAGTTCAGGGTGCGGTAGAGACCAATATTCAGGCTCTAAACAGAACGATGGACTCAAGAATTAAGCAAGCAGCAGAACAATTGCGTAAAGAAAATAATCTTGATGTTGTTTTGAATAAAAATTCAGCGCTTGCCTATGACCCTAAGTATGATTTAACTGATAAAATGATTCAAAAGGTCAATGCAATCAAGTAATCAATGAATCCTCAAAATTTCAGCTTAGAAAAACTCGCTCGTCTTGTGCAAGGCGAGTGTGTCGGTCAGCATGATCTTCAGATTGCTGGCCTCGCCAGCTTAGAGCATGCTGCGCCACAGCATTTGGCTTTTGTAAATGCCGAGAAGTATATTGATTCAGCAGAGCAGTCGAAAGCAGGCGCTTTGATTGTGACTGCAGCCTTAAAAGAACAAATTAAATCAAAACAGAATTTTATTGTGGTTGCCAATCCCTATTTGGCTTTTGCAATTTTGACGCACGTATTTGAGAAAAAGCACAGAAAAACAGGCATTGAAAGCACAGCGCAAATTGACGCCTCTGCAATTATCTCTGATTCAGCTTATATTGGCCATTATGCGGTCATTGGTGAGCATTGTGTGGTCGGTGATGAAGCGGTTATCCAATCGCACTGCAAAATTGATGATGGCGTTGAAATTGGCAAGCAGTGCTTGATTGATTCGCATGTCGTGCTGACAGGGCAGTGCAAATTAGGTGACCGTGTGCGGATTCATGCGAATACAGTGGTTGGCGGTGAAGGCTTTGGCTTTGCGCCATACCAAGGCAAGTGGCATCGAATTGCGCAGTTAGGCTCTGTACGGATTGGAAATGATGTGCGCATTGGCTCCAACTGCAGTATTGATCGCGGCGCATTGGATGACACGATTTTGGAAGATGGCGTCATTCTTGATAACCTTGTGCAAATTGCCCACAATGTTAAAGTCGGCGCGAATACAGCGATGGCAGCCAAATGCGGTGTTGCGGGCAGCACCACAATTGGCAAAAACTGTATCTTTGCGGGTGCAGTAGGCGTGGTAGGCCACATTAATATCGCTGATAACGTAACGGTTACCGGGATGTCAATGGTCACAAAAAGTATTTCTGAAGCTGGAAGCTATTCTTCCGGCACGCCTATGCTGGAAAGCCTGCACTGGAAACGCGCAGCTGTGCGCTTTAAACAATTAGCAGATGTGCCATTGACCCAATTGATGAAAAAACTTGATCATATGCAGTCTCAAGTAGAGTCCCTTGAATCAACTTTTAAATTGCGTAAATGATTATGATGACTGAGCCGAATACTCCCGCATTCACAAAGCCTGAACTGCCAATGCAAATTCAAACTATTCGTGAATATTTGCCGCACCGCTATCCGTTCTTACTTGTAGACCGTGTGACTGATATTACGGATTCAGGCATTGTCGGCTATAAAAATGTCTCGATGAATGAAGAATTTTTGCAAGGACATTTTCCTGGCTTTCCTATTATGCCTGGCGTGCTGATTGTTGAAGCAATGGCGCAAATTTCAGGCATTCTTGGTTTTGTCATGAATAATCAGAAGCCATCGAGTGACAAAATTTTCTTATTTGCAGGCGCAGAACGCGTTCGTTTTAAAAAGCAGGTTGTGCCAGGTGATCAGCTTGTTTTAAAATCAGAGCTTGTGATGCAGAAGCGCGGCATTTATAAATACAACTGTATTGCTACAGTTGACGGCATTGTCGCTGCTACTGCGGAAATTATGATTACGCAACAGAAAACAGAGCAAGCATGAGTAATAACGAATTTATTCACCCAACCGCTATTATTGACTCATCTGCAGTAATTGCGCCAGATGTGCAGATTGGCCCATACTCGATTATTGGCCCAAATGTCACGATCGGCGCAGGTACAAAAATCCATTCACATGTTGTGATTGGCGGATATACCCGTATTGGTCAAAACAATGAAATTTTTCAGTTTGCCAGTGTCGGTGAAGTTTGCCAGGATTTGAAATACGCAGGCGAGGAAACTTGGCTGGAAATTGGTGACTATAATTCAATTCGTGAACATTGCAGCTTGCACCGCGGCACAGTTCAAGATCAAGGCCTGACCAAGGTAGGCAGCCATAATTTATTGATGGTGAATACACATATTGCGCATGATTGCGTCGTAGGCGACCATAATATTTTTGCAAATAACGTGGGTGTAGCTGGTCATGTGCATATCGGCGATTATGTAATTGTTGGCGGCAACTCGGGCATTCATCAATTCTGTAAAATTGATTCTTACAGCATGATTGGCGGCGCATCGCTTATTCTTAAGGATGTTCCTGCTTATGTTATGGTCTCAGGCAATCCTGCGCATGCATTTGCAATGAATGTTGAAGGCATGCGCCGCAAAGGCTGGTCTAAAAATGTAATTCAAGGCCTGCGGGAAGCATTCAAATTGATTTATAAGTCAGGCCTGACCACAGACGAAGCTCTTCAAAAGATCCGCGCAGAAATCTTACCAGAGGTTTCTGAAGCGCAGCTGCTGATTGACTCTGTAGAACAGTCTAAACGCGGTATTGTGCGTTAATACAGTTTCTCAATAAAAAAACCGCCTAAAGGCGGTTTTTTTATTTCCAATGCGCTTATTTAAAATACTTGGCTTCTTCGGACTGAGGATAGCTCTTTAACAGTTTCTGCTTATACTGTACGGCTTGGGCTGTATTGCGGTCTACATCTTTGGCTATGCTGTAAAGCTGATACAGTGCGCGTGAGGCGCGCGATGAGTTGGGGTATTTGTTGGCAACAATACTGTAGTTGCGCTTAGCGTCTGCATAGTTGGTCGGTTCAATTGCAAGGTTGAATTCTGCCAACCAAAAGTGGGCATTGCTGATATACACGCTGTTTGGGTTGTTTTTGATAAAATTCTGCATTGGTGCAATGGCTTTCTTGGCGCCGCCTTGCTTATAGGCATCCAAGGCAACAGTATAGGCGGCCTTATCCAATTCGGCGGCTGTTTGCGGTGTACTTCCCGCAGATGGCGGCTGTATGGCAGGCGTATGAACAGGAGCCGCGGCGCTGGCTGCTGCTGGCGATTTTAAGGCTGCGGGTTGGCTGGCGGTGCTGCTGGGTGCAGTATCCTGTTGGTTATCCTCCGCATGGCTATCTTCTGAAGCTGGATCAACTTTTTGCTGCAGTAATTCTAGGCGCTGATCTAAATCGGCATAGCGGTTAGTGAGTTCATTTTTTAATTGAGAAATTTCATTGTCTTGTTCTTCAATTTTTCCACGCAGCGCGCGCAGGTCATTCTCCAGCTGCTGATTTTTCTGCATCAGCTGCCAGTTCAAGTTGGTTGAAACCGGTATGCTGTCTACTGAACTGCTGCCTGAAGCATAAGCTGCAGAGGTATTCGAGCTGTAACTGGAACTGCTTTGGCTTAAGCCGCGGGATTCAATCGGAACATTTGCCAGAACAGGGGCGGAGCATAATAAGGCGATAGCGCCCAAAACATGCTTACGTAACATCATAAAATTTCCGTATTGTTTTGCAGATGTCTTATTTCTCGCAAGAAAAATTCATCTTTGTCTGAATGAGATAAGCACATTAAAAACGTCAAAGGTCTGAAAAGCAATAATCTTTTGCAAACTTGTTGTGTTTAAAGGTAAATCCTTTCCTGATGTTTCAGGGTGTTTTTGCATCAAAAACCGGCTATCTGCTGTATAAATAATCAAACGAATGAGTAGCTTAGTGAAAATCAGCAATTTGCCTTGCAAGTTCATTAAAAATCTCTATACTCTGTTCTTGCAATGGTAGCCCTGCTGGTTACTTCGCAATTGTAATCTACGAACCCCGCCAGGACCGGAAGGTAGCAACGGTAGTAGACCTATGATGTGCCGAAGGCTTGCTGGCAGGGTTGCCACCAGTTATATAATAATTTGATCTTTTCTGCTTTTATACCATTTGGTTTTTCTTCAATTTTTTATTTGCCTAAGCTGCTTTCAGTATTGGTTTTTCCCTGTCTTTATTGAAAATCATTTTCTTTGCGTGAAATCGCTTTCATAATCGCATCCATTTCAAATCCTCGATACATTAAAAAACGAATCTGCTTGGCTTTGATTTTAGGATCTTTTGTGACTTCGGTTCCATACTTTCTGACTTTCAGTTCGTAAGCCTGCTGAACCCAATCAGTTTCTTTGAGTTCTTCCGCAATTAGGGCAGTATCAATTTTTTTATTTTTCAGCTTCATTTTAATTTGATTCGGGCCTTTGCCTTTACGCTTCTGGCTGGACAGCATGATTTCTGCGACACGCTGGTCGCTTTGATAGTTTTCACGCGAAAGCTCATCCACGAGTGTTGTCACTTCCTCTCGCGATTCTGCATATAAGGCCAGTTTGTCAATCAACTCAGCTTTGGAGTATTCCTTGCGGGTCAGGACTGCAAATGCGTAAGAACGCAAACGGGAGCCTTGCAGGCCCGGTTTTTTCTCAGCTTCTTTTGGTTCGAAACTTAAGGCATGATCCGCTGCTGAGTTTTCTGCTGCGCTGCTGACGGCAGGCTGGCTGCCATCATCGCTGAATTGCTGTTTCAGCGCTTGATAATCAAGTAGTTTAGGAAATTTTGAATCATTCATTGCGGCATATGCTTAGATAGAAAAACGCCCCGAAGGGCGTTTACCAGTTTAACCTGAAAAGGCAATACGGTCAGCTTTTCAAGTTTAAGTATTCTTGCGTTAAGTAAAAAAGCTTAAGCATCTAGAAAATCAGGCTCGACTTCATCTTTGTCTTCTACTGGCACATTGCCTGTAGTCAAAAGCTGTTCACGAATCATTTTTTCAATGATTTGCGCAAGTTCAGGATGCTCTTCTAAATGGCGGATTGTATTGTTTTTACCTTGGCCAATTTTATCGCCTTGGTATGAATACCATGCACCTGCTTTTTGCACGATTTCTTGCTGTACAGCAAGGTCAATCAATTCGCCCAGATGGTTTACGCCTTTGCCGTAAAGGATTTGGAAGATGGCTTCGCGGAATGGAGGCGCCATTTTATTTTTAACGACTTTGACTTTGGTTTCTGAACCAATGATTTCGTCGCCTTCTTTTACTTGGCCAATACGGCGGATGTCTAAGCGTACAGACGCATAGAATTTCAGCGCGTTACCGCCAGTTGTTGTTTCAGGGCTGCCGAACATCACGCCAATCTTCATACGGATTTGGTTAATGAAAATCACCATGCAGTTTGAACGCTTTGCATTACCTGTGATTTTACGCAGCGCTTGACTCATTAAGCGCGCTTGCAGGCCCATGTGTGAGTCACCCATTTCGCCTTCAATTTCAGCGCGCGGCGTTAATGCCGCTACGGAGTCGACTACAATCATATCGATTGCGCCAGAGCGAACCAGCATGTCAGCAATTTCTAGAGCTTGCTCACCGTTATCTGGCTGAGAAACTAAAAGATTGTCAATATCTACACCCAGTTTGCGGGCATATTGAGGATCAAGCGCATGTTCGGCATCGATGAATGCACAAGTTCCGCCAGTTTTCTGACATTGCGCAATGGCTTGCAGTGTCATAGTGGTTTTACCTGAAGATTCAGGGCCATAAATTTCAACAATACGGCCTTTAGGTAAGCCGCCAATGCCTAGCGCGATATCTAGAGTTAACGAGCCAGTTGATACTGCTTCAACAGCCTGAACAGTATTGTCACCAAGACGCATTACTGTGTTCTTGCCGAATTGCTTTTCAATTTGGCTGAGAGCCGCATTCAGCGCCTTGCTTTTATTATCATCCATCTTACAACCTCAATACGATGTCACAAACTATATACTCAAGTGGATGTATGTGCTTAAAACTTTTTCCACAGGGCTATAGTGACAGAAATTATCCTTATGTACAGTAAAAATCACAACACGTGCGACATATTGTGACGCTCTTTATTCATCATCATTATAAGACCAATTTTGGTCAAACTGCTGATCATTTTCTCTTTTAAACTTGCCAATATCACGCCGGTCTTTTTTGCTTGGGCGATGATCTGGACGTGCCAGATTATGCAGCTTTCGCTGTGATGCAAGCAACTCTCTTTTGCTGATGCTGGCTTCTGTTTCATCGTATAGGAGCTGTGCCGCGGGAGCAGGCCCGCGCACATCGGAAAGCGCCTTAACCACGACCGATTTCTTTTCAATGCCTTGCACAATTGTCAGCTCCATGCCGACGCGGACTTCACGCGAAACTTTCACCCGCTCGCCATTGTGATGGACTTTACCACCTTCAATGGCATTTTTAGCAATGGAACGGGTCTTGAAAAAACGCGCAGCCCATAGCCATTTGTCTATACGCATTCCAACCGCATCTTCGGCCAGATTTGATTTACGCATATTTCTTTTGTTCCTCGGCGCTTTCTAAAATAGGGATTAAGTCTGTTAATGCGTCCAGCATTGGATAATTGCAAGAGCTTCTTGGCGCATTGGCGGAAGATGGCTGTGCAATGCTGTAGAGATTTTCAATGCCGAAGTTTTTTGCGCCATGCAGCACTTTCTCGGTATCGTCAATAAAGTAGCAGAAGGATGCATTGAACGGATGGGTGGCCTGCAGTTTTTCCCAGAAGGGCTGGAATTCTTTGGCATGTCCCAAGGTTTCACTGCTGACCATGATGTCAAAATATTTGCCAATACCTGTTTTTTCAAGCTTGAATGCAAGTCCAGCTTCATCTGCATTGGTCGCCAGCCATATTGGATAGCCATTATTTTTTAAATACGTCAGTAGCTCAATACAGCCTTCACGCAATGCGACACGCGCTTTATGTTCGATTTGCATCGCCAATACATCTACGCCGACTTTAGCTGTCCAAAAGCGTGAAGAGTACCAATTTAAGGTATGATTATGCTCTTGGTAGAATTCGGACAGGGTGTGCCTGCTGTGTTCTAGTGAGCAATGATGTGTTTCCGCATAGCGGATTGGAAGTAAATGATTCCAAATGAAATCATCATAGGCAAGATCAAGCAGTGTGCCGTCCATATCAAAAATGATGACGGGTTTTTCTGAATAATTTGGCATATAAAGGCTTTCTATGTTTAAAACTGCAGCGTCGCCGCAAGATCCGATGATTTTACAGCTGGTGCCCATTGTGACACAGGCCTGTGAAATTTTGCGAGAAGAATATCAGCGATATTGTTCGGGTGATGCATTTGATGTGGAAGAAAAAGAAGATCATTCACCTGTCACGCAGGCGGATTACCGCGCAAATAGTTATATTACACGTGAGCTGGCCAAAATTTCTGACTTGCCGCTGCTGTCTGAAGAGGGTGAAAAAGGCGCGCGTGAAAAGTGGCAAAAATTTTGGCTGCTGGATCCTTTGGATGGCACCAAGGAGTTTTTGCACAAGCGGCCTGAATTCACCATCAATTTAAGCTTGGTCGATGGCGCGGCAACAGTGTTTGCTGTACTGGCGATACCGGGCGAGCAGACGATATATTTTTGCCCTGAACAAGGCATGCCGCTCAAGCTGAATTATAAGACAGCGCAATGGTCTAGCTATTACGCAGCAGATCATGAAAGTAATGTGCAGATCGGATTAAGTCAAAGCAGTCAAAATAAGCCTAAATATGCTGAATATTTGGAATATCTATCAACCTTAACGGAATTTAGTGTCTTTAAGGCTGGCAGTGCCTATAAGTTTTGCATGATGCTGGAAGACCGTGTGGATATTTACCCGCGCTTTCATCCAACCTGTGAGTGGGATACCAGTGCAGGGCAATGCCTGATCGAACGCATTGGCGGCGGGCTGGTTGATTTTGAGGGGCGCCCATTTACATATAATCAGCGTGATACATTGCTGAATGGCGGGTTTATGGCATTTAAAAATCAAGAGATGAAAAATATTGCGCTGCAGGCGCTGGCATTGATGCAGAAACGCCATTGAGCAAAAAACTGTTCATGCTATAGTGGTTTTGAATTATTGAGTTTAATGAATTATGCCCTTAGATTTGCTCCCGTCCAGTATGTTCAAAGCAATAGACTTATTGCCGGACGCAAAAACACCTGTCACTTTGTTCACGCGGCATTCGATTCGTGAGGTGGTAACAGGGCAAGGACTTGCGGGCTATGATTTGCAGCTGACGAATCAAGGGCGTGATTTGGCTCAAGCATGGGGTTCTTATTTAATTGATAATACAGACCGCGTGATTCAGCATTGCATTTCCAGCCCGATACAGCGCTGTGTAGATACGGCTGCGTTAATGATCCAAGGCGCAGATGTGCAAACGGTAGAACCTAATACCCATCATATTGAAATTATTGAGCAGGGACTGCTGGTCGAGCCTGGCAGTTTTGTGCTGGATATTAAGCAGGCTGGCCCATACTTTCAAAGACAGGGTGCTCTGGGTTTTATCAACAGTTTTGTAAACAATGCATTGCCGGGCATGAAACATCCGATTAGCGGCGTGGTTGATGTGCTGGAGCTGATTTATAACACTCACCCAACGAATCCATATGGATTAAGCCTTGCAGTAAGCCATGATACTATCTTAGCTGCGATCTTAGCGGTCATTTCAGGCAAGCATATTGTGACTAGAGAAGACTGGCCAAAGATGATGGAAGGCTTATTTGTCTGGTTTGAAGGGGATATCTTCCTGGAATCCAAACTGAAATGGGTGTGGCGCGGTGAAGTTAATGAACTGAATATCAAGGACTTTCAAAAACTGGAAATATAATCCATATCTCAAAGGCGCTGACAAGATTGTGTTCTTTTCAGCGCCTTTTTTACAGATATTCCAGTATTAAATTTTAGCTTTCAGCCGGTGCGGAAAATCCTGCAAGTCAATAGTCAGTCCCTGATCATTTAAAGGCCAGATGGACGTATTGACGGGAGTGCTCTGCTGATGCAGACGGCTGTATTTATCGGCAGCAATAAGAGTCGCAATATGGTGATCTGGAATAGTGTAAGCATTAATCACTGTTTTCGGATATTGCGTGCGCGCATAGAACCCTTCGTCATTTTCCCCTTGATGCAGAGCGAATATACGCTCGATAGCGGGTAAATACACGCCATAGCTTAGCCAGGCATCAACACCTTGCGAAGCTTGAATTTCTGCGGTGCCTTTCATATTGGAAATAACTTTACCCAAAATATCCTTTTCGCCTTTTGCTGTGAAGTATTCAATATATTGCTGTTCAGCAGACTGAAATTTTTCAAGTGTTGGCAAAAATTTATTAATCATTAAATGCACCTATTTTATTTTCAATATTTCTCAGTTCTGAATGGATAATACCATATTTTTTTTATGGGTATTTTGTGCGGATTTTAAAAAAATCAGCAAAATTGCAGCATGTTTGAAATAACTCGCTAAGTTTCTATAGAAATAAAGGGCAGTGTCAAAAAAATGATGACATTTTTTGACACTGTATCAGCATGAATAATACTGCGCTATGCACTGTTGTGATTAAAAAAGAAGATCTCTGTCTCGCAATTTTTGTGACTAATAATCGTTTTTATGGATTAAATTTTTAAATTGTCTTTTTGTGACAAATCACGCTATTTGTAATTAATACTGAATCTTTATACTATATATTTTCAAGTAAATTATTGATTTTATATGTTAATTTTAAGTCACATTTTAATGTGAAAGTGCTTAATAATTCGGGGGGATTATGAAAAGTGTGATTGATTTTACGTCTAGCAAGCTGAGTGTTTGTATTTTAGCGCTGATGCTGACAGCTTGTGGTGGTGGAGGCGGTGATAGTAGTAGTGTTAGTAGTAGTGATAGTGAAAATGAAAATGGCAACATTGTTTGTGGTACCGGGGGGGCTGTAGGGACTCCTGATAATGAGCTATATCCAGAGCCAGAAAAAGATGTTGCAGAGCCTTCTAAAATTGGTTTTTATGATTGTGATGCGAAAGATCAAATACGTGCTATTCGTGCTGATTTAGACGGCGAATTTCAAGCCATGGTGCAATTTGGTCAAGGTCATGTTGTCGATCCGAATGGCAATGAAGCGAAAAAAATGCCTCGTTTAACGTCAGAGCGCGAAGCCTTATTGT
The DNA here is from genome assembly GCF_026168575.1 of Acinetobacter entericus. Taxonomy (NCBI): domain Bacteria; kingdom Pseudomonadati; phylum Pseudomonadota; class Gammaproteobacteria; order Moraxellales; family Moraxellaceae; genus Acinetobacter; species Acinetobacter entericus. The sequence goes on from NZ_JAPEQW010000002.1 coordinate 194,059, forward strand.
TAGTAACGCCAATTGAATCTATGCAGTCAGTGAAAACGTTGAAGGTTGAAATATATCGGAATAACGTACTTTTAAGAACAGCTGATCTGTCACCACCAGAAGATATACCGGCTTCAGATCAAAACATTATTCAAAATCGTCCATCTGTTGTTTACAGTAAGCGGGCGTGGTCAACCAAACTCACTTGGAACGAAGTTCAGCCTGGCTTACATATTAAATTCATCGATTCAGAAAACAGGCAAGGTGAGTTGGCGGAAAGCAAGATCGATTTTGCTTCCCCTGGTGAATTGGTGCTGAATAACATCCGTATCGGAATGTTGACGTCCGCGCCTGTTTCGAGTGGGCATTATATGTTGTTGGAGCCTGAGAAAGCAGGGACAGATTATTTCCAGACTATTCCAGCTGCTCAAATGGTTGTTGCGAAGTACGATGATGTTTTCTTACCGCGTGTTATGGTGTCAAATGGCACGATTTACAGCAGTGCAAGCAGCACAGAGGGTGATGCTTATTCTGGCGATATGCGTGGAGATACAGCGAAATCGACGTTCAGTGTTGGTATTAATTTAGCGAACTGGGGCGTGACCAGTGCATCTATGAGCGATCAGAGCCAGCCGCAGCTGACAGAGTCTGTTGTCGCGCATCATGCTCAGGGGGTTTATAGTAATGGAGTGAGATCTCATGGTCTGAGCGGCGGTAATGGCATGCTGACGCTGTATGATTCTGTAGGTAACGAGTTTAGTCATGAAATTGGCCACCATTATGGTTTAGGGCATTACCCAGGCCGTGTTGAAATTGATAAAAATACAGTGAATGATTTTTGGGCAGCGCATCATGCAGACAGCGGGTGGGGGTATATCGGCTACCGCAATAAAATGCGCGGCAATTTATCTTGGACTGCGACTTGGAAATGGGATGGTTCGAATGGCATTCCAAACTTTAAAAACCTGTTCCCTTACGGTAAAGATGCGATGTCAGGTGGCTATACAGACAGCAACATATCCAAATATACCCATTATACGGGCTACAGTACATTTTTAAAAATCCAGCCCCATTTTGACCGTTATGTATGGGATGAACAATCACCTACAGGCTATAAGAAATGGAATAAAGCTACGCGTCAGATGGAAGTTGCGCAGCCTGTTATGCCAAACTCCACCTCACCGGTATGGTATCGCGCAAATCAAAATTATCCCCGTCCTCGCATTTTTGGTCAACCGGTACTGACGATTCTTGGCGGTTATGACCCAGTGGCTCAAGTTGGCTTATTGTATCCAGCGGCACGTTCTAACTGGGGGAATGTCTATGACTTGCCAAGCGTGAATACATCAATTGGACAGGCATCTTGTTGGTTAAATGTTCAGTACTCCGGTAAATCGACAAATATTGCACTTGCGCCGCAAAGGCTTTGGATAACAGGCAAACCGGAAGGCAATGCGAATAAGCTGCATGTCAATTTATCATTGGCTGAAAACCCGCAAAAGGTAGATTTGTACTGTAAGAAAGCAAACGAAGAAGCAAAACATCTGTCCACTATTGACATTCCAGTATATGAAACTGCAATTAAACCAGCAGTGAAAATTGGCCGTGAAGCGGGGTATAGCGCTTTACGCAAGATTGAACTTCCAGGGCTTGAACAAGCGCTGGTAAATCAATCAAGCAATGCAATTATCGCTTTGTCACCGTCTAATTTCGCCTTGTATGAATCGTACAAAACTTTTGCTCATGAGCTGTCTGGAGCTGCGCAGGCTGAGTTGCGCCGTTTTGAAGAGCAGCAGTCTAAAGTGTACCGGTTAAACCGTTGGATGAATGTATATTCTAAAGACTTGGAAGCACAAAAGCCTAAAGCAATAGAAGCACTTGATAAGTTCAAGACATCTTTAGGTTTGGCAGAAGACAATGTGCTTGAAAATGCCTCACCGATCAAAAATGGCAGCAATTGCTTGAAAGGTGTGCCATTAGGCACTGGTGAATATGATCTTTACATCAGCGGTGCATCTGGTTGTAAGGCAGATAGTACAGAACAGTGGATATATGATGGCTTAGGCCGTATTCATAATAAGAATGCGATTGATCAGTGTTTGACAAGTACGGGTGGTTCAGGCAGTAAGGTTATTATGAGTAAGTGCGGCACAAATTTGAACACTCAAGTTTGGACAATGAACCCTGGCACTGGAACTATTCGCCAAGATGGACAATGTATGGACTTAAATACAGGACATTTGGTGAATAACCGTCAAATACTGATTCGCTACGGGTGTGGTAATAATAATGCCAATCAAAAATGGACAAATTTGACTGCGAATCAAAGCTTAATTTTAGCATATTTAAAACCGCAGAATTTGAAGCTGCTCGCTAAATAAGCATAATTCAATTGCTTATTGCAGATACATTGTTTTCTGCAATAAGCAGCATTTTATAAATCTTAAGTCATAAAATGGCGTACCGCGCATTTCATGGAAAATGCCAGATGGAGTTTCTTAGGTAATGTTATGTGATTGCTACAGCTGTTTGACTTTAAACTGATGAAAATGAATCATTTGATATTATGAGAAGTGAGCGCTATTGGTTTTATGCGATTAAAAAGCAATAAAAAAAGCCCTAAAAGGGCTTTTTTTATTTTGCAGCAAATTAGTTAGCTAAAGCTTTAACTTGTGCATTTAAACGGCTCTTATGACGAGCAGCTTTGTTTTTATGGATGATGCCTTTATCAGCCATACGGTCAATTACAGGTACTGCAGTTTTGTATGCTTCTGAAGCAGCAGCATAATCGCCAGCAGCAATAGCCGCTACTGTACGTTTAAGATAAGTACGAACCATAGAACGTAAGCTAGCGTTGTGTTTGCGTGCTTTAACGTTTTGACGGGCACGTTTTTTAGCTTGAGCAGAGTTTGCCACTCGTGCACTCCTTGAAATAGATTGGTCTGGGCGGGCTGAAACTCAACTGAAAACCAACATCAGAAGAACTATCACCAGCCCGTAAACAAGTGCCATATTTTGATTAGATTATGCAGTTAAGTCAAGTCTTGACATGCTTTGACAACATTTTAGTTGAAGAAAAATTCCTAAGAAAACGTTAGATTAATGATATCGAAGGGAGATTGTTCAAAAAATGATTAAATTTATTGAGAATGCAATTGTGATCGGGGCGACTGGTTTAGTTGGGCGGGAGCTGGTTCGGCAGCTGAGTCAAAATGAAGATTGTGTAAATATTACTGCTGTAGTCCGCAAGCACGATGAAGAGTTTAACCATTTGGGAAAAGTGCAGCAATTTGAGTTGGCGGATTTCTTGATGCTGAATGAGCAGGATGTCAGCGGATATACTCACGCTTTCAGCTGTCTGGGCACAACAATGAAGCAGGCGGGTTCAAAAGAGAATTTTTACAATACCGATTTTGTGATCAATGCACATTTTGCCGAGCTGCTGGAAAATATGAATACACATTATCTTCTGCTCAGCGCATTAGGCGCAGATTCTAAATCCCCTTTTTTTTACAATCGGGTTAAAGGTGAGCTGGAGTACTATGTGAAAAGTCTGGATTTGCCCTGTACGTCCATCATTCGGCCTTCTTTGCTGCTGGGCCAGCGGCAAGAGCAGCGCAAGCTGGAAGATGCAGCTCAAAAGCTTTATCAGCGTTTTTCGCATTTAGTGCCGGATACTTTTAAATACAAGCCAGTGACAGCATCACAGGTGGCTCATACTATGGTCGAGGCTGGGCAAACTCAAACTGAAAAGTTTCAGATTTATGATAATTTACGCATACAAAAAACCAAATGAGGGATAAAACCGTGTCTACAGTGCCTTTTGTAACTTGTGATTTGCTGGATGATCATCCTGAAAAAGACATTCAGGTGGTTACGCCTTCGATGGATGGGAAGTTTTTTAAAAGCTATGGCGCGCGCAAAAGCTTTGGCGGCCAGGCAGTGACAGTCAAATGTTTTGAAGATAATTCACGTGTCAAAGAGCTATTGGCGACTGAAGGCGCAGGCAAAGTTTTGGTTGTGGATGGCGGCGCATCGATGCGCTGTGCATTGATGGGGGATTTAATTGCTGAATCTGCAGTAAAAAACCATTGGAACGGCGTGATTATTTATGGCTGTGTCCGTGATGTCGATGCAATAGCAGCCTTGGATCTAGGGGTGCATGCTTTGGCCTCTATTCCGAAAAAGAGCAACCGCAAAGGCGCTGGGGAAACCGATATCCAGCTGGAGTTTGGCGGCGTCAGCATTCAATCTGGCGATTATGTATATGCAGACAATAACGGTATTGTCATTGCAAAAGAACCGCTGGCTGCGCTTTAAGCTTTTTTGCGCATTCATCAGGTTATTCAAGGGTATTCAAGGCGGCTTAGATGATGCTGCGCCTAAGTTCTGTCAAATGTGCATCAGCCGAAATATCGGCTGATGCACAATGTTCTAGGTTTCTGTTATCTTTCACTTTTCTGGATAGGCTGTGAATGTGTGAAGCCATTTATGTGTTATTTTAGATAAGCAAAAAAATAAAACAGCTATGCAAGATGGAAAATAAATATGCTCAAACATCAAATAAAAGTGGCGCAGTCTTTGCTTTCAAGCTTTGCGGCAGGCGGCCGCGGCGTAAGCGGAACACCGTATCCTATTCAGCCGGAAAGAGCATTAAAACTATATGAATTTGAAGGCTCTCCTTTTTGCCGACGGGTGAGAGAAGTGCTGACAACCTTAAATATTGATTATGAAGTCTATCCTTGTCCGAAAGGCGGTCAGCGCTATCGAAATGAAATGAAAAAATTAGGCGGCAAAACCCAGTTTCCTTTTTTGGTGGATGACAATACGGGCGATCAGCTGTATGAGTCGCAGCAGATCATTCATCATTTATTTAAGCATTATGGGTATTCTGGACAGACGCCTGGGAAATACTCGCATTATCCAAAAATTCCTGTCGCAGCGCTGGCTGGGACGATTATAAATGGTGCCCGCGGAGTATGGGTGAATCAGGCTATTTTACAGCGTGAAGCGCCACAGCAGCTTTTAGAGCTGTGGGGCTTTGAAGCCAGTCCATTTACAAGAATTGTCCGCGCGGAATTAACTGAATTGGAGCTGCCTTATAAGTTTTACAATGCTGCAAAAGAGCGCTGGCAAGATCAAGGTCCTGCAGTTCTGCGCCTTAAACCTGGCAAATATACGCCACTGGCGGGAGGTAAGCGTGAGCAGGTATTAAAGGTTATGGGGAATAATATTCAAGTACCGTATTTGGTTGATCCCAATACAGGCGTTAAATTATTTGAATCTGCCGAAATTGTAAAATATTTAAAACAGCAATATGGCTTAACTGCTTAAATTCAATGGGCAGCGTCATGAAAGCCAAAGGCTATGCCAGAATCTTCAAAATGTTAAAAGCTAAGAATAATTGCAGAATAAACAGGAATATACTTAATTATAGGGATGTTGTGCAGTTTTCTAATTGTTTAGAATTCAGAAAATAGTTTTGAGCAATAGGAGTGATGGCTATGGAAGTGGTTTTACCGGTACCAGTTCTGGTCGTTGAAGATGAAGAAATTATCCAATTGCGGCTTCGTAAAATTTTGCTTGATTTGGGCTATGCCAAAGACGTGCTGCTGTTCGCAAAAAATGTGAAAGAGGCATTTGATATTTTGCAGCAGCAGCCTATTTCATTGGCTTTGATTGATTTGGGGTTGCCTGATGGGCATGGTACGGAAATTATTGAAAAAATTCGAGCCTATGAAAGCAACGCGCTGATTCTGGTGATTTCTGCATGGAGTACGCAGGAAAGCCTGTTTAGTGCGATTAAAGCTGGCGCTACAGGCTATGTCCTGAAAGAGCGTGATGATGCTGAAGTTTTGCTGTCGATCCGCAGTATTCTGCGCGGCGGTGCGCCAATTGATCCTTTTATTGCGCGTGAAATTCTTAAGCAAATTGCTGTCTTAGAGACAGAGCCGCAGACAGAAGTTGAAACCAGCAGCAATGACGCAGATCAAGGTTTGCTGACGATTCGTGAAAAAGAAATTCTGGGCTTGGTGGCGCAGGGCTTGAGTAACCGCGAAATTGCAGAGAAACTGTTTGTCTCGCGCTATACAGTGGAAAGCCATATTAAGCATATTTACCGAAAACTGTCGGTGACCAAACGAACGAAAGCAGTCAGCACAGCACGTTCTTTAGGGATTTTATAAATGGGTTTATGGAAGTATGTATGCTGTATATGTTTGTGTTGCCTGATCAGCACAATATGCCGTGCATCTGTTTCCTACGAAATTAACAGTCAATGCCAAGTTCAGCTGAACAGCATCAATAAAGTAAGAACATCATCGGATTTGGAGCTGCCGCGGCAGGGCTGGGAGCCAGTGAAAGAGCTGCCTGACCACTGGAATGAAACATGGCCGGGGTACTCTGGAGGGGCATGGTATAAGCTGATCTGGGATTGGAATTGCCAGAACAATTCGCGTTTGACAGATCCTATTGCATTTTCCATCAGTTATATTAATTCCGCGGGTGCTCTTTTTTTAAATGGTGATTTGCTTTGGCGGGATAAAAATCTGCAAGAGCCCTTGTCTAAAAGCTGGAATATGCCTAGATTTTGGATCATGCCAGTTTCAGGCTTAAAGAAAAATGACAATGAGATACTGATATATGTAACAGGCTATTCGGCAATGAGTGCGGGGATTGGCAAAATCAGTTTTGATAATGCCATTACAGCCAATACCTTGAATGAACAAAGAATATGGAATACGCGGACACTTTTTCAAATTAATTTAATTTTGTCTGCTACGCTCGGCACGTTTTGCTTTGTGATCTGGCTGTACCGCCGTTCAGAAACAAGTTTTGGCTGGTTTGCACTTAGTTCATTGTTATGGATCTATTTTATATCTAATATTTTAGCTACAGAAACTTATGTATTTTCAAGTTCTATCGTTTCATCACGCATTAATTTGATGGTTTTTTTATTATATATTTTGTGTTTTTGTACATATTTACTCAGATTCATACAGGTAAAAAAACCAAAAATTGAACGGTTTTTTCTGATAGTCACTGCAATATTTATTCTCAGTATTTGGACAGTTTCATTGGCTCAAATGAAAATGCTGTTTGATTTTGTGTTCTTAGCGTATTGCTGTATTTATTTTGCGACATATATTTATTTGTGTTGGGCCGCATGGCGTGTAAGGCGCTCAGATTACATTCTGCTGGCGATTTGCATGACAGTCATTATGTTGATTTCTATATATGATTTAAGAATTGCCTTTTTAGGTCCAGGCTATGAGATTACGCCTTTATCACCATATACTTCGCCGCTATTTACGCTGTTTATTGTCGTTATTCTTGGTTCGCGCTTAGACCGTAATATTAAAAAAATTGAACAGTTTAATGTAGAGCTGTCTACAAAAATACAGCAGGTCAGTTTGGATTTAAGCAGCAGTTTAAATGATCAGCACCGTTTGGAGGTATTTAATGCACGGCTTCAAGAGCGGATGAAACTGTCGCATGACCTGCATGATGGATTAGGTTCATCTATTGTGCGCTCTATGATTTTAGTCGATCAATGTGAACAGAAAATTCCAAATCAGCAATTTTTATCCATGCTGAAACTCATGCGTGATGATTTACGTCAAATTATAGACAGCGGTTCTGCATTGGATGGCAAGATTCCTGAAACGCCTGTGCTGTGGGCCGCTCCTGTACGCCACCGTTTCAGCCAGCTGATGGATGAAATGGATATTCATGCGGAGTGGCGTTTTGCAGAGCGGTGGGAAGCAGAACCTTCGGCTTTGCAATGCTTGAATTTAATCCGCGTATTAGAAGAGAGTTTGACCAATGTTATTAAACACAGTCAGGCGATTCAGGTTAAAGTCAGCATGTATTATACGAGCCCAAAGCAGCTGGAGTTAATTATTCAGGATAATGGAGTTGGTTTTGATGTGGATTGTGTAAAACAAAATGGTATGAGCATTGGCATGCGCAGTATGCAGAGCCGGATTGAAAGAATGGGCGGGCAATTAAGCATTCATTCGGGTAAGGGGCTCACCCAGATACATGCCATCATTAAATTGCAATAAGTGTAAAAAGAGCCGAATACTGGTGATTTTGTAATAAAAAAAGAGGACATTCTGTCCTCTTTTTCAGCATTGAATATTACTCTTCAGAATCTGCCGGCAGCAGCATGAGTACAGATTCATTCATCAGCTGCGCAATATCTTCTAAAATATCTTGATCAAATAAAGTTTCATTCAGGGCAATCGCCTGACCGTCGGCCAATTTTTTTAGATGCGGCGCAAACTGTGCTGAGATGCAGATGCTTTCACCATTTGCCCAAAACAGCAGCTCACCGTCCTGATCGGTATAGAGCAAGCGTGAAGCAGGCTCAAGCATTAACAGATAGCCCTGTTCCAAGGCTTCTTCCAGATCTCCAGTGCCAATGGCTTCAGCTTCTGGAATATTTTCAGGATACTTGGGTTCAGACATTAAGCTGACAATGGCATCTTCAATCACTGTAGAATTTTGCAATTGTTCAAAGATTTTTGCTTTTAAGTATTCCAGCTCATTTTGCGTCATTTGGCCCATTGAACTTTGCTGACTGCGAACAATATCAAGAAGTGGATTTTTCAATAGATCATTTTCAGAGAATTTGTCGCAGATGCGATCCATCATATCTGGAACATTCGGCATGCGGAAACCGAAAGAAAAGGTGAGGCAGTCATCTTCCGCAACGCCGTAATGAGATAAACCGGGAGGTACATACAGTAAATCGCCGGGTGCCAGCACTTCATCAAAATGCACCTCCATTTCAGGCAGCAATTTTAAAGGCTGGCCCGCAACAAAATTTGTATCTGCATTACACATTTGACCTAGCTGCCAGCGGCGGTGGCCGTGCCCTTGCACAAGGAAAACATCATAAAAGTCGAAATGCTTGCCAACCGAACCGCCTTTAGGCGCATAAGACACCATAATGTCATCACGGCGCCATTGCGGAATGAAAGCAAAATTCTTCCACAATTCAGCCAAGTCAAAAGAGTAGTGGTCAACCGCCTGAATCAGCAACGTCCAGAGTTTTGGCATTTTTTGGAAATCCGCTTTCAGCAGCGGTGAAGTTTTGACGGACCACTGGTTTGGGTCACGGTCTTTCTGTTTGATCAGGCGGGCAGTGACATTTTCATCTAGCGCTAATTCCATAACGTCATTGGGTTCTAGCATGCCTGCAATTTCGGGAAGCGCGTTGCGGACGAGGAGCGGTTTTTTTTGCCAATATTCGGTAAGGAATTGCTCGGCAGTGATACCGCCGAGAACGTCTAAAGGTTGAGACATGAAAATAGCCTAAGCAAATTTAAATCAATATTGGCTTATTGTCTTATGATCAAAGGGAGCGGTGCAAGCAATTATATCATTATTTAAATACGCGGGTTATCTGCAAATCAGTCAGCATTGCATGAAGAGTGCTTACTGAATGATTGAATTTTACTTTTGCGCTTTTTTTTGAACTGCATATCCAGCATCCACTTGTTAGATATTCTAAAAGAGGACTAAGCATATTGTCTGCTGGTGATTTATCGCTGAGGAATGCATCTTTCGGGGAAAGTCAGCGAATGGCTATAACATACTGTTCGCTGACTGATTAAATGTCACGCTGTGAATGCATGACCTTAAGGGACTAAAACATCCAGCTGGCGCAGAATGCTGCATAACTGAATCATCGGCATACCCATCAGGGTAGTTTGGTCATGGCCGATCATTTCTTCAAATAGGCTGATGCCCAAACTTTCACATTTAAAGCTGCCCGCGCAATGTAAAGGCTGTTCTATTTCAACATAGCGTTCAATTTCTGGCAGGCTGAGTTTGCGGAACTTTACTTTGTAATGTTCGACCAGTGTTTGTTCAAAACCAGATACCTGATGCTGCACGCTGAGCGCTGTACTGAAATAGACAATCTTGTCTGAATTTGCTTGCAGCTGCTTGACCGCTTTTTCAGCACTGAGCGGCTTGCCAATAAAGATATCTGGCGCGCCTTCACGCCAAGCTACCTGATCTGAACCGATCACAATCGCATCAGGATGCTGTTCAGCAATGCATTTTGCTTTTTCTAAAGCCAAGCGCATGGCCAAATCATCGGCATGGCTTTCACCGCGCGGCGATTCATCAATATCAGGCACTATAGACAGGTAATCAATCCGTAAACGATCCATCAAATCTTTACGGGTTTGGCTGCTGGAGGCCAAAATGATCTTGTGAGTATTCATTACACTGCATATTCCATTAGGACATTAAGCGGTACATAAGAAAGTACTGCTTGATGACATGCTTGTATTTTAATAGGCGGAGCAATGCCTGCTTGGTATGCTTCCACCCAACGGGTCACACAGATGCACCAAAAATCGCCTGGCTGAAGGCCAGGAAAACCGACTTCAGGCAGCGGTGTGGTTAAATCATTGCCCGCTTTTTGAGAAAAGCTTAAAAATTCAGAAGTCATTTCAGCGCACATGGTGTGCTGTCCCAAATCAGTCACAGCTGTATGGCAAAAACCGTTGCGGAAATATCCGGTAATCGGGTCATAGCAGCAGCTGGCTAAAGGCTCGCCTAAGACGTTTAAACGGTTAATATTTGGATCGGGATGAATGGACATAAGCTCTGAATCTTAAAGGGGCTTTTTACTATGATAGCAAAAGTTTGGCTTTCGATGCCTTTTCTGCAAAAGAAGCTAACCTTTTTCTGCATAATCATTTAAAATCTCCGCGTTTTGATATCAATAAAGAGAGCTATACATGAACTTTCAGCGTATGACTGACCTTGATTTAGCAGGCAAGCGTGTACTAATCCGTGAAGATTTAAACGTTCCTGTTAAAAACGGTGTGATTACCAGCGATGCGCGCCTTCGTGCTGCATTGCCCACAATTAAAGCTGCTTTGGAAAAAGGCGCAGCTGTAATGGTTTATTCTCACCTAGGCCGTCCTGTTGAAGGTCAACCAAAAGCTGAACAGTCTTTGGCGCCAGTGGCTGCATATTTAACAGAAGCATTGGGTCAAGAAGTTAAATTGTTTACAGATTATTTAGATGGCGTTGATGTTCAGCCAGGTCAAGTGGTCCTGCTTGAAAACTGCCGTTTCAATACGGGCGAAAAGAAAAACAACCCAGAGCTGGCTGCAAAATATGCAGCGCTTTGCGATGTATTTGTCATGGATGCCTTTGGTACTGCACACCGTGCAGAAGCATCGACTGAAGGCGTGGCGCGTTTAGCGAAAGTTGCGGCTGCAGGTCCATTGCTGGCTGCTGAATTAGATGCACTCGGCCGTGCGCTGAAAACACCTGAAAAGCCAATGGCTGCCATTGTCGCTGGCTCTAAAGTGTCGACAAAATTGGATGTCTTGACATCGCTTTCAGACATTTGCGATCAAATTATTGTAGGCGGAGGCATTGCCAACACATTCCTTGCGGCGGCAGGTTTCAATGTCGGTAAATCATTGTGTGAACATGATTTAATTGATACAGCAAAAGCCATTGCTGCAAAAGTTTCTATTCCTCTGCCAACGGATGTTGTAGTTGCGGATGCTTCTGAAATCAACTTTGATGATTTCTTAGGTTCTTTGGCTGCAGCGAAAGCTGTCGTTAAGAAAGTAGAAGATGTTGCAGACAATGACATGATTTTGGATGTTGGCCCAGAAACTGCAAAAGCATTTGCAGATATCTTAAAAACATCTAAAACCATTCTGTGGAATGGTCCAGTAGGCGTGTTTGAAGTCGATCAATTTGGCGAAGGCACGAAAGCATTGTCTTTAGCGATTGCTGAATCAAATGGATTCTCTATTGCCGGCGGCGGTGATACTTTAGCGGCAATTGATAAATATGGCGTTGCAGACAAAATCGGCTACATTTCGACTGGCGGCGGCGCGTTCCTTGAGTTTGTAGAAGGCAAAACGTTACCGGCAGTAGCAGTATTGCTTGAACGCGCTTAAAGCGTAAAGCAAGTTAAAAAAGGCTGACAGATGTTCAGCCTTTTTTTATTGCTTTTTTTTTTGATATTTAAACGATTCATTTTATAGTCATCAAAATGAAATATAACTGCAATAAAATTTTCTGCAGTTACTCATCTACCTGTAGGAAAATCTGATGAATCTTAAACTGGCACTTGCTGCATTAATTATTGCGCCACTTGCATTAACAGCATGTTCTAAGAAAGAAGAAGCGTCAAAAGCTGAAACTGAAGCATCTGCACCCGCTGCCGATGAACAAACTACACTGGAACAGCAAGCTAAAATTGATGCGCTGGACAAGCCTGTACTTGATGAAAAGAATCAGGATGTGCCTGCTGAAGTGGCCAATGCGCCAGCAGATGCTGCAACTGCGGATGCGGAAGCTCACTAAGTTTGTTGTTTTTATTTTAAAAGTCCCTGCATAAGCAGGGATTTTTTTTATAAAACGGCTTTTTGATGCTGATTTGAAACCATTGTGCATGTAGAATATGTCGCATTACCTGGGAGGACACTATGGCTCTTATTTCATTGCGCCAGCTCTTGGATCACGCCGGCGAACATGCTTACGGCGTACCAGCGTTTAACGTAAACAACTTAGAACAAATGCGCGCAATTATGCTTGCAGCAGATGCAACAAACTCACCTGTCATTGTGCAAGCTTCTGCGGGCGCGCGCAAATATGCAGGTGCACCTTTCTTGCGTCACCTTATTTTAGCTGCGATTGAAGAATGGCCACACATTCCTGTCGTGATGCACCAAGACCATGGTACAGACCCTGATGTATGTCAGCGTTCAATCCAATTGGGCTTCTCATCAGTCATGATGGACGGTTCTCTGGGTGCAGACGGTAAAACGCCGACGACTTATGAATACAACGTAGACGTAACTCGCCGTACAGTAGCAATGGCGCACGCTTGCGGTGTTTCTGTAGAAGGCGAAATCGGCTGTTTAGGCAGTCTTGAAACCGGCATGGCGGGTGAAGAAGACGGCGTAGGCGCAGAAGGCGTACTTGACCATTCACAGCTTTTAACTTCTGTTGAAGAAGCGCGTCAATTCGTTGCGGATACCAATGTTGATGCTTTAGCGATTGCTGTAGGCACTTCACATGGCGCGTACAAGTTCACGCGTCCGCCTACAGGCGATATTTTGGCCATTGACCGCATTAAAGAAATTCATGCGGCGCTGCCAAATACGCACCTTGTAATGCACGGTTCAAGCTCTGTTCCTCAAGAATGGCTTGCAATCATTAACCAATATGGCGGCGACATCAAAGAAACGTATGGTGTTCCTGTTGAACAGCTGGTTGATGCAATCAAGCACGGTGTTCGTAAAATCAACATCGATACAGACTTGCGTTTAGCGTCTACAGGCGCAATGCGCCGTATGATGGCTGAAAAACCAAGCGAATTCGACCCGCGCAAATTCTTTGCTCAAACTGTTGAAGCAATGAAACAGATTTGTGTTGACCGTTACGAAGCTTTCGGCACAGCGGGCAATGCAGATAAGATTCGTCCAATTTCTTTAGAGAAAATGGTCGACCGCTATAAATAATCTGCTATAGATTATTTTTTTAGAAAAGCCCACACTATGTGGGCTTTTCTTTTATTGAAGCATTGAAAATATAGCGCGTTAGCGATGACTTAATGATAAAGAGATTGTCATGGAACTGATTTTTGCCGCTGCGTTATGCAGTGTGGCAGTATCTATTTTACTGAAAATTTGTAAAGAAAAAGGCTTTAACACATTTCAGATGATCGCATGGAATTATGCAGCCGCGAGCATTTTGTGTTTTTTATGGTTTAAGCCGGATTTACAGCATATCTCGATGCAGCATACGCCGTGGTGGCTGATCCTGATTTTAGGCATTTTATTGCCGTCCATTTTTTTGTGTTTGGCGAAGTCGCTGCAGACTGCTGGCATTTTAAAAACTGAAATTGCGCAGCGGCTTTCCGTTGTATTGTCGTTAATGGCTGCGTATTTTGTATTTCAAGAGCAGTTTAATCAGCTTAAAGTTATCGGTATTGTATTGGGGCTCAGCAGTGTGCTGTGCATTTTGCTTTCGCACCGTACTGATGTAGAAAGAATAGAAGGTCCCTATGCCATTTTATATTTAACAGGTGTATGGGTCGGCTATGCGCTGATTGACGTGCTACTTAAATATACGACAGGTTTGGGGCTGCAATTCTCAGTGGCGCTGAATTTGGTCTTTATTTATGCCTTTGCCTTATCAATTTTGTACACCACTGTACGGCATAAAAGCATTGGCGCGGGAAGGGATATTCTTGCGGGTTTGGGATTGGGGGTACTGAATTTTGCCAATATTGCGCTTTATGTTAAAGCCCACATGCTCTTGAAAGACACACCAGCCGTTGTTTTTGCAGGGATGAATATTTTAGTGGTGATGTTTGGCGTACTCAGTGGCCTTGTCATTTTTAAAGAGAAGTTAAGGATCTGGTCTGGACTGGGGCTGTGCCTAGGCATTGTAAGTGTATTGTGTTTGGCTTATACGATGTTTTGAAACGGGATATGGCTGTATGTGCAGAATAAGAGGGCCTGCTGAAGCAGGCTTTTTTAATGTCCTTTGCCATGCAATAAAAAGCCAAGGCCTTAATTGGATTGATCGCGTGCAGATTTAAGCATGCGCCTGTAGTTTGATAAAAATTGAATAGGGTGGTGAATTAAGTCTTCTGTCTCTGCAAGGCCTTGCAGCAGTCCTGCCTGCTGGCAGTTAGGGCAGGCAGGGTAATGATGGGCATCTAATGAATAAGGATGCAAATAGTTTTGATGGCATGTTGCGCATTCAAATTTCATAGGCATATTGAATAGCGCAGGAGTGAAACTCAGTCTGGGAATGCTCAAAGCCATTGGACACCTCACAATCAGGCAATTGGTATGTGTCTAAGGAATAAGCAAAACTTGGGCCAAATGATTCTAATCCATTGATTTTCTTAAACGGATGCCTGACTGAACGTACAGATAAAACAGCGCCTAGCATTCAAGGGAGGCGCTGTTGATCAATCAAATGCTTCAGTTGAATTTAAGCATCAATATCAGCGGTTAAAGCGCAGCATAGAATCTTGCAAATAGCTCTTTGCGATGGCCAGCGGGTATTTGAAAAGGTCTTGGGTTTCGATTGTGCCTTGCAATTGACCTGCATTCTGGCAATTCGGGCAAGCTGGGTAGTTTAAAAATGCGTCTGAATTATATTTATGCATATATACAGTTTTGCATGCTGTACATTTAAATTTCATGGGTAATTTTGGTGCAACAGGCATAATGAGTGACCTATTTTGTATTTGCGCAAAATATACTCGATTATTGTTTAAAAAATAAGTCCTGAAATGACAGAAAAAGGGAGAAATTCTCCCTTTCATCGTTTTTATTTATAAATTAAAGCGTCGTGAAAATATCTTCTTTTACGAGGCGTGATTTTGGCAGCTTTGCATTGAAGTCATTTTCACTGCGGTAACCCAATGTCAGCAGTACAGATGGAATCAGGCCTTTTTCAGCCAAGCCCAGTTCTTCTGTAAGAATAGACTCATCAAAGCCGCCAATAGGCGTGGCATCAATGCCTTCAATGCCTGCCGCCAATAAAGCCTGACCCAGCGCAATAAAAGTCTGGTTTTCTGCCCAGCGCTGAATATCGCCTTTTTCATTGCGGTAGTAATCGACATAGCCTGTGCGGCTGTCTTTTTGACCTTGCTTGGCTTTTTCATCTTTAAAGCGTCCGCTGATTTCATCGCGGTTCAGCAGATTTTCAAGATGGGTTTCGCTGATGTCTGCTTTGGTGCAAAACAAAATTGTGTGTGATGAATCTAAAACTTTAGGGGCATTGTATGCATATTTGCCAACGAGGGCTTTGGCAATGCGCTCTTTCGCTGCCGTATTGTCTGCAATGAAAAAATGCCAAGGCTGAATATTAATGGAAGATGGGGCAAGCCGCAGGATTTCTAACAGGCGCTCAAACTGTGCCTGAGGGATTTTTTTAGCAGGATCATAAGCTTTAGTGGTATAGCGGGTTTTAGAAACGTTCAGCAAATCCATGAATGGGCTCTCCATTAATCAATTTGCTTTATCTTACCTGATTCGAATGACAAATAGATGAGAAGAATTTTCATATAACTTAGAGCTGATAAAGAAAACCCAGAAAGAAGTCTTGAAAGCCGCCGGTGAGCAAGGATCAATTCCTGCTGATTCACAAACGGACTTATAGTTCATTTCAATGAAGAAATAGCAATTCACTATTGGTACTTCTAGCCAAAAGGGGTTTAATCAAATCAATATCTCATCCTGCATTGAGTGTGTACATGATTGATTATACAAACTACTTTAAGCGTAAATTGAAAACCCAGCAGCAGATTGGCTTATGGGTGGGCTTGGCGGATGCTTACGGCACTGAAATCGCAGCCAACGCCGGTTATGACTGGCTACTGATTGATGGCGAACATGCGCCCAGCGATTTAAGAACCACATTGGCGCAGCTGCAAAGTATTGCCGCTTATCCGTCACAAGCGGTTGTTCGCCCGCCAATCGGCAGTGTGCAGCTGATTAAGCAGCTGCTGGATATAGGTGCGCAGACACTGCTGATTCCCATGGTGGAAACAGTAGAGCAGGCACAGATGATGGTGAAAGCCGTGCACTATCCGCCTATGGGTGTGCGCGGCGTGGGGGCAGCCTTAGCGCGGGCAACGCGCTGGAACAGTATTCCTGATTATTATGCCACTGCGCATGAAAATATTTGCCTGCTGATTCAGATTGAGTCAGTCACGGGGTTGGAAAATCTAGATGAAATTCTGAAGATTGACGGGATTGATGGGGTATTTATCGGGGCTGTTGATTTGTCAGCAACCATGGGCTATGAAGGCAATCCCAATCATCCGGAAGTTCAAAAAGCTGTCATTGATGCCATACAGCGCATTCGTGCAGCGGGTAAGGCTGCAGGCATATTATCTACACAACATGAAGCGACGCAACAATATATGGCGCTTGGAACAGAATTTGTTGCGGTTGGTGTAGATACCAGTGTATTGATGAATTCACTGCGTGAACTTTTGCAAAAATATAAGCCAGATGCAGAATCCATCCGTTCAGAAGGCGGCT
This sequence comes from Acinetobacter entericus, assembly GCF_026168575.1. Classification (NCBI taxonomy): domain Bacteria; kingdom Pseudomonadati; phylum Pseudomonadota; class Gammaproteobacteria; order Moraxellales; family Moraxellaceae; genus Acinetobacter; species Acinetobacter entericus. Next base: position 211,107 of record NZ_JAPEQW010000002.1, read on the forward strand.
ATTAAGCCCAGCAGCATTACGCAGAGAGCAGCAGTTTGAGTGTTTATACGGATGCTGCAGTTCGTGTAAATTGAACATTTAATATATGTAAAGCTTAGAGTAATAAGTGATTAATTCTAAACTTTGCATATATTGTAATGACAATGTATAATAAAAACCTATTTAAGAATGGGCGAATTGCCTGTTTAATTTTTTATAGCTGATTGTGATTTATTAGTTTATAGCCAAATGGCCTAAAAACTGTGTAGAAAACTGCATGGCTGCAGTCGAAGAATTATTATCCCAAACCCGTTTATTAATCCTCTTTGTTGTGTCACAAAAAGCTCAATTGTTGAGTGAATATCTTGGAAATTTTAAATCAATGGCGTACAGCCATAGCCGTAAATGGCGATATTGTACAAGTAAAAGTAGTTCCGCTTAACCGTAAGCAAAATACGGTAGGCGGCTTTATTTGGGTTCCGGTAGGAGAAGAAATCTTATTGGAATCTGGTCAAACAGTTCCTATGAATTTAGACGGATCCAGTTTTTACATTGGACAGAATCAATTATTCCGTTTGAAGTAAATCTGGCTGAATAATGAGTGATTTAAAAAATGGCATTAATAGTGCCATTTTTTTAGCTCTAAATTTAGCTCAGGATTTTGCGGATTCAGCTCTAATATCAGCGCTTCATGTTCACGCCAGTCACCTAAAACAATACGCGGCTTGCCGTGCAGATCATGGATTTGAGGGCGGTGGGTGTGGCCATGAATTAAAATATCCGCATCTGACAAAGCAAGTTCAACAGCGTGCTGATTGACATCCATAACGTCATAGCTTTTGACTTGATTGGCTTGCTGGCTTTTTTTGCGGAAGCCATTGGCGAGTTTTTGACGGAAGCTTAAAGGCATTTTTTTTAAAAAGCCCAGTAACAGCGGATTGCGGATAATTTTACGGAATTTTTGATAGGAGACATCATCGGTACAGAGCAGGTCGCCGTGTTCTAAACGGATAATGGACTGTGCGATTTTTAAATATTCGATGTCTTTTAGCAATGTGCCGTCGAATTTTTGCAGAAATGTTTTGCCCAATGCGAAGTCGCGGTTGCCGGATAAAAAATAAATTTGATTGCCGGCATCATTAAACTGCTTTAAAGCAGTGATGATTTCATCCAGCCATGGCGCGCTGTAATCATCGCCAATCCATGCATTAAACCAATCGCCTAAAATATACAGCTGGGTGTTGTTGTTTTTATAAGCATCTAATAAATCTAGAAAACCCCGAACGAGCCGAGGGTGATCTGGTGACAAGTGTAAATCTGCGATAAACAGGTAGGTCACGAATCTTTTCCTTATTTTAGAATCCCTCCCAGCCTCCCTTTGATAAAGGGAGGTGTACTTGCATCTAGTCGAGAAGCTCCCTCCTTAATTAAAGGAGGGCTGGGGAGGATTTAAAAATTATTCAGAAATGATTTTAGCAGATTCAATTACAACGTTTTCTAGCGGCACATCAGCGTGGTAACCGCGGTTGCCAGTGCGAACGCCTTTAATTTCGTTTACAACATCTAGGCCTTCAGTAACTTTACCGAAAACAGCGTAGCCCCAGCCTTGTGCATTTTTGCCAGAGTGGTTCAGGAAAGCATTGTTGCCAACGTTAATGAAGAATTGCGCAGATGCAGAGTGAGGTGCTTGTGTGCGCGCCATAGCAATTGTGCCAAGGTCATTGGTTAAGCCGTTGTCAGCTTCATTTTCAATTGCATCACGTGTTGCTTTTTCTTTGAAGTTTTCATCCATGCCGCCGCCTTGGATCATGAAGCCATCAATCACGCGGTGGAAAATTACGCCGTCATAGAAACCGTCACGAACATATTCTAAAAAGTTAGCAACAGTTTTTGGCGCTTTTTCACTGTTAAGCTCAAGCACAATACGGCCTTTAGTGGTGTTTAATTCGACTTGAGGAAAACTCATGGTGTAATCTCCTGAACATGGCTTGCAAAGCCATGGGTTTTTTGGTTGTGAGAAGCATAAGCAAACTGTAAACTACAAGGCAAGTAAAAACGTTATTTTCTTTGTTAAAATGATCAAATAGCGTTTTAATTCTCTTAATTTTTATTTTAAAAGTGATTTTACTGTTATGAAGCCAAATGATGTTGTTTCAACACTGCCGAACACCCCGACACCAAATAGCAACGCCGTCGACACTGTGCAGCAGGAACAACAGCCAGGCTTAGACTTCGTGCGTCAAGTGATTACCGATGATTTGGCTTCTGGCCGTACGCAGCAAGTGGTCACACGTTTTCCGCCAGAGCCGAATGGCTATCTCCACATTGGCCATGTAAAAGCAATTTGCTTGAACTTTGGTATTGCACAAGAGTTTGATGGTTTATGCAACCTGCGTTTTGATGACACAAACCCGGATGCTGAAGAACAAGAATATGTAGATGGTATTGCCAACGACGTAAAATGGTTAGGCTTTGAATGGAATGGCGAACCGCGCTATGCATCAAGCTATTTTGACCAGCTTTATATCTGGGCGGTGCAGCTCATTGAACAAGGTGATGCATATGTTGACTTGCAAAGCCCAGAAGAGATTCGTTTAAACCGCGGCAACTTTGTAGAGCCGGGCAAAAACTCACCGCAGCGTGATGCAACAGTTGCAGAAAACTTAGCGCGCTTTGAACAAATGCGTAATGGCGAGCTGGGTGAAGGTCAGGCGGTTTTACGCGCCAAAATTGATATGGCTTCTCCTAACGTTCACATGCGTGATCCGATTCTTTACCGTGTACTGCATTCTGAGCATCATCAAACGGGTGATAAATGGAAAATGTACCCAATGTACGACTATGCGCATCCTTTATCTGATGCGATTGAAGGCATTACGCATTCATTGTGCACATTAGAGTTTGTTGATCACCGTCCGTTCTATGACTGGGTGATCGAGAAGGTGAAATCACCCTCTGTGCCGCGTCAGTATGAATCAAGCCGCTTAAATGTTGATTACACCATTACTTCTAAGCGTAAATTGCGCCGTTTAGTGGATGGCGGTTTTGTGAATGGCTGGGACGATCCGCGTTTACCTACAGTTGTGGGGATGCGCCGCCGCGGTTTTACAGCAGAAGGCCTGCGTGAGTTCTGTAAGCGTGTAGGTGTTACAAAAGTCGATGGCAGTATTGTAGATGTGGCAATGCTTGAATTCTGTATCCGTCAGTCTTTAGAAAATACCGCAAGCCGCGGCATGGCGGTGTTAAATCCACTGAAAGTGACCTTAACGAATTTGCCTGAAGCAATGGATTTGGTGCATGCGCGCCATCCTAACGTGGACATGGGTGAGCGGATCATTCCATTAACGCAAGACCTTTATATCGACCGTAAAGACTTTGAAGAAATTGCTCCAAAAGGCTTTAAGCGTTTAATTCCAGGCGGTGAAGTGCGTTTACGCCATGCTTATGTAATTAAGTGTGACGAAGTGATTAAAGATGAAAATGGTGAAGTTGTTGAGCTTAAGTGTTCGATCGATCCGGAAACTCTAGGTAAAAACCCTGAAGGCCGTAAGGTGAAAGGTGTTGTGCACTGGGTATCAGCGACTAAAGGCGTGAAAGCTGAAGTGCGTATTTATGACCGCTTATTCACAGAAGCAGACCCTGAAGTAAGCGAAGACTTCCTTGATAATTTAAATCCAAATTCGTTAACGATTGTTGAAGCGGTGATTGAGCCTGCATTGGCAGAAGCGCAGCCTGAAGACCGTTTCCAATTTGAACGTGAAGGCTACTTTGTTGCAGATCAATACGATCATACAAGCAGCAAACCGGTGTTTAACCGCATTTTGGATTTGAAAGACAGCTTCAAGCCAGGTAAGTAAAACCTCGTGTTTTCAATGGGATTAACCTTTGAATTCTAAATAGGTTAAGATCAAGCTCAACTTCGGTTGGGCTTTTTCATGCCGCTTCATCTGTAAAACAATAAGGAATAGCTGTGATTATCCGTGACAAAACCAATAGCTTTAAATTGCTGTTTGCATGGCATGGCACAATTTTGCCAAAAGTTTTTCCTGCATTGCTGGTTGTGGTGCTGATATCTGCCGGTTTGGTTTATATGGCGGCTCGGCACTACGTAGCTGTTCCGGAGGTGCCTGCAATTGGCTTTACTATTTTTGGGGTCATTCTTTCCATCTTCTTAAGCTTCCGCAATACCGCCTGTTATGACCGCTGGTGGGAAGGGCGCAAGCTTTGGGGCGCCCTGATTGCAAATACACGGCATATCATACGTGATACATATGTGCTGGAAGACGATGCCCGTGAAGTGATGATCTACCGTGTGATGCTGTTTACGCACTTGCTACGTGACCGCCTGCGCAAATCACATGCGGCGTATGATCATTACCAAAAGCATATTCTGTTCAGTGAGCAGCAGTGGCAGACATTGCAGGTACATTTGAACCCGCCGCAATACGTCATGGAAATTGTACAAAAAGATCTGGCTGGCTTTTATAAGCAAGGATTGATCACCGATATTATCTACAGCGCATTAACCAGACACACCATCGCATTGGGCGATATTCATGCGGGCTGTGACCGCATTTCATCGACACCGCTGCCATTTTCCTATTCTGTGCTGCTGCACCGCGCCGTGTATTCCTTCTGCTTTATTCTGCCGTTCAGCTTGGAATCCAGCTTAGGCATTTGGACACCGGTCATTGTGGCGCTGATTGCGTATCTTTTTTTAGGGCTGGATGCACTCAGCGCTGAGCTGGAAGAGCCTTTTGGTGAGCAGGAAAATGATCTGCCGCTGGATTCAATTGTGCGCAATATTGAGCGTGAAATGCTTACATCAATGGGGGCTGAACTGCCGCCAGTCATCCATGCGCATAAGAGTAATTTAAGCTGAAAAATGCTGTGCCTTCCAATTTTGAAGATAACAATTCTGTGATATGAAGCCTGCTTAAAGCTGTGTTATCACAGAAAGATCTCGAACAGTAAGACTTGGAAGGATGAAGTGATGAGCATAGTGATTGAAACCCAAATGCTGATACGGAGATCAGCCAATATCGTTTTTAATGCTTTTGTAGATCCGCTAATCACTGCACAGTTTTGGTTTAGCCAATCTACAGGTTATTTAGAAAAAGGCAAGTCTGTACAATGGACATGGCAAAAATATAATGCAGTGGCCAATGTGCATGTGCTGGATATCCAAGAAAATAAATTAATTCGCATCACGTGGGGTGAGCCGAAAAGCAAAGTTGATTTTATATTTGAAAAAATTTCGGCTCTGGAAACCTATGTCACGATTAAAAATTATGATATCCCCCTTGAAGGAGATGCATTAATGAACTTTGTGATCGACAGTACGGGCGGCTTTACGACTGTGCTGGATGCTGCAAAAATACATTTGGAACATGGAATTCGCGCAAATTTTGTGCAGGATAAGTTTCCGCCATTTTAAAAAATTACAGCGGTATTTATCCAGTAGCTGTATTGTGGCCTAAGTTATTGTTTTTTATGTTCTTGCTGTTTTAATTCTGTATAAACAGATATTTGCATTTTGGCTTTTTCGCGTAATTTTTTCTTAATATAAAAGACCAGGGCGAAGCAAGTTGTAGTCACGGTCAGCATCATGCTGTTCATAAAACTCATGGCGGAACTGACATAGCCGATGGTCGTCAGCCGGTTCATCATGCGCACGACTTGAGGGCTGCTTTCTACACCTGTAATGGCCCAAGTGCATAGATGTTCACAGTTATTGATGATCAGATGATAATTATTTTCATGCATACGCGAGCGCATGCGGCGTACAACTTTACGGCCGGTATATTTAGGCGCACGGTAAGGCTGGATTTTAAATTTTTTACCATGGCAAAAAGCCTCCAAAGAAGTGATTTCGATGGGGTGCTTTTTGAAGAGATGAGCGAAACCTGAGTAATGAATTACTCTGCCTCGTCCTGCATAGATTCCATGATGGCTATAACCAAGATGCTTAATGATTAAATGCGCCCCTAGAGGAATCCGTGGTGTCTGCTGGTGCATGTAGACGTTTACCAATAAAGCTGCAAGTGTATTTTTATGGTCTAGTCTACTTCTTTTCTGCGAATTAATCGACTATTTTGGAATTAATGGGGATGGGCATTCTGCAGTGAAATTATTAAATACATGGAATCTGCCTGTGAAGGCGGGCTTCTTAGCGTTGAGCCTTTTTGCTGTGCAGCAGGCACCCGCAAAACCGCGCAGCTGGGAATCTGAAAAGCCTATTCAGAGCGCAGTCGTTGAAGTGCGGGACTTTAAAAACTTAGGACTGTACCTTTACAGCCCTCAGAACGCGCCTTATCTAACGTTCAGCAGGCTGGACGCTGCATTGCGCAAACGCTGCAGGATTCTTCAATTTGCTATGAACGCAGGCATGTATCATGCAGACTTCTCACCAGTGGGGCTGTATATTGAAAATGGTCAGCAGCTGCGCGGGCTGAATAAGGCCAAACATGGATTTGGCAACTTTTTCATTCAGCCCAACGGGGTATTGGCATGGAATGATCAAAAAGCGCTGATTCAGACCACTGATGCTTTTCAGCGGAATCATTTTAAAGCCAGATACGCAACGCAATCTGGCCCAATGCTGGTGATTAACGGCAGGATCAACGCCAACTTCCTGCAGGATGCCAGCTCGTATAAAATCCGCAATGGGGTAGGCATTAAAGATCAAAAGCTATATTTTGTCATCAGCCGTGAGCCGGTCACATTTTATCAGTTTGCATCCTACTTCAAAGACAGCTTGAAAACAGACAATGCGCTGTATTTGGATGGCAGCATTTCCAGCATATATTCAAGCAGCTTAAATTTGCATGATGCATCGCCTGATTTAGGACCGATGCTTGCATATAGTGAGCCGTCAGCGTGTAAATAGGCTGAATTAGGGCAAGCTCTAACTTAAAAGCAGAAGTTAAGGCTGTTTAGAGGCCATATTCAGAAATGCGCTTTAATTTGATCTTCTGGCATTCCCATCTGTTTAGAAAGGGATTCGATCTTTTTCCAGGATTCGGCACATTCCTTCGGCATTTGGCTGCATGCGCTTAGACTGAGAATAACCATACTGCTGGTAATGACGCTAAATGATTTCATGATTGCCCTATAATTATTGAATGATTTTTTATGCTGAAAAGGCACCGAGTGAAAAATGCTGTTCAAGCTTTTCAGAGTTTTTTTTAATACAGCAGAGAATATAGAACAAAATAACAGGTTAATAAATATAAGTTAAAAGTTAGGTTTATAGTGTTTATTCAATAAAAAAGGCATTTAGTGTGCTAAATGCCTTTTTTTGAAACTCAGACCTGCTATTGGAGCGGCAAGTGCTGAAGTTCATTGAGCTCTTTGCGGCTGTAGCCTCGAGAAGCTAACACTTTTTTAATTCCAATAATGACATCTTCATCGGTGGCTTTCGCTAACGCTTGAAGAAGCTGTTCATTGGTTTTGCAAGAACAATCATTTTCAACACAAGCAATTTGATTTTTATGCTCGTTTTCCTGTTCATTCGAAAACAGTTTTTGCCAAAAACTCATAGAGCCTTCATCTGCAGCCTAACATAGGACGAAATATATCCAAACCAGTAAATAAAGCAAGCCGACAAGAGAGATAAAAGCATCAATCAAATGCTGTTTTTTCCGATTGATAGGCCTCTAATAAGCGAAATTTCTGAATCTTACTGTATGTAAGCTCTTAAGTGACTAATTTTTAATAAAATAAAAAGGGTTTTAGATAGAACCCTTTTTATGACATTAGTATGACTGGAAATAAATTGTTTAAATCTTTTCCAGCAAAACGCCAGACTCCACATGATGGGTATATGGAAACTGGTCAAACATTGCAAACTGCACAATTTTATGGCTTTGCAATAGTGTTTTCAAATTGTCATGCAAGGTATCCGGGTTGCATGAGATATAGATAATACGTTCAAAACGCTGCAGCAGTTTGAGGGTTTCATCATCAATGCCGGCGCGCGGCGGATCGACAAATACAGTGTCAAAATCATAGCTGCTCATATCAATGCCAGCTTCTTCTAAGCGGCGGAATTCACGTTCGCCATTATAGGCCTGGGTAAATTCTTCTGCAGACAGGCGGGCAACTTGAATGTTATCAATGGCGTTTTTTTCAATATTCCACTGCGCAGCATAAACCGAAGACTTTGCCAACTCAGTGGCTAAAACACGGTTAAAACGGGTTGATAAAGGCAGCGTAAAGTTGCCGTTGCCGCAGTAAAGCTCCAGCAGATCTTTGTTGGACTGCTGCGCTGCATTGCAGGCCCATTCCAGCATTTTCTGGCACACTTTTGCATTCGGCTGGGTAAAGCTGCTTTCAATTTGCTTGTATTGATAGCTGCGACCGAAAACGCTGAGTTCTTCAACCACATAGTCATCGGTCAAAATGACACGCTGTCCGCGGCTGCGGCCGTAAATTTTAATATTCAGTTTATTGGATAATGCTTTGGCGGCAGTTTCCCACTCTGCATTGAGCGGGCAGCGGTAGACCAAAGACACCAGCATTTCGCCTTTTAGCGTTGCTAAAAAGTGCGCTTCAAATAAACGGTTCGAGAGAATTTTTTGGGCTTTTAATTCATCAAGCAATACCGGCATTAATGCATTAATGCTTTGATCCGCAATCGGGAAATCTTTGATCTCGACGACTTGCTTTTGGTCATCTGCATCACGTTCGAACATGGCATAGAACATATCATCTTCAGTATGCCAAATACGGAATTCTGCACGCATGCGGAAGTTTTGCTCAGGTGAGTTAAATACTTCTAATGAGGGAGGATTAAATTCGGCAAATTGCGCTGAAATACGCTCAACTTTTGCATCAAGTTGTTGCTGATAAGATGAAGTCATATACAGAAAAAATCACAAATATGTTCAAAGCAGGGATGGTAGCAAAGATTGAACTTCAAAGGTCAAATTATTCTTTCAAAATAGCTTTTTTTTATCATTTTCAGCTGGCATAAAAAGCAAACCCGTACGGATACGGGTTTGCTTCCTCTGAGGGTAGAGGACTGGTTAGCTCATGGTCATCAGGCTGGCATTGCCGCCAGCAGCCGCAGTATTGATGCTGACCGCGCGTTCGATGACAAAACGTTCCAGCGGAATATCATACTGACCCGGTTCTAAGCGGGTAATGCCGATAATCGCGCCATCACGTGCAGCAATTTGTTTTTGCAGCTGAAGCAGCTGAGCTTTTGTGCCATGCAGCAGCACGGCATCAAACTTGCCTGTTTCAATCTTGGCCAGCACGGCGATGCGGGCGGCAACGCCTTTAGGCATCTGCTGCAAATATTTAAGGACGAAGGTGTTTTCTGCCAAGACCGCAGGCTGTGAACCGACTTTTAAAATTGCAAGCAGCTGATGGATATAATCCAGCTCTTGCTCTGCAAGCAGCAGTACGCGGCTGCGCGGCAATACGGCATACTGGTTGCTTTCACCAGTTGGGCCTTGCAATTCAAAACTTTGGCCTGCGCAGAAGTCTTCTGGCAGCTGTAGTGAATGTTGCGGAAACATGTGTTCTGCCCATTGCTTGAATTGTTCATACAGCGCTTGATGATTCGGCAGAGCTTCAGCTTTGCCTGCAGCAAAAGGCTGAGTCAGTTTTTTATGGCTGCAATGCTGCATTAAGCGGTAAGCATAGATCGGGCCGCCCGCTTTAGGGCCGGTGCCTGACAGGCCTTCGCCGCCAAATGGCTGTACACCTACCACTGCGCCGACAATATTGCGGTTAATGTATAAGTTGCCGACTTCCGCTTTGCTGATGACGGTTTGAATAGTTTCATCAATACGGGTATGCAGGCCCATGGTCAGTCCATAACCTTTGGCATTGATTTGATCAATCAGCTGATTAAGTTCACCGTATTTGTAAGTAATGACATGCAGGACTGGGCCAAAGACTTCACGTTCCAGATCATTCAAGTTTGGCAACTCAATCAGGGTTGGCACAACAAAAGTGCCTGAGGTTAAGGCAGATTGATCGCTATTTCGCATGAATTGATGAACCAGATGGCCTTTGGCGCGCATTTTATCAATGTGTGTATCAATAATGCCTTGGGCTTCAAGGTCAATGACTGGGCCAATATCCGTATTTAATAAATACGGTTTGCCGACATTCAGCTGCTGCATTGCGCCTTTGAGCATGGCAATCACGCTTTGCGCATTGTCTTCCTGCACGCAAAGAATGCGCAGGGCAGAGCAGCGCTGGCCTGCACTGTCATAGGCTGAATTGACTACGTCTAAAATAACCTGTTCTGTTAATGCCGACGAATCCACGATCATGGCATTTTGCCCGCCAGTTTCCGCAATCAGCGGAATAGACTGTCCTGAGCGGCTTAGGCGCTGCGCTGCGGTCTTTTGCAAAATTCTGGCAACTTCAGTGGATCCGGTAAACATGATGCCTTGCACACGTTCATCCGCACTCAGTTTGGCGCCAACAGTTTCGCCGCGGCCAGGCAATAGCTGTAATACGGATGGAGGGACGCCTGCATCCCAAAGCATTTGCACAGCTTGCGCTGCGATCAGCGGGGTTTGCTCAGCAGGTTTGGCAATGACTGTGTTGCCAGAGGCTAATGCAGCCGCAATTTGGCCTGAGAAAATGGCCAGCGGAAAGTTCCATGGGCTAATGCACAGTACCGTTCCTAAAGGTTCAATTTGTGCGGCATCATTCAAGTCAATGATTTGCGCCGCATAGTAGCGCAGGAAATCTACAGCTTCGCGGACTTCGGCAATGGCATTGGCATAAGTTTTACCGCTTTCACGGCAAAGCAGAACCATCAGCTGCTGCAGATTATTTTCCATGCTGTCAGCGGCGCGCTGCAGGCAGGCTGCGCGGTCATTCTTCGCTAAACTTTTCCACGCCTGCTGCGCTTCTTCTGCATTGGCTAAAGCTGAATCCACTTGATCCAAAGTTGCTTCAGTCACATGCCCGACAACATCTAAATGATCAGCTGGATTCAGCACAACAATAGATGTTGCGTCTGCAGCTGCCTGCAAATTGCCGCCCATAGGCGCGGCTTGCCATTGCTGCTGATGCAGCGCTTGGGCAGTAGCGTCTAGCGCCGAAAGGTCATGATCATTGGCTAAATCAAAACCGGCAGAATTTTTGCGCATATCGCCGTATAAATTGGCAGGATATGGAATCGCTGGATGCTTCAAGCCTGCTTTGCCTTCAGCTTGTGCGGCATCTTCGATGGTAACGCGCGGGTTTTCGATTAAGTCATCAATCTGTAAAGTTTTATCTGCAATACGGTTTACAAAGGAAGTATTTGCGCCGTTTTCCAGCAAGCGGCGCACTAGATAGGCCAATAAAGTTTCATGGTTGCCCACAGGTGCGTAGATACGGCAAGGCACGCCTAATTTTTGGTCTTTCTTATCCCCAACAACTTGCTGATACAGCGGCTCACCCATGCCATGGAGGCATTGGAATTCGTATTGGCCGGCATAGTATTTTGCTGGATCTGCCAAATGATAGATTGTTGCCAGTGTCTGCGCGTTATGCGTTGCAAACTGCGGGTAAATCAATTCAGGCGCATCCAGCAGCTTTTTGGCGCAGGCAATATAAGACAGGTCTGTATGCACTTTGCGGGTAAAGACCGGGTAATCCGCCATGCCGTCAATCTGCGCTTTCTTAATTTCACTGTCCCAGTATGCGCCTTTAACAAGACGAATCATCAAACGCTTATGACTGCGTTTTGCCAAATCAATAACGTAATCGACAACATAGAAACAGCGTTTTTGATACGCTTGAATCACAAAGCCAATGCCTTTCCAATCCTCCAGCTGCGGTTCAAAGCATAGGCGCTCTAAAAGCTGCAATGAAATTTCTAAACGTTCAGATTCTTCAGCATCAATGTTTAAGCCAATATTGTACTGCTTAGCCAATATTGCAAGTTTCAGTACTTTTTTATACAGCTCATCTTGCACGCGTTCAATCTGAGCGCGCTGATAGCGCGGGTGCAGCGCAGAAAGCTTGATAGAAATGCCAGGGCCGTCATAGACATCTTTATTGGCAGAGGATTGGCCAATCGCATGAATGGCATTGGTGTAATCATCATAATAGCGTTCTGCATCAGGGTCGGTTAAAGCCGCTTCGCCCAGCATGTCGTAGGAATAGCGGAAGCCTTTATCTTCTAAAGTTTCAGCATTTTTTAAAGCTTCGCTGATGGTTTCCCCAGTCACAAACTGTTCGCCCATCATGCGCATTGCCGCGTCAACAGCTTTGCGGATAATGCCGCGGCCGCTGCGCGCCAATAGGCCGGTCAGCAAGCCAGACAGACTGTTGGATTTTGGCGTTTCCATTAATTTACCGGTCAGCATTAAGCCCCAGGCCGCCGCGTTGACAAACATCAGGCTGCTTTGACCTAAATGGTCTTTCCAGTTGCCTTGGTTGATTTTGTCTTTAATTAATAAGTCACGGGTGGCGGTATCCGGAATGCGGAGCAGCGCTTCAGCCAAGCACATCAGTGCAATGCCTTCTTGAGAGGATAAAGAAAACTCTTGCAGCAGTCCTTGTACGATACCGGCTTTGCCTGAATCACCTTTGCGCTCACGCAAGCTGTGCGCTAAGTCAAATGCCAGCTTGTAAATACGGTCTGAAATTTCAGGATCGATTTTACTGTTTTCCAGCAAATTTTCGACAGTTTCACTTTCATCACGGCGCCATTCGCGGTTAATTTCCATTTCATATTCGGTTTTTACATCAAAAGGGGTGATATAACCGGGCTGCGTTTGGGCTTCGCTGAATTGAGATCTTGCTTCCATCATTTTTACGCCAACATCCTGTGACAGTGAAAATTTAAATTGAGTATTCGGGTTTATTTAATTTATGATCACAGAAAATATGGCGTACAACTCACTATATTTTGCTTAATTTTTAGGGAAAAATTCAAATGGCGAGCCCAATCATGACGTTGGACCGTACAGATATCAGGATATTGGATATCCTGCAAAAAGATGGACGGCTTTCGAATATTAAACTGGCGGAAATGGTGAATCTGTCACCGACAGCAGCCTTGGCGAGAGTGCAGAAACTGACTAAAGATGGGTTTATTTTAGGCTATGAAGCAAAGCTCAATCCGGACATGCTGAATAAAAGTTTTGTCGTTTTTGTTGAAATTCTTTTGGATAAAACCACGCCCAATGTTCTGGAAGAATTTACCGATGCCGTTATTCAATATCCTGAAATTGTGGAATGCCACATGATCAGCGGAGGATTTGATTTTGTGGTGAAAATCCGCTGCGCCAGCATGGAAGAATTCAGAAAGATATCAGGTCAGGTACTGTGGCAGCTGCCGGGGGTGAAGGAAACTCGCAGTTACCCTGTTATGGAAGTGATTAAGGAGTCTTCCCAGATTGAGATCAAGCAGCCGCTGAAAAAATAACAGTTCTGTACAGGCAATATAAAAGGGGCTGAGCGCCCCTTTTATATTAAATGCTTAAATTAAATCTTATTGCTTAGATTTAAGCTCAAGCATTTCTTTTTCATACAGAGCATTGGCCTGGTCAAAACGGTCAGTGACCTCTTTCGATGGCGCTTTGCTGATTAAGCTGAAAATAACAATGCTGATCAGGGATAAAATAAAGCCAGGGATGATTTCATAAATGCCTGTATCAGCCATCATGTTTTTCCACAAAATTACCGTCGCAGCGCCTACGATCATGCCTGCAATCGCACCATTCAATGTCATGCGCTTCCAGAACAAAGACAGGAGAATCAATGGGCCAAATGCTGCGCCAAACCCAGCCCATGCATAAGCAACCAGTCCAAGAACTTTGCTTTCAGGGTTGAGGGCAAGAATAATGGCAAGCACCGCAATGGCAAGCACCATCAAACGGCCAATCCAAACTAATTCTTTTTGAGACGCATTTTTACGGATGAAAGCTTTGTATAAATCTTCAGTCAATGTGCTTGAACAGACCAAAAGCTGGCAGCTGAGCGTACTCATGACTGCCGCTAAAATGGCGGCTAATACGACGCCTGAAACCCATGGGTTAAACAGGATTTTAGTCAATTCCATGAACACTGTTTCAGGGTTCGCAGTCACTGCAGCGGCATGCTCTGGGTGAATGTTGAAGTAGGCGATGCCTAAGTAGCCAACGGCAACTGCGCCGCCTAAGCAAAGAATCATCCACGTCATGCCAATGCGGCGCGCAGATGGAATGGATTTTACGGAATCCGCGGCCATAAAGCGCACGAGAATATGCGGCTGGCCAAAATAGCCCAAGCCCCATGCCATGGATGATAAAATTGCAACCACGCCCAAATCGGAAATCATATTATTTGCTAATGGGCGCACTGATTCGACCACAGCCGTAACTTGCTGCGCATGATCGCCAATTGCCATATAGGTCATGATCGGCGCCAGCAGCAGAGCAAAAATCATTAAGCCTGCTTGGAAAGTGTCTGTCCAGCTGATGGCAAGAAACCCGCCAATACAGACATAGCTGATCGTGGCGATTGCGCCAATCCAAAGTGCAGAAGTGTAATTCCAGCCAAACAAGCTTTCAAACAGGCGCGCGCCTGCAACCATGCCGGAAGCGCAATAAATGGCAAAAAAGATAAGAATCACAAATGCTGAAATAATACGCAGAATTTTTTTAGTATCACCAAAACGGCTAGTGAAATAATCTGGCAATGTTAATGCATTATGCTGTACTTCGGTATGAACGCGCAGACGTCCAGCGACCAGCAGCCAGTTGAGCCAAGCACCGATAATTAAACCAATTGCAATCCATGCTTCTGATAAGCCGGATAAATAAATTGCGCCAGGCAAACCCATCAGCAGCCAGCCGCTCATGTCAGATGCGCCAGCAGAGAGTGCGGTAACGACGCTGCCTAAGCTGCGCCCGCCTAAAATATAGTCGTCAAAATTTGTCGTTGCCTTGTAGGCGTAAAGCCCGATGCCAAGCATTGCCACGATATAGAAAATAAACGTGATTAGCGTTGGATTGAGTTGGCTCATAACTATGCCATCCATTGTCTGTTCAAATGACCATCTTTCCAAAGATGAATTATTGTTCGATATGACCGAGGTGCAGATTCAATCATAATTTAAAAATTACGCTCTGTTACAATTGAGTGCTATTTATTATGGTTTTGTGAAACTGTTTGTAAATTTGGTTACAAAGAAAAGAAATTCATTGATTTTCAAAATTTGGCTGTATGTCTGAATATTATCCAGCCGGCCGAGCTGTGTTGAAAAGCAGATGATGTAAACGGCAATTTCAAGATCGTTAGAAATCACGCCAGACTCTAAAGGAAGTAGAGTAAGTTAATTTACGAATTGTTACAGTATTTACGTAAAGGCTTTGCTGTTAATAATTTATTGCATAATAAAATAAAAATGTTGTGGAGTCGGCTATAAGACAAGATACGATAATTTTGCACAACTATGGTGCATTTATAGAGAGTATGTAACGTGTCGATGGTTCAATTGGAAAAAACAAGAATAGAGCGTGATTTGCTGGGAGCAAAAGAAGTCCCAGTAGAAAGCTATTACGGCATTCATACTTTGCGGGCATTGGAAAATTTCCAAATTTCTTCGAATAAGGTGGGTGAGAACCTGCCTTTTATCCGCGCTTTGGCGCAGGTGAAAAAAGCATCGGCAAAAACCAATTTGCAGTTTGATAAAATCTCAGCAGAAATCAGTACGGCAATACAGCAAGCCTGTGACTGCTTAATTGCAGAACCTGAACAGTGGAGCCATGCTTTTCCGCTGGATGTGTATCAGGGCGGCGCAGGGACATCGATTAATATGAACTGCAATGAAGTCATTGCCAATATTGCATTGGAACAGCTGGGTTTGCATAAAGGCAGCTATTCACATATTCACCCGAATGATCATGTCAATAAATCACAATCTACCAATGACGTTTATCCAACCGCTTTGCGTTTAGCGGTGTATTACAGCTTGGATCAATTGCTGGCTGTCTTGCGCACAATTATTGACAGCATTTACGCAAAATCCGCTGAATTCGAGTTTGTGATAAAAATGGGCCGTACGCAGCTGCAGGATGCTGTGCCGATGACATTAGGGCAAGAATTCCGCGCTTTTGCGACTTTATTAAAAGAAGACTTAAAGCTGATTGATTCAACCCGCCAGCTGCTGTTAGAAATCAACCTAGGTGCGACAGCGATAGGCACAGGGGTGAATACGCCAGCAGGCTATGCGGAGCAGGCGGTTCAGTCATTAAAAGAAATTACGGGTTTGGCGCTGATTGGCGCGGAAGACTATGTTGAAGCCACCAGTGATTGCGGCGTATTTATTATTTTATCCAGCACATTGAAGCGCCTTGCTGTCAAATTATCTAAAATCAGCAATGATTTGCGCCTTTTGAGTTCTGGTCCGCGTACGGGTTTGGCTGAAATCCACTTGCCTGAACTGCAGGCGGGTTCTTCGATTATGCCAGCCAAGGTCAACCCTGTGATTCCAGAAGTAGTCAATCAGATTGCGTTTAAAGTGATTGGCAATGATTTGACGGTGACATTGGCTGCAGAAGCTGGCCAATTGCAGCTGAATGTGATGGAACCAGTAATTGCTGTATCAATTAATGAATCGATTAACTTGCTGTGTCAAGCCATTCAGACTTTAGATGTAAAATGCATTCAAGGCATTCAGGCGAATGAACAGGCTTGTTATGATGCCGTCATGCGCAGCGTCGGCATTGTTACACTGCTGGATCCAATTTTAGGGCATGCCAAGTGCGATGAAATTGGCAAGCAGTGTATTGCCGAAAATAAAACCATTCAGCAGGTGGTTTTAGAGCAGGGCTTGCTGACACAGCAGCAGTTGGATCATATTTTTGCTTTTGAAAATTTAGTGTCGGAAGTAAAGTTTGGGCAGTCCGCATTGGCTCAGGTATCTTAATGAAAATCGATGATTGCATGTGATGCGTTTTAAAAGTACGGGTGCAGTCAGTTTTGAATAAAACGCCATATAAAAAGCAGCCGAATTGGCTGCTTTTTATATGAATGCAGAAAACAGTTGAATCTGAAGCCGCTGATTCGTTCTAGAATAGTGTTTTACTGCTTAATCTATAAAATAGCCATGTTCGATAAAATTTCCTCCATATTTAAAAGCAATAAGCCAACAGCTGAGCAGCTGTATAAGGAAGAGCATCAGATTTCATTTGAAGAAGGTGCGGGGTATATCATCAAAGGCATTATGCTGAATCAAGAGCATGGCAAACGTTTAGAGCATTTATCTAATCGCCGTATTTCAAGTTTTGACGATTTGAAAGCTTTATATAGCGCAGCCATAATTATCAATGAGAAAATTGATTTGGAAATTGCTCATCGGCGTTTTACAGCGCATTTAGGCAATACTGAAGAAAATCTGCTGGAATTAAAGCGCTGTATAAAAATATTAAATGACTATTACAGAGGGTTTCTGCGCGACCGTACATAGGCTATATCTGCCGTCTTGCCAGCAAAGAAAATGAAACTTTAAGCTGGCAGGCAAAAAGCAGGTAAGGAATAAATACATCGTGCTAAAATAATACACATGTTGTTTAGACTTTAAAGCTATATACATGTTCCAACAAGAAATATCACAACTGAAACTTAGCCAGCTCAAGGCTGGTGAAAAGCGCTGGATTGGCAATTTGCAGGGCTCGGCGGCTGGTCTGCTGTTTAAAGAAATTGCAGTGCAGAATAAGCAGCTGTTTGTCATTGTCGCCCGCAACAGCCAGCATCTAGGCCAGTTGGAAAGTGAGCTGGAATTTTATGGAATAAAGCCCACAATTTTTCCTGATTGGGAAATTTTGCCTTATGACCGCCTGTCACCGCATCAGGATATTGTGTCGGAACGTTTGGCAATTTTATCAAATATGCCGAAATTAGGCGTGTTGCTGATTTCTGCGTCTACTTTAGCGCAGCGCATTGCGCCGGTTTCATGGGTGCTCGGTGAGCATTTTGATATTAAAGTTGGACAGAAATTTGATTTAGAACAGCAAAAACTCAAACTGATTCAAGCGGGCTACCATCTGGTTGATACGGTGTATGATCATGGAGAATTTGCGGTACGCGGCAGCATCATGGATATTTATGCTTCAGGTCAATCTGCGCCTATACGCATAGACTTGTTTGATGATGAAATTGAAACCCTGAAATTTTTTGATCCTGAAACGCAGCGCACTTCAGAAACACTGCAAAATTTTACTGTGCTCCCAGCTAAAGAATTTCCATTAAAGGAAGGCAGAGCTGTATTTCGCGACCGCTATGCGGATATGTTTCCAGCAGCCAATCCAAAGAAAAATCCAATCTATCAGGATGTTTTAGAAGGCATCGCATCTCCTGGGCTGGAGTTTTATCTGCCTTTATTTTTCAGTGCTGAAGCAATGCAAAGCCAAAGTACGCTGATGGCGTACTTGCCAAAGAATGGCATTGTCATTACAGATAAAGACGTTGATGATGGCTTGACCCAGTTTTGGAAAGAAGCAGTACGCCGTCATGAAGAGCGCCGGCATAATGTTGATCATCCTATTTTAGCGCCAGAACATCTGTTTATGCAGCCGAGTCAAGTGCTGGAGCAGTTGAATCTTTTTGGCCGGGTGATTGCATCAAGTGAATGCTTTGAAGAAAAACTGGGTGTGCTGAATATTGAGTCGGAATTGCCGCCTAGGCTGCCTGTGGATCCAAAGCGGGAAAAGCCATTTGCCGAAGTTAAAAATTATATAGACCGCAGCGGCCACCCAGTGCTGCTGGTTGCAGAAAGCGCCGGCCGGCGTGAAACATTGAAAGATGCTTTGCGTCCGTCTTTAGGTGATATTCCGTACGTCTCAAATTTTAATGATTTTATCGAATCACTGCATGCCGTTGCCATTACCAATGCGCCTTTAGAGCGCGGTTTATTGCTGCCCGGCAAGATTACCGTCATTTCAGAAAATCAGCTGTATGAACACCGTGTAGTGCAGCGCCGCCGCAAACGTCAGCAGGATGTTTCCGAAGAGTTTTTAATCCGCAGTTTAACCGAGCTGAGTCTAGGTGCTCCGGTAGTGCATATCGATTATGGTGTAGGCCGTTATGCAGGGTTAGTCACCTTAAGTATTGATGATCAGGATCATGAGTTTTTACAGCTGGATTATGCAGATGCTGCCAAGGTTTATGTGCCTGTAACCAACTTGCATCTGATCAGCCGTTACAGCGGCGGTGATCCTGATTTAGCGCCTTTGCATAAGCTGGGTACAGATGCCTGGAATAAAGCAAAACGTAAGGCCTTAGAGCAGATCCATGATGTGGCTGCAGAGCTTTTGCATATTCAGGCGCGCCGCCAGTCTAAACCGGGCTTTGGGTTTGAGCTGGATCAGAGCCTATATATGCAGTTTTCCAGCGGTTTTGCATATGAAGAAACATTGGATCAGGCCAATGCGATTGAAGCCACGCTGCATGACATGCAGTTAGCCAAACCGATGGACCGTTTAGTATGCGGTGATGTCGGTTTCGGCAAAACTGAAGTGGCGATGCGGGCGGCCTTTGTTGCAGTGCAAAATAACAAGCAGGTTGCCGTTCTGGTGCCAACAACGTTATTGGCGCAGCAGCATTACGAATCATTTAAAGACCGTTTTGCCGATTGGCCGGTACGGATCGAGGTGTTATCGCGTTTTGGCACATCAAAGTCACATACTAAAACGATTGAAGATTTAGCTGAAGGCAAAGTGGATATTGTGATTGGCACACATAAGATCCTGCAGGAAAATGTGCAGTTCAAAAATCTGGGACTGATGATTGTTGATGAAGAGCACCGCTTTGGCGTGCGTGACAAAGAGCGGATCAAAGCCCTGCGCGCAGATGTGGATATGCTGACTTTGACCGCAACACCAATTCCGAGAACGCTGAATATGGCTTTCAGCGGTATGCGGGATTTATCGATTATTGCGACGCCGCCCGCCCGCCGTTTAGCCGTAAAAACTTTTGTGCAGGAACATACAGCTGAATCTATTAAAGAGGCGATTCTTCGTGAATTGCTCCGCGGCGGTCAGGTGTATTTCCTGCACAATGAAGTGGATACCATTGAGCGCACAGCCGAGAATATTCGAGACTTAGTGCCGGAAGCACGTGTAGCCGTAGCGCATGGCCAGATGCGCGAGCGTGAGCTGGAGCAGGTCATGCAGCAGTTTTACCACAAAGAATACAATGTGCTGGTGTGTTCAACCATCATTGAGACAGGCATTGATGTACCAAATGCCAATACCATATTGATTGAACGGGCGGATAAACTGGGTTTGGCGCAGCTGCATCAATTGCGCGGACGGGTTGGCCGGTCTCATCATCAAGCCTATGCCTACTTGCTTGTACCGTCGATCAAAGGCTTAAAAGGCGATGCGGAGAAACGCCTTGACGCGATCAGCCGTGCATCAAACCTAGGTGCGGGCTTCATGCTGGCGACAGAAGATTTGGAAATCCGCGGCGCAGGTGAGCTGCTGGGTGAACAGCAAAGCGGCTCGATGCAGGCCATCGGATACAGCCTGTATATGGAGATGCTTGAAAAAGCCACAAAGGCCATTCAAAAGGGCAAAGCCCCAAATTTCGATGCGCCATTGTCATTGACTGCAGAAATTACTTTGCATATGCCCGCTTTAATTCCAGATGAATATTTGGGTGATGTGCATCAGCGCCTGCTGTTCTATAAACGTATCAGCAATACAGACAGCACAGACAAATTGGATAATATCCGGATGGAGCTGATCGACCGTTTTGGTGTGCCGCCGCAGCCGGTCAAGCAGCTGTTCGCTGTGCATCAAATCCGCCTCAAAGCAGAACAGCTGGGCATTACTAAAATTGATATCAGCAGTCATGGCGGGCACTTAGAATTCTCACCGGATACTCCTGTGCAGGCTATAAGCATTATTCAAATGATGCAGAAACATCCGACCTTTTTTAGAATGGAAGGCGGGCAGCGCTTAAAAGTCATGGTGATGCTGGAAGATTATGAAAAGCGCATACAGTTTTTGAATGATCTGCTGGATAATTTAATGAAAGAATTGCATTGAATGTAAAGTTTTTTTACTGAATGGCGGTATGTGCAGCAGCATTTCTGCACGTATTTTATTCTTTTTAAGAAATCTTTGATTTTTTTCATAAATTTATTAAAGTTTTATGTGTGATTTAATTCAGCTAAATGCAATGATATTTATACTGAAAACATAAAGCTGAGAATATTCACGTCCATAAGGATGTGATAGTATTGGCTATCATTCTAATTTGCATCATTTATAAAGATATGTTTAGTTTACATCCACAACTTGCTCAAGATACGTTTTATGTAGGCGATTTTCCACTGTCAACATGTCGTTTAATGAATGATATGCAATTTCCGTGGCTCATTTTGATCCCTCGCGTACCAGGCGTTACAGAACTTTATGAACTGAGCCAGGCTGATCAGGAGCAATTCCTGCGTGAATCGAGCTGGCTGTCAAGCCAATTGGCCCGTGTATTCCGTGCCGACAAAATGAATGTTGCTGCTCTGGGCAACATGGTGCCGCAGCTGCATTTTCATCATGTCGTACGCTATCAAAACGATGTGGCTTGGCCAAAACCAGTATGGGGCACGCCAGCAGTTCCATACAGCAACGATGTACTGGCGCATATGCGTCAAACTTTAATGCTTGCACTTCGCGGTCAAGGCGACATGCCATTTGACTGGCGCATGGATTGATCAGAAAGCGGTCTATAACGGGGTATGACTGTGATTGTCTGTTAGGAGTGAGTGTGTGCCATTAGACGATTGGATCAATAAAGAACCAAAACAGTTTGAATATTTTCATCGATTGATGGGGTATATCATGCTGTCTTTGGTTGTAGTCGTTTATTACTACACTCAGCCAGATACAGAATATCAAGTCTATATCCCAATTTTTTTGCTGCTCATCTTGCTGATCACGCCAAAACTCTCGCATTGGCTGATCTATCGATACAATAATAAAGTTAAACGCACAGTATTGTTTTTTATTGATATTGTTGTGATCTCGGTCATGCTGTCGGCAGTGCATCTGAATTTGGTGCTGACTTTTCTTGGCCTGTTTGCGCTGCTGTATACAATCATCAGCAATAAGATATCCTTTTTGATGGCGTCATTAGCCAGTCTCACCGGAATAGTCGTTTTTTATTTCTGCACGATTTTTATTTTCGGCTTTCATGAATATTTTGAACCGACCAATAGTGAATTAACCATTTTAGGCTTTATCTGTTTAATTTCTTATTTTGGTGTAGGAAGTTTTTATCAGAGTGGCCAAACTTACTATCTCGCAAAGAAAAAAGATCATTACTTTGATCAAATGAACCGCTATATGGAATTTGCCAATCAGCTGAGCCGCTATGCGCCAGTGCAGTTGTGGCAATCCATTATGAAAGGTGAATCAGAAGCAAAAATTGAATATAAGCGTAAAAAGCTCACAGTTTTCTTTTCTGATATTCAAGGTTTTACTGAGCTTTCTGAAACATTGATTCCGGATGACTTGGCCTTCCTGCTGAATGATTATCTTAGCCACATGACCGAGATCGCCAAGCAGTATGAAGCAACTGTCGATAAATTCATGGGTGATGCGATTCTGATTTTCTTTGGCGATCCGCATAGCCAAGGTGTCGAGCAGGATGCTAAAGTCTGTCTGGAAATGGCGATGGTCATGCGCCAGCAAATGAAGCTGCTGCGTGAGCGCTGGGTTAAAATGGGCTATCCGCCCTTGCATATCCGCATGGGGATTTCAACGGGCTATTGTCACGTTGGGAACTATGGCGCGGCGCACCGCATGGCTTATACCATTGTGGGCCGAGATGCCAACTTGGCTGCACGCCTGCAAAGCGCGGCTGAAGTAGATGAAATTTTAATTTCTGATGATACGCATCAGCTGGTGAAAAACGATTACCTTTGTGCGCCGAAAGCGCCAATTTATTTGAAAGGCATTAAAGGGCCTGTCCGGACTTGGCAAGTCATGGAAAAATATTCTTCGAAGAAGACAGATTATCAGCGCTGGTTTGATTACGAGTACAAAGGTTTTCATTTGTTGCTGAACTTGGATGAAGTTCAGAACTTTGAATATCCGGAATTGATTCTGGTGCTGGAAAAGATGATTAAACGCTTGCAGACCCAGCAAAGAATGACCAACTCAGAAGGTATTGTGAAGCTGAATCTGGAAGATGAAGTGATTGTGGAAGAAACACATCATCATTAATGATTTGGACAGCCAAACAAGGCTAAGCATTATCAATCAGGTTTTTAAAAAGTTGGTGTTTGATCCAGTATTTATTTCTTGAATATTTAATGAATTTTCTACATTTTGAGATATAAAAAAAACCGCTGATTTCAGCGGTTTTTTATTTTAACAATTAGTGATTTTCAGAAGCATGATTGATGGTGTATTTAGGAATTTCAACTTCTAAATCATCATTTTCAATTTTAACTTGGCAAGACAAACGAGAATCAGGCTCTAAGCCCCAAGCGCGGTCTAGAAGGTCGGCTTCAACATCATCCATTTCGTCTAAGCCATCGAAACCTTTGCGTACAATTACGTGGCAAGTGGTGCATGCTTTAGACATGTCACAAGCATGTTCAATTTTAATGCCGTTATCAAGCAGGCTTTGGCAAAGATTGGTGTTTTGCTCAACTTCAAACTCAGCGCCATTTGGGCAAATTGTTGCGTGAGGCAATACTTTAATACGTGGCATAGTGTTTACCTATAAATTAGTTTGAGTTTGACCAGTCGTCGAGCTTAGTGCCTTTCAGCGCAGCATCAATATGCTGATTCATACGTGCAGCGGCAAAAGCATCACTATGAATTTTAAGCTGTTCTACAGTATCTTCAATGGCTTTAATATCATCGTTTGCAAGTGTAGCTTCAAGCTGTGTTTTTGCATTATTTAAAGCTGATAATTCTGATGCAGATAAGAGCTGCGCATCGGCTTTTAAAGCCTGCTCTAAAGCTTCAAGCTCGCGTTTTGCTTCAACTTTAGTTTCTTGAAGATGGCGCAGGGCCTTATCTTCTTCTGCAAACTTGAAGCCATCAAGCAATAAGCGTTCTGTATCAGAGTCTGATAAGCCATAAGATGGTTTAATATCAATATGCGCCTGTACGCCTGAGGTTGTTTCTTTTGCGGATACTGTAAGCAAGCCATCAGCATCAACCTGATAAGTCACTTCGATACGTGCTTGACCGGCAGTCATTGGCGGAATGCCACGCAATACAAAACGGCCAAGGCTGCGACAATGTTCTACTAAATCGCGTTCGCCTTGTATCACATGAATCAGCATCGCTGTCTGACCATCTTGATAAGTCGTAAACTCTTGACGGCGCGCTACAGGAATAGCTGTATTGCGTGAAATTAACCGTTCAACCAGTCCGCCCATAGTCTCAATGCCTAAAGACAGCGGCGTTACGTCTAATAACAACGAACCATCTGTAGAGTTGCCGATCAGCTGATTTGCAGTAATAGATGCGCCAATAGCAACGACTTCATCTGGGTTGATGGTGCATAGCGGTTCTTGATTAAATACTTCGCGTACCGCTTTCTGTACGGCATAAGAGCGGGTAGAGCCGCCAACCAAAACAACATTTTGAATATCAGATAGCTCAAGTTTTGCATCGCGCATTACACGTTTGCAAACACTGATTGTTTTATCTAGCGCAATTTTAATAATTTCTTCAAATGTTGGGCGGTCTAGCGTTAAAGCATAGTCTAAAACTTTAATATCAGCAGTTTCAGCGTCGGACAGTGCTTCTTTGGCTTTGCGCGCAGCAACAATAAAGTGAGCATATTCTGCATCATCTAGAGTTTCAATGTTGAGCTGCTTTTTCGCCCATTTTACAATGAGACGGTCAAGGTCATCACCGCCAAGTGCTGTATGGCCGCCAGTTGCTAGTACTTCAAACACGCCTTGCGAAAAACGCAAAATTGAAACGTCAAAAGTACCGCCGCCTAAATCATAAATGACATAGTTGTGGTCTTGAGCGAGATTGCTGTCTTGATCTAAACCATACGCTACTGCAGCTGCAGTAGGTTCGTTAAGCAAACGCAGTACATTTAAGCCGGCCAATTGAGCAGCATCACGTGTTGCTTGGCGCTGCGCTTCATCAAAATAAGCAGGAACAGTAATAACTGCACCATTGATAGGATTTTTTAAGCTATCTTCTGCGCGGTCTTTTAATTGCTTTAAAATTTCAGCAGAAATTTCAACAGGAGTTTTACGGCCTTGCGCAGTTTCAAAAGCAGGCATTTGATTGTCTTCACCAGACAATTCATAGGGATGCTGAAACTTGATGTCGGCCTTAGAACGACCCATAAAGCGCTTTACTGAGACAATCGTATTTTTAGGATCTGCTGTAATAAATGTTTTTGCATCATCGCCATACACTGTCTTATCTGCAGCATAATGTACGATTGATGGAAGTAACACACGGCCTTGCTGGTCATTAAGCACTTTGGCTTTACCTGAAAGAACAGTGGCAACCAAAGAGTGGGTGGTGCCTAAATCAATACCAATCGCGATGCGATGTTCATGCGGTGCACTTGATTGACCTGGTTCTGCAATCTGCAAGAGAGCCATTATGTTACATCCTTAGAACTTAAATGTTTGTATACGGGTAAATTAAAAATCATCATCTAGATCAAAGCTATCGTCATCCAAGAAACGATCTTCTGCTTTGTCGATGTCAGCCATGACTTTTACAAAGAAACGTAATTTGCGCACAGTGTCACGCGCTTCAGCCCAATCTTCATCTGCGTAATCAATTTTAAATTCACGAACGAGACCATCAATCCATTGCTGTACTTCAACTTTTAGTGATTGAAGATCTTCAGCAGCACTGGCTTCGTCAAGCTGTTCGCGAATTTCGAGCGCATCTTGAAGAAACTCAAAATCACTGATGGATTGATCAAGATGATAATCTTGCTTTTTCAAGCTGAGCAAATAGGCAGCGCGGCTATCCACATTAGATAGAGCCTTATAAGCTTGATTGATCTCGCTGGATTTAATCAGCGCTTGATCTTTATCTTCGGCTTTATCTGGGTGATATTGCTGCTGCAGCTTAAGAAATGCGTCTTTTAGCGCTGCTAAATCAATATCGAGTGCTTCAGGGAGGTTGAATAGCTCAAAATGATTCATGGGAGAAGTGGTCCGCGGTTAATATGCAAAATGTATGCTTTAAATACAATTAAAACAGTGCAATGTACACTGTTTTAATGGATTTCTAGGGAATATGGCATTATACAGTGAAAGATTCACCGCAGCCGCATTCACCCTTTTTATTTGGGTTGTTGAATTCGAAGCCTTCATTTAAGCCGTTTTTAACGTAGTCCATCTCCATACCTTCAAGATAAACCAAGCTTTTAGGGTCTACGAATACCTTAACGCCAAACTGTTCAAAAGTTTGATCATGTGTATCGATTTCATCTACGAACTCAAGCACATAAGCCAAACCCGAACAGCCTGAAGTTTTCACGCCAACGCGAATACCTTCACCCTTACCGCGATTTTTTAAATAATTGCTGATATGAGCTGCAGCATTTTCAGTTAAGTGGATCATGAAAACTCCGTAATACTTACTACAAAAACTTGAAACAATTAAGCTTTAGTTTTTTTGCTGCGATAATCTTCTACAGCAGCTTTAATGGCATCTTCTGCAAGTACTGAACAATGTACTTTTACAGGAGGAAGGGCAAGTTCAGTTGCAATATCAATGTTCTTGATTGATTGAGCTTCATCAAGTGTTTTGCCTTTTAGCCATTCTGTTACCAATGAGCTAGAAGCAATTGCTGAACCGCAGCCATAAGTTTTAAAGCGCGCTTCTTCAATTACGCCGTTGTCATCCACTTGGATTTGAAGGCGCATTACATCGCCACAAGCTGGTGCACCGACCATACCTGTACCAACATTTTCTGCATTTTTGTCTAAAACGCCAACATTACGAGGGTTTTCGTAATGGTCGATTACTTTTTCGCTATAAGCCATGATGCTTCTCCAAACCTCGGGGTCAGCCTAATATTAAATATGGGGGTGAAATTACAGTTTTCAATGAGATAGCACTATTTTTAATGCTATCTCAGCGGGATGAATTAGTGTTCAGCCCATTCAACAGTAGAAAGGTCGATACCTTCTTTGTACATGTCCCAAAGCGGAGAAAGGTCACGCAATTTCTCAACAGCAGCTTTAGTAATCTCAAGAACGTGGTCGATATCTTCTTCAGTCGTGTATTTGCCAAAACTGAAGCGGATAGAGCTGTGCGCAAGCTCATCAGTCAAGCCAAGCGCGCGGAGCACATAAGATGGCTCAAGTGTTGCAGATGTACATGCTGAACCGGAAGATACCGCAGCATCTTTCAAGGCCATCATCAATGATTCGCCTTCAACAAAGTTGAAGCTTACATTTAAATAGTTTGCAACATTGAGTGTTGGATGGCCATTTAGGAAAACTTGTTCGAGGCCTTGCAGGCCATTCCAAAGCTTGTCACGCAATACACGAATGCGGGCCTGTTCAGATGCTAGGTTTTTACCTGCAAGTTCAAAAGCTTCACCCATACCCACAATTTGGTGAGTTGCAAGTGTGCCTGAACGCATGCCGCGCTCATGACCGCCGCCATGCATTTGCGCTTTAACGCGAACACGCGGTGAGCGGCGGACAAATAGAGCGCCAATGCCTTTAGGGCCATAAATTTTGTGTGCAGAGAAGCTCATCAAATCAACTTTCATTGTAGAAAGGTCAATCTCAACTTTACCTGCAGCTTGTGCCGCATCAACATGGAAGAAGATTTTTTTAGCGCGGGTAATTTCACCAATGGCAGCAACATCAGTGACGCTGCCGATTTCATTGTTCACCATCATCAGGGAAACAAGAATGGTGTCTGGGCGGATTGCCGCTTCAACCATTTCAGCTGTAATTAAGCCGGTTTTTTCTTCCGGCTCAATATAAGTAATTTCAAAGCCTTCTTCTTCTAATTCACGGCAAGTATCTAAAATTGCTTTATGTTCAATTTTAGACGTAATGATATGCTTGCCTTTTGATGCGTAAAACTGAGCTACACCTTTTAGTGCAAGGTTGTCAGATTCAGTTGCACCCGAAGTCCATACGATTTCACGCGGATCAGCTTTAATTAAGTTTGCGACTTGTTCACGTGCATATTCTACTTTTTCTTCTGCCTGCCAGCCATAAGCGTGCGAACGCGATGCGGCATTGCCAAAAGTACCGTCAAACGTTAGGCACTCCATCATACGTTCTGCAACTTGAGGATCTACAGGAGTAGTTGCTGCATAATCAAGATAAATAGGACGCTTCATGTCAAATACCTGTAACCGATAGAAGGGCTGAATCAAATGCTGAAGAGTTTTGGCGGATGGCAACGGTTTGTACATTGTCACGCGCTACTAAGTCAGCAAGTGTGATTTTAGCGAGATAATCGGCAATATGATGGGAGAGTTCTTGCCATAAATCATGAGTTAAGCACATCGCGCCATTTTGGCAATTGCCTTTATGGTCACAGCGGGTGGCGTCAACTGTTTCATTTACAGCTTCAATAATTTCTAAAACAGTGATCTCTTCAGCGCTTCGTGCTAAATGGTAGCCGCCGTTTGCACCACGGATACTGGAAACTAAGCCGTGGCGTTTTAATTTCGCAAATAGCTGCTCTAGATAGGCTACTGAAATTGTTTGACGAGTCGCAATTTCTGCAAGAGTAATCGTTTGTTCAGTAGGCTGCAAAGCTAGATCAAGTAGAGCAGTCACTGCGTAACGACCGCGAGTTGTTAAGCGCATGATTCAATACACATGATTAGACTAGATGTGCTGATTTTAAGAATCCTGACTAAAATAGTCAAGTTTTTTTGAGGTTGATTATTAAATTTGCATTTTTTATAAAAAATTTATATTTATCTAAGCCATAAATTATACACTAATAACGCGATTAAAAGCACTGTAATAATTGTAAATATAACGTTTATCCGCTTTTGGCGGCGTTCAATACGCTTAATGCGGTTTTTGTATTGGATGACTTCAACTTGCAGTGTATTTATTCTAGAGCGCTGCTGATCAATTTTTTCCAATAGCGGCGCAATGCGCTTTTTGGATGCAATCACATCCTGGTCATCTGCCGGTTCTGTCAGCCACTGTTTCCAGTCAGCGAGTACTTTAGGCAGGCTGAACAGTGACAGCAAATCACGGAATTCATCCTTTAAAATGGTATTGCCGTCAATGCGCATGCCTTTGATGCTGCGGCGGTTGCCGAAAATAAAGATTTTGATTAAATCCATTAATGTGGTGCGTACATCTAAATCGACCGCTTTTTCAGGCGCTTTATCATCAAATAGAATGCCATTTTCAGTGAATTGCACATAGAAGTCGAAATAAGGGATATAGCTGTTTATTTTGATGGCTATTTTTTCATCTACGAATTTTTTTGCCTGCAGCGCGACAACACGGTCATGTTTCAAGATAAACGTGAAAATTGTTTCTAAAACAATTAAGGTCATTGTGAGCAACAAATGCGGCTGATTTTGTCTTTGTTGCGTGTCGCTCATAAAAATCCAATCCTTTCCTGAAATAAAAAAACAAGCATCCTGCCTGTGGGTGATTTCAGGTTAAAACTAAAAACACTTGAATTAAATTGCTTTGTAGAACAGTTTTGCAAATCTATCAAGCCTTAAGTTTGCTATTATAGTGTTAATTTGCAGATTGACATATAAATTTGCACATGAAATCACTAGGAGCGGTGCTTTGTATGGATAAAACAAATACAACTGAGTCAGACACACCTGAGCAGAATCTTTCAGAAAAGCATAATAAGGCGAAGTCCCGGCATCCGCATGACCGCAAATCCGTATTGGATTTTCGTAAATATACTAAACAAATTTGGCTTGCTGGATTAGGTGCCTTCTCACGTGCTGAAGAAGAAGGAAATAAGCTTTTTGATTCACTGGTGAAAGTGGGTGAAGAGCTGGAATCGAAGAGCACAGATATCGCAGATCAAACTGTAGAGAAAGTGTCTGAAAAAGCCAAAGAATCCGTTATTGATACCAAAGATAAAGTTGAAAAAATTTTAGATAGCAGTGTAAACCACTCTTTAAACCGCTTGGGTTTGGTGGCAGCCAAAGATTTGCAGCATCTTGAGAAAATGATTTTGCAGCTTCACGCTAAAATTGACCGTTTGGCGGAAGAGCAGCGCAAAATTCAAGAGAAATTGGCTAAAAAATAGAGTTTTGTGAACAATTATTCATTTTTCAAGGTTTTTTTCGTCAAAATTTTGCAAAAAAAGAGGTTGAGGAGTATTGCGTTTCCCCCTAAAGCATTGCTATAAAGGCGCTAGGGCAAATTAAACAACTTCTGAACCTTAA
This sequence comes from Acinetobacter entericus, assembly GCF_026168575.1. Lineage (NCBI taxonomy): Bacteria > Pseudomonadati > Pseudomonadota > Gammaproteobacteria > Moraxellales > Moraxellaceae > Acinetobacter > Acinetobacter entericus. Next base: position 241,410 of record NZ_JAPEQW010000002.1, read on the forward strand.
ATAAACGATATTAAGAGGACGTAATTTTCATGAATAAATCAGAATTAATTGATGCTATTGCAGAGAAAGGGGGATTATCTAAGGCTGACGCAGGTAAAGCTTTGGATGCAACGATTGCTGCTGTCACTGACGCGCTTAAAGCGGGTGATACAGTAACTTTAGTTGGCTTCGGTACCTTCAGCGTTAAAGAACGTGCTGCTCGTACTGGCCGCAATCCTCAAACTGGTGCAACTTTAGAAATCAAAGCAAGCAAAGTTCCAAGCTTTAAAGCTGGTAAAGGCTTGAAAGATTCTGTAGCTTAATATTATTGAGCTTCGAAACGCGCCATCATGGCGCGTTTTTTATTGATAAATATGATTTAGCGCTTTAACGCATTCATTCATTGCTGGTTTTCAGTTAAAATCCTTCGCAAATAAAATATTGGATTACTTATGGAATCTTTTCGTAAAGTCATTAAGGGCTGGCTGGGCAAGGCTTTGCTCATTTTGTTTTTAACCCCTTTAGCGCTTGTCGGTATAGAAGGATATTTTAGCAGTGGGTCAAAAGATACCGTAAAGTCAGTCAATGGTACTGAAATCTCTAAAAAGGATTTAGAACAGCTGACGAACTCGCTAAAAGAACAATATTTGACATATGCGAAGGGCGATGAAACTTTACTGAATCAGAATTTCATTAGTAATAAAGCATTAGAAACTTTAATTGCGCGCCAGCTTTTACTTCAGCAAGCTGACAAGCTTGGCATTAGCTTAAGCGACTCGCAATTGGTGCATATGATTCAGCAGCAGCCAAGCTTCCAAAAAGATGGTCAATTTTCAGAAGAATTATTTGCAAACTATTTAAAGTCGATTGGCATGACCAATGTGGCATTTATCCAAAGTTTGCGTAAAGACCATGCGTTGAAAATGTTGACATCTACTTTTATGGATTACGCTTTGGTGAGCAAGCTTGACATCATGCAGATTGCAAACTTGCAGACAGAGCAGCGTACGCTTGAATTGGCTAGTGTTAAATTAGACGACTATAAAAAAGCCGTTAAAGTCACTGATGCTGAATTGAACGCATATTTTAAAAAGCATGAATCTTCATTTAAACAGCCAACGAGCGTGGATGTAGATTATGTCGTTATTTCGCCATCTAATGTGAAAGGTGCTTCTACGGAAGTAACGGATGCTGAATTGTTGCAGGCTTACAATGCATTTGCAGAAAAGCAAAAGCAATCTGCTGAGCCATCTGTTAAACACATTCTGATTACTGCTGATGGCCGTACAGATGCTGAAGCGAAAAAGCTGGCAGATGAAGTAGCTGCCAAAATTAAAGCAGGTACAGCTTTTGCTGCCGCTGCTGCGCAGTACTCAGAAGATCCGTCTTCAAAAGCCAATGGCGGCACGATTGCAGTTTACCAAAAAGGTATTTTTGGTGATGCATTTGACCAAACTGTTGCTTCTTTAAAAGCAGGCCAAGTTTCTGCACCAGTGAAAACTGATTATGGTTATCACCTGATTGAAACTGCTGCGCCAGCTGTTCAAGTGCCTTCGTTTGAAGCTGAAAAAGAGCGTTTGCGTGCTGAGGTGTTAAAAACCAAAAATGCGAACGTATTCTCTGACACTGTAAATAGCCTGAATGATGCAGTTGTAAGCAATGATGCTTTGGATGTGGTTACACAGGAAATTAAAGGCACTCAGGTTCAATCTGTAAAAGGATTCATGCTTTCTTCTTCACATCCGATATTAAGTGATGCCAACGTTAAAGTTAAATTATTTAATGATGATGTGAAAAATGGCGACCGTAACGTTTCAAGCAGCATTCAATTGGCAAATGGCGATGCAGTTTGGGTTAAAGTCCGCAATTATCGTGCCGCTGGCGTTCAGACTTTTGCTGAAGCGAAAGAACAAGTCAAAGCGAAGTTGATTGAGCAGAAAGCTTATGAAGCTGCTAAAGCTAAAATTCAAGCTGCTTTAACCGAGTTTAAGACTAAACCTGCAGCTGAGGTCAATAAGGCTGACATTAACTTTGTGAGCGCCGGAACATTTACACGTGCAGACGGTATGCTTAAGCGTGATATTCAACGTGCTGCATTTAGCTTGCCTGCACCAAAAGCTGGTTTCTGGTCAGTATCTACTGCGAAATTGCCGAATGAGTTGGTTGTTGTTGCTGTGACGAACGTGAATAAAACTTCATCGAATGCTTTGACTGATGAGCAATTGGGTGAGTTAACTCAGCTTTATCAGCAATTGCGCGGCCAACAAGAGTTAGATGATTACACTCGCTATTTGAAAGAGCATGCGAAAATTAAATAAACTCCATTTTACTTAACAGTAAAATGAAAAATAGAAACCAGCCTTAGGGCTGGTTTTTTTATGATTATTTTTTTATGTGAATATACATTTAATGGCAGAGTTGTGATGTAACGCAATTTTATGATGAAAATAATATTGGCTGGGAGTGCTTAAATCGTTTAAATTTTAATTTTAGTGCTTTTTAATTATTTAAAATCATATAAATAACAAAATTGAGGCGTTATGAAACAGCATAATAGTATTGGGTTTGTTAAACCCTTTTTAGGGCCAAATCATCAGCATCAGAGCTATAGACATGATCATCAAGCGGTGCCATCAGTTCCTAGTGTGACTGAATTTTCTACAGTATTGGCTGGCACAGCCGATGCACGAAGCTGGGTGGTTATTAGCACTGCTGATGAGAGTATTCGAGTGAAAGTAGATGCCCAAGGTCATTGGAGTATAGATAATCCAATTCAAGCCGGTGGGGTTGCGACGATCTATTCGATTAATTCGCATGGTGTTCGTTCTGAAGATATTCAAATTGATAAAGTGGTTTTAGCTCCTAATACGCCAGAAATTATAGAGCAGAATGAGTACTTGTCTGGAACAGCGGATCCTGGCAATACGGTGATTGCAACATATAATGGCCAAGAATATACGGCGATTGTGGATGAGAACGGTTATTGGAGTATGTTAAATCCATTAATTTCAACGGGTTCTATGGCAATTGTTGCAGTGAATGAGGCTGGTATGCGTTCGGATGAGCTTGTGATTGCTAAAATTGTTATGCTGCAAGCACCTGTTATTCAAGAAAATGATGAAGTATTGTCGGGTACTGCAGACCCGCACTCTATCATAGTCATCAAAGCCAATGATCTTGAATATCGCGTAATTGCAGATGAAACTGGACATTGGAGTATAGATAATCCAATCGCTAATGGTGGTACAGCTGAACTATATGCAATGGATCAATATGGCAGTAAATCAGGCACCATCGGAATTGCTAAGTTGGTGGAACAGCCTATCCTGCCAAGTGTGCCAGAGATTACTGAAAGCGATGCGGTATTAGCTGGCACAGCCGATCCGCATTCCATCATAGTCATTAAAGCCAATAATCTTGAATATCGCGTAATTGCAGATGAGACTGGACATTGGAGTATAGATAATCCAATCGCCAATGGTGGTACAGCTGAACTATATGCGTTGAATCAGCAAGGAAGCACATCAGAAACGATTGCAATCGCTAAATTAGTGGAATTGCCTCTGCCAAGCACGCCGATAGTTACAGAAAGTGGCGTACTATTGGTGGGCACAGCAGAACCGTATTCCATTATTATTATTAAAGCCAATGATCTTGAATATCGGGTGATTGCGGATGAAACTGGGCATTGGAGTATAGATAATCCAATCGCCAATGGTGGCGTACTTTCAATTGTTGCTCAAAACCAAACGGGCCAGCAATCGCTTGAAATTATGCTGGCTATTCCACTTGCTCCAGTAGAGCCTGAGGCGCCAGAATATGCGATTTCTCCACCTACTATTCTAGTGAATGATGAAATGCTTGAAGGGCAGTCATCGCCTAATTTAAAGATTGTGATTAAGGCGAATGATCAGGTGTATGAGACAATCTCAAATGCAGATGGTCATTGGCAAATAGACAATCCGATTAAAAATGGTGGTTTTGCTGTGATTTATGCAGAAAATAGCGCTGGTAAACAGACTGAAGAAATTTCTATTGCTAAAATTGCAGTCATGCCGCTTGCAACAGACAATGATCTATCTGATGTTTTGACTGCTTATGCAGATGTGCAAACTATGCCAGAACATCAAAATCAGGCGGGAGATGCTCAGTTACCGATAGATGTTGATTCATTGCTCAGCGCTGATTCATTGAATAATGCACAAAATGTATGGCTTGATCCAAATGTAGCTCAGGAAGCAAATGCATTGTTGTTTCAGCAGCCGACGCAGGATTTATCCATGAGCTTTAATTATCATATGATTGAGTTGGATGCAGTTCAGTCAGCTACTCAATGGCTTGCATAAAAAGCAGAACTGACAGTATGTCATGATGAACTAGCCTTCGGGCTGGTTTTTTTAATGGCTGTATTTTGTCGAACTGGCATATTTAGGCGAATGTATTTTATAGAACACTGCGCTAAAAATAATGAAAACAAAAAATGGAATGCATATCAGGATGAATGCGCGGAGATTTAGAAATATTAGGTCCTTTATATTGTGTATTTTTTTGCTCATACCAGTATGGGTAAATGCTGCTGAAATTAATTTTCAAAGTGTATTCCAGCAGGAACGGGCATGGGCGGGGCTAAATACCAAGACAATAAAGTCCGAAGATATTGAGTGGGTCTATAGCGAAGGCGGTAATCCTCAAAATCCGACGATTATGCTGCTGCATGGCTTGTCAGGCACACGCGACAATTGGAACCGTGTAGCGCGGTATTTAACGCCAAATTATCATGTGATTATTCCAGACTTGCCTGCTCATGGTGAAACTAAAGTTCCCGCTGGATTCGATTTATCAATAGCCAATTTAGCTGAGAAACTTAGACGCTTTGCGGATGCTGCTAAAATTGATCCAAATCTGCATATTGCAGGACATTCAATGGGCGGTGCTATTGCAATGCTGTACAGCGCTCATATCCATTAGAAGTTCAATCTGTGCTTCTGGTCGATCCTGCTGGGGTATTTAAAAGCGCAAATACGGTGTATTTGAAAGATCCTGAGCAATTAAAGCGGCTGATTGTTGCAAAACAAGGGGATTTTGATCAGTTAATGAAGATTGCTATGCAATCGCCGCCGTTTATTCCGCAGGAACTGAAGGCTTCGCAGGAAAAGCTGATGATTGCGCAATCTAAAAACACTGAGCAAATGGTATTTAAATTAGTGGAAATGTCTAAGCTTTATACACCTGATTCTTTTGCTTTGATGGCCAGATCAATTGATGCGCCTGCGCTGATTATATGGGGGAAGCAAGATCAAATTATTAATGTTGAAGCGGCGCAAGAGTTGAAAGGATTGCTGAAAAATGCTGATCAGCCGGTAATTTTAGATGGTGTAGGGCATATGCCTATTTTAGAGGCGGAGCAGTTAACAATGCAGCCATATTTGAATTTTTTTAAAGAAAATCCGTAAATAATCATTATTTTAAAATGGATAATTATGGGGTAAAAAAAGCTAGCGGGAGCTGAGTTCCGCTAGCTTTACTTAATTATTCGGTACGGATTTTAATTTCGTAGCCTGTATATTTACGGATGTTGATAACGCCTGTATCTAAAATAAGATATTGACCTTTAATCCCTTGCAACTTCCCGCGGATCACTGGGGTTTTATCTAGATTGTGCGATTTAATCTTTTCAGGATACTGGTCGACAGGGTAGACAAATTCACGCGGCAATTCATCTTCAAGCAATTCTACTGTTTCGTTGAATTCTAAATTTTGACTGAACTCATCACGAATGCTTTGAATTTTGGGTGCAAATTCTTGAATCAGCTGTTCACGCGTTTCAAGCAAGTTGAGAGGTTCAGCTTCACCTTTTAAAAGCTTGCGCCAGTCGGTTTTATCAGCTACTTGGGCGCCAAACATAATTTCAAGCTGACCAGAGAGGCGGCGTGAACCCACTTTCATAATTGGCAGGGCTTGTGTTGCACCTTGATCTAGCCAGCGGGTCGGCATTTGGCCGATGCGGGTAATGCCGACTTTCAATGCGCTGGAATTGGCCAAATAAACAATATGTGGCTGAAAGCAAACTTCATGTGCAAAATCATCTTCACGGCAAGTACCGAGATGATAATGGCAGGTTTCGGGCTTCATGATGCACATGTCGCAAGCTGCTTTGGTTTTAAAGCATTTAAAACAATGACCTTGAGAATACGACTTTGGCGTCTTACTGCCGCACGACACGCAAGTGATCTTGCCAGTCCATTCGATTTCAATTTCTTGACCCAAGCTGAACGGAAGATCAATTTCTGAACGGTCTAGAATGAATTTATATTCAACATTTGCCTTGTGAGTCTGTTGATCAGTTAAACTAAGGTCAGTAAGACCTGCATGCATTTTATGGCAAATGCCCTGTAGTTCCATGAAATACTCTCTTCAATAATAAGGATGCAGTTATGGCTGGGCAAAATGTCATCACTTCAATGCTAGACGATTTATCAAATGAACAGCCAATTTCAACTGCATTATGTATTGGACAAAACCTTGAACAATACGGCAATAATCAATCAATTCAATGGCAATATTTTAACGTATCTGCGTTTTTAAATCTGCCTTTTAGTCAGCGCTATGATTTGGGGTTTGTATTGTTTGATACGCCTGAAATGGCGGATATTTCCAAACAGGATAAATCTCGGCTGCTGGTGAAACTGCGTGATTTGATGGCGAAGCGCATTGTTGTCGTAAGCAAATTGCAAGATGAGCAGCTGTTGCGGGCGCTGGGCTTTACGCAACTGATTGATAAAACTGCACATGACAGCGATTTTGCATTGTGGCAGTTTAATATTTTAACCTATAAGCACGTACCGGATTGGTTTAACTCGAAATTTTGGGCAAACCCAGAGAACTGGAATAAATTCCGTTGGTAATCAGATTTATTGAGGTAATAGCAGATGCAAAATTTAACAATCTGATTGTGGCGAGATTAAATTTTCTAAATATGCTGGTTCTTGCCTGGCTTCAAAAGCGGGGCGGTTTGCAAGGGGCTTGGGATAGGCTGCGCGGACAGGGTTTCAGCAGTCAGGTGGATGATTGGGTGTCAACCGCTCCCGGCGATAATGCCGAGGTGCAGCCTTAACAGGTACAGAGCCTATTTGATGATGCTGAAATTGCAAAAATAGCGCAGGAAACATAGGCGCCTAAGCAGGATATTTAAATGCGATTTCATCGGTATTGCCGCAAATCATTGATTCCTTAACGCCGCAAAGCGAACAAACTGGTAAAACAGAAGCCAATGCGGACATTCATCAAGTGATGTCGCTGGTTTTCAGGTTCCTGAAGCGTTAATTTATCTAGAGATGGTCAATTAAGAAGCTTGGTGACTGGCATTTGAGAATTAGTACAGATGGAATTCAGCCTGAATTTGTGATGTTTTGTGGCTATAAAGCTTATGTACCTAAATCTAGATTGAATAAACGGTTGGAAGGGCAAATCCGTTTAGCGATGTAATGCGATTTTTTTGGGCGGATAAGGATAACCTGAGACTGGAATTCCAATTCGCCAAATTCAGGCTCGACTTGAACATAATGCAGCTGTCCGTATTCATCACGCACCCGTGCTTGAGCTGAAAAACCGGGACGCGCATTGCCGCTGGATATTGTGGCTAAACGCCCAAGCAAATTCACCTGCTGCTTAATGCGTTTGGTTGGAATCACTTGATCTAAGCAATGAATCATGAATACGGTGAAGAAAATTGCAATGATGAGTGCAGGAAGCATTAAATAATAGGCAGGAAAAAAAGTCATTTCGCGCGCATAAATGCAAAATTGCAAAAAATAGCCCGCGAAGCTGAAATTCATCAATAGAAAAAAGATAATCAGTGTTTTTGAAAATTTGACGTTCAGCAGGGGTAAATCATCCAAATGCTTGGGTGAAAGTTTTTTGAACAGTGTTGTTGGGCGCAGATTTATATAGTAGCCGATAGTTTCTGCCATGCCGAGCAATACAACAGCAATTAGACTTAAATGAAAAGGCATTAAGTTGTAGTTTGTAAGAAACTCAGGCATAGCAGTATCCTGCAAATTTTATTCGTCTAAAAGATAGATTCCGCCATCAGAATGCACGTTAATCTCTACTTTTTCAAGTGATTGCCCTTGGCATGGGCCAGAAATGCATTCACCGGTTTCAACCAAAAATAATGCGCCATGCGTAGAGCACTCAATGTATTCCTGATCGCGGTCTAAAAATTGGTTTTCTAAAAATTCTAGTTCAATTTGCAAATGCGGGCACAAATTCTGATAGGCAAAAAAAGAACCGTCACGCTGAGTCACAAAAATGGTATCGCCATTTGGCGTCTCATAAGAGCGCGCTTCGCGCTCAGGCACATCTTCAGTCATGCAAATTTTATGCATTATGCACATTCCTTTAGAAAATTTTGCAGTAAAAGCGCGTATTCATGATTAGCTAAACGCGGGCCAAACTTTGACACCACTTCACTTGAAATTAAAATAGCAAGCTCCGCTGCAGTTTTATAGCCTAAACCTGCATTCAGCGCATATAAAAATGCGCCTGCAAAAGCATCGCCAGCGCCATTGGCATCAACAGCGGTAACTTTGCGGCCCGGCACCATAAATGTCTGCTCATTATTGTGAATCAAAGCACCTTTCGCGCTTTGTGTAATGACAATATGTTTGCTCAGTAATTTCAATTTTGCTAAAGCGGCTTCAACTGTATCCGTTTCTGTATACATCATGGCTTCATGTTCATTGCAGAACAGTAAATCTACACCATCGTCGAGAAGTTCATCTAAGCCTTGGCGCGCGTATTGAACCATTGCAGGATCTGACAGTGTTAAAGCAACTTGCACGCCATTGGCTTTCGCGATGTTCCGCGCTTCTTTAACTGCAGCCCGAGCAGAATCACTCGTTGACAGGTAGCCTTCGATATAAAGCCATTTTGCCGAATTGAGCGGGCCGAAATCAATCTGGCTGTCAGAAAGTTCTGCCGTGATGCCTAAAAAGGTATGCATGGTGCGTTCAGAATCCTGACTGACCAAAACCATGCACGTTCCAGTAACGCCGTCACTGATAGACTGAGCTGCGGTTTGGATGCCGGCATCATTTAAGCCATCGAGATAGATTTTGCCTAAGTCATCATTGCCGACACGGCATGCATAGAATGCTGAACCGCCTAATGCGCTGAATGCAACTGTAGTGTTGGCTGCTGAACCGCCAGAAGCTTGACCTTTATACACTTGGCTGGCTTGCAGGCTGCTGTAAAGCGCGGCTTGAGTTTCACCGTCAGTCAGCTGCATTGTGCCTTTCTGCAAATTTTGCTGAGTAAGAAAATCATCAGAAACTTTAAATTCCTGGTCAATTAATGCATTGCCAATTGCAAAAAGATCAACGGTCGCCATGTCTTTCAGTCACATCAAAAATGAAAGCACCAAGTTTACACGAATGCTCAGGATTGCTGTAGTTTGTTGAATAAAATTCATGATCTGCTGCGGGCGCCGTTTATTTAGACAGATCTGGTGAATTTAGGTTTTTTTTGGCATTATTCGTACATTTGTATCTCTTTGCTATTGAACATCGGCCATTTTTTTATTTACATAGGCCACTACAGTTCTTTTGCAGTTTCGTTTTTGAAACTGCTGAAAAAAGATAAATTGAGTATTAGATTAAAAAGCGTGGGTATATGGAAATAAGTATTCGTCAGGCCGAGCAATTGCCAAAGCAGATCGATAATTTAGCTGCATTGGCAAATCAAGAAGGCTATGCATTTATTCAGCGTTTAATCGAAGAATTTCAAAGCGGTAAAAATCGTTTTGATCAAAAAGGCGAGAGTTTGCTTCTCGCATTTGATGGTGACACATTGGTGGGATGCGGCGGTTTAAATCAGCAATGGGGCGATGCGGGAGTTGAAGAACGGATTGGGCGTGTCCGCCGTTTTTATGTGCATCCGCAATACCGTCAGCATGGTGTGGGGAAAAAACTGCTTCTAGAATTGGAAAAATCAGCAAAGCCTTATTATTCTGCGCTTTGCTTAAATACAGATCAAAAGGGTGCGGCGCATTTCTATCAAAAGCATAATTATGTCTTTGTTGAAAGCCATCCAAATTATAATTATTTTAAATATCTGATCAGTTGAGTGGGCTGCGGCAATCACCCATCTATAAGAAGCGCTGCAGGCACTATTGTAGCGCTTCAATTTTTAAAACAATAAATTCTGTATTGCGCATTGTGCAAATTTTCTTATTTTTTAATCTGTATTTAAGCTGGTATGCAAACAATAGAGTGAAGTTTCCTTGTTTGGGGGTCACACATGATAACTGCAGCTGCGCCTGATGATAGTTCACGCCAAATGCTGGCCAAAGTGCCGCAAATTACAGCACTTTTCTGGGTCACGAAGATTTTTGCAACGACCTTTGGTGAAACCGCAGGCGATGCATTATCGATGTCGCTGAATTTGGGATATTTGCTCAGCACCTTTATTTTTGCCGGCATTTTTGTTTTAGCTGTCTATTTTCAAATTAAGTCTAAGGTCTTTCATCCATTTTTGTATTGGTTTGCCATTATTGCAAGCACAACAGTCGGGACAACACTTGCAGACTATGTCGACCGTTCGCTCGGAATAGGCTATGTCGGCGGCAGTACAATTCTATTGTCTCTGGTGTGTTTGTCATTATGGTTTTGGCATAAAGTTGAAGGCACAATTACTCCGCATGTTGTTCATCAGCCGCGGACTGAACTGTTTTACTGGCTGACAATTACCTTTTCGCAAACTTTAGGTACGGCGCTGGGAGACTGGTCAGCCGATACCGCCGGTTTAGGCTATACAGGCGGTATATTGCTGTTTAGTGGATTGATTATACTTATTTTTTTACTTTTTAAATTCACCTCTGTCTCGCGTGTGCTGCTGTTTTGGGCCGCCTTTGTGCTGACCCGTCCATTAGGGGCTGTGGTTGGAGATTTTCTGGATAAGCCGATCGGTTCCGGCGGTTTGGATTTAAGCCGTTTTGCCGCGTCTGCTGTGCTTTTGGCTGCAATTTCACTCTGTGTTTATTGGTCACAGCGCATGGATGCAAAAGGCGGCAGGCCTCTTTTTTAGATGCGCTTTGATTTCTGCTGATTGAATAAGGATAGAGCCGGCGTCTTGAGTGAAGTGCGATGCTGAATGATCAATGCTTTGGTTCTGTCAAGAAAAAATGGAGCAGGTTCGGGCAGCCGCTTCATTATTTCTTTTGAAGCAGACTGATGAAATGTAGAGTTTTAAAGGTGACTAAATAACTCGGAAAATTGTCTTTGATTGAATCCTCATCAGGTTTTTAAGGTATACTCAAACGTCTTAAAAATGCATTAGATTAGGAGATCACATGACTGTAGATGTCACTGAAACCATTTCACAAACTGTTCATCCCGCGTTTCAGTTGGTACGTCAACACCATGTTGAAGCCTTAGACATTGCCGTGTCTGAATATAAGCATAAAGTCACAGGCGCGGTGCATTACCACTTGGCGTCAAAGCATGATGAAAATGTATTTTTGGTGGCTTTCCGCACGCAGCCGATGGACTCCAAAGGTGAAGCGCATATTTTAGAACACACAGCTTTATGCGGCTCTGAAAAGTTCCCTGTGCGCGACCCGTTTTTCCTGATGATCCGCCGTTCATTGAATACGTTCATGAACGCGTTTACAGCAGCGGATTGGACAGCGTATCCATTTGCGACACAGAATAAAAAAGATTTCCAAAACTTGCTTGAAGTGTATATGGATGCCGCTTTTTCCGCGAACCTAAATCCGCTGGATTTTGCGCAGGAAGGCATCCGCATTGAACTTGAAAATGGCGAGCCGGTGTATAAGGGCGTAGTTTTCAATGAAATGAAAGGCGCGATGAGCTCGCCATCCGATCAGCTGTATCATCAATTGGCGCATCATTTATTTCCGGAAACCACCTACCATTATAATTCCGGCGGTGATCCCAAAGACATTCCTGACTTGACTTACGAAGAGCTTGTAAATTTCTATAAGTCACATTATCACCCAAGCAATGCCGTGTTTATGACTTTTGGCAATGAGCCCGCTTATAAGCTGCAAGAGCAGTTTGAAACTTTGGCACTGTCTAAGTTCAAGCAGGGTGAAACGCTGTATTCAAAACCTGAGCGCCGCTTGACGCAGCCGGTTGCGGTTACAGAAACGTATGCGGTTGATGCGGAAGATCTGAAAGATAAAACGTATCACATTATTTCTTGGCTTTTGCCTGAGTCCAGCGATATCAAGCTCCGTTTAGGCATGCGTTTGGTAGAAGGCGTACTGCTGGAAGATTCGGCATCGCCATTGCGCCATTACTTAGAAACTTGCGGTTATGCGCAATCTACAGGCCCGATTATGGGTGTAGATGATTCTAATTTTGAAATGACTTTCTTCTGCGGCGTGCAAGGTTCTAACCCTGAACATGCAGAAGAATTTAAAAATGGCGTGTTTAAAACTTTAGAAGATGTTTCATCCAAGCCGGTAGACAGCGTTTTAGTGGACGCAATTCTGCATCAAATTGAATTGCATCAGCGCGAAATCAACGGTGACGGCATGCCTTACGGTTTAAGCCTGATTTTAAATGGTTTAGGTAGTGCGATTCATCATTCAGATCCTATACATGTCTGGGATGTGGATAGCGCGATGGAGCAGGTAAAAGAAGAATTAAAAGACCCGATGTGGCTGTCTAATTTAATCAAAGCGCATTTGATTGATAATCCGCACCGCGTACAAATGACTTTAATTCCAGATGCGCAAAAGTCTGCAAAAGAAGCCGAAGCTGAAAAAGCCCGCCTTGCTGAAATTGGCGCAAAACTGACAGAGCAAGAAAAAGCGGAAATCATTGCGCAGACCGAAGCGCTGAATATCCGCCAAGATACGCCAGATGATTTAAACCTGCTGCCTAAAGTCGGTTTGGAAGATGTGCCTGCGGAAATGCAAATTGTACAAGGCCAGCTGCGTGAAATTATTTCCAATAATATGGATATGCCGCTGAATCTGTACCATGCAGGCACCAACGGCATTTACTATCAGCAGGTGCTGATTCAAATTCCAAATGACATTGTGAAATCTCCGTATTTTAACTTGCTGTCGATTTTGCTGGGTGAAGTCGGGGCTGGACAGTATGGCTACCTTGAGCTGCAGCAGTTGCAGACCGCTGTCAGCGGCGGTTTAGGCATGGGCGCATCACTGCGTTCAAAAGTTGATGATAAAAACCAGATCAGCGCTTGGATGACCTTAACCACTAAATCTTTAGTGAATAGTTTAGAAGCGGTTAAACTGCTGAAGCTGGCCTTTGAACAGCTGCGCTTTGACGAAAAAGACCGCATTATCGAACTGCTGCAGCAGAGAAAGACTCGCTGGCAGTCACGTGTTTCAGGTGCAGGCCATAGCTATGCGATGCAAATTGCCAGCCGCAACCACAGCGCTTTAGCATTGCGTGATTATGACAATACAGGGCTTGGCGCTTTAAATTGGTTAAGTGATTTAACCGTTAAAATCGAAAATGACGAAGCGGCTTACAATGCGTTGATTGATGAACTGAAACTGATTCATAATCGCTTGCTGAAAGCGCCGAAACAATTCTTGGTGGTATGTGAAGAGCATCAGTCTGAGCGCTTAGTCGAAGAAGTTCAAACGGTCTGGGATAAGGTTTCAATTGATCATATAGACCATGAATTAACCCAAGTTCAGCCTGAACATAGCGAAAAAGATGAAGCGTGGCTGATTCAAGCCAATGTTCAATTCTGCGCTTTGGCTTATCCTGCTGTGGAAGTGTCTCATCCTGATGCAGCGCCATTAATGGTTTTGGCTGCGTATTTGCGCAACGGCTTTTTGCATAGCGCGATCCGTGAAAAAGGCGGCGCATATGGCGGCGGTGCAAGCTATGACGGCAATGCCTGTTCATTCCGCTTTTACAGTTACCGTGATCCGCGTTTAGCAGAAACATTTAAAGATTTTGAAGCGAGTGTGCAGTGGCTGTTTAATGCAGAGCAGCTGGATCATCAGCTTGAAGAGGCGGTTTTAGGCTTAATTGCCGGCATGGACAAACCGGGTTCACCGGCAGGCGAAGCGATTACGGCATGTTATTCTTTGCTGCATAAGCGTACGCCGTCTTTTCGTAAAGTGCTGCGTGAGCGCCTGCTGAAAGTAAGTCTGGATGATTTAAAGCGCGTTGCTCAGATTTATCTTCAGAATCAAAAACCAGTGAAAGCCGTCGTTGCTCCAGTGGCTAAGCGAGAAGCTTTAATTGAATTAGGCTTTGATATTAAACAAGTTAATTAATAGGCATTGATTTCACAATAAGCAATTTTCAAAGAATAAGGGGTGAATATGGCGTTCAATTCATTTGAGCGTACACCATTGCAGCTGGGCATTCTGCTCAGCACAATGGTGTCGGCAGGGGCGTATGCGCAAAATGCAGAAGTGGCTGCGAAACCTGCAACACCGGCGGCTTGTGTTGCGCTGTTATCAAATGCTGAGCGTTTGGCTTGCTATGATGCGCTGTTTAAAATTCCTGACAGCGTTAAACCTGTATTGGTTTCAGAGCGTCAAGCCGCGCAAGATCTTGAACCAGCGCCTACTGAAAAACTAACACTGAAAGAAAAAGTCAGCCACGCATTTTCAGACCGTCTATTTGCAGTGGAAGCGCCGCAGCTGAATCCAAACTTATCTTTATTGGACAGCCGCTGGGAGCTTTCGCAAGACAGTAAATTGGGAACATGGAATATCCGCGGCTATCAGCCGGTGTATTTGATGCCGGGTTACTGGACGTCTGATAAAAATGAACGTCCCTCTAGCCCAAACCCGAACAATACGGTAACTGCTGATCAAGAGCAGAATCTGAAATCGATGGAAGCAAAATTCCAGCTGTCGCTGAAAACCAAAGCAGTTGAGAACTTGTTTGGCGATAATGGAGATGTTTGGTTAGGCTATACGCAGTCTTCGCGCTGGCAGGTGTATAACGCCGACGAATCCCGCCCATTTCGTGAAACCAATTATGAGCCCGAAGCCAGTTTGGTTTTTAGGACGAATTATGAATTGCTGGGCATTAACTGGCGGATGTTAGGCTTGACGCTGAATCATCAATCGAACGGCCGCTCTGATCCATTGTCGCGCAGCTGGAACCGTGTGATCTTGAATTTGGGTTTTGAAAAAGATAATTTTGCTTTAATGCTGCGCCCTTGGTACCGCATTGAAGAAAATGCCAAAGATGATAATAACCCTGATATCAAAGACTATATGGGGCGCGGCGATTTAACGGCATTTTACCGCTATAAAGAGCATGACTTCAGCTTAATGCTGCGCCATTCATTAAAAGGCGGAGATGATTCGCATGGCGCCGTACAGTTTGATTGGACTTTCCCAATTAGCGGTAAGCTGCGAGGCCAGTTCCAATTATTTGATGGCTATGGTGAAAGCTTAATTGATTATAACCATCGCGCAACATATGTCGGTGTTGGTGTTTCACTCATGAATTGGTTCTAGTCTGCTATAGGATAAACTAGAATAATAAAAAACCGTGCATCAGCACGGTTTTTTATTATTCAATACGCTGTAAACGGTTCAGCTGGATTTCTATCCAATTTGAATTTCCGTCGGCGGATGTTTTAAACGGCTCTTTTTCGGCGTGGCAATTAAGTAAGCCAGTGTTAATGGGCCTAAACGCCCGGCATACATCAGCATCATTAATATGACCAAGCTCGCAGGCTGCAGCTCTTCTGTAATACCGCGTGACAAGCCGACAGTGCAGGCTGCTGAAACCGCTTCAAACAATAAGTCTTGAAAACGCTGATTCGGCTCCATCAGCAACAGGCTGAAAAAGCCCATAAATATCAGTGTAAACGTGATAAAAATAACAGCAAGGGCTTTAAATGTGGTTTTTTCAGGCACGGAATGATTAAAAACACGCACTTCATCTTCACGGCGCAAAAAGCTGATGACGCTGAGCACAACGATAATAAATGTTCCCACTTTAATGCCGCCGGCTGTGCTGAGCGAACCGCCGCCAATAATCATCAGCATCATTGTAATTAAAGAAGATGCATCTGTAAGCTGATCCATTGGCAGGCTGTTAAAGCCTGAAGACCGGGGAACAGTCGCATGGAACCAGGCATTGACGGCCTGATCACCTAAGTTCATCGGCGCCAGAGTCAGCGGATTGCTGGCTTCTAAACACCAGATGGCAATGAATGCAAAAATGTTCAGGCCTGCAATGGCGGATAAGATTAATTTGCTGTTTGGGCTCAGTTTTTTCCAGCTTTTATGCTGCTTAATGTCCATCAGCACTAAAAAGCCAATGCCGCCGATGATATAGAGCATGCTGATGGTGAAGGTGATGATATATTGATCTGAAAAGCTCATCAGGCTGTTCGGGAACAGTGAAAATCCGCCATTATTGAACGCGGAAATGCTGTAAAAAGCGGCATAGAAAAAAGCTTTTGAAAAATCATAATCTTGCAGCCATGCAATGGTGAGGATGACTGTGCCGACGGCTTCAAAGAATAGTGAATAGAGAAAGACGCCTTTTATGGTAAAAGTGACCTTTTTCAGGCTGGTTTGGCCAATGGTTTCCTGCGCCATAATTTGCTGTTTTAACCCCAGCTGAGGGGAAAGGCTCATGACAGCTAAAATAGCAAAGCTCATAAAGCCTAAACCGCCGCATTGCAGCAGGAACATAATCACCAGTTTGCCAAAAACAGTATAGGCCTCGCCGACATTTACCACAGAAAGACCTGTAATGGTAACGGCGGATGTAGAGGTGAAAACAGCATTCAGCCAAGAGAGCTCGCCATGATGGGCGAAAGGCAGCTTCAGCAGCAGGGTGCCTAAAATAATCAGGGCTAGGAAACCTAAGGCCAGCAGGCTAGGCGGGCTGAGATTGACGGTGCCATTTTTGGTGTTGTGCAGTTTTTTCATACAGTTTTAAAGTGTTTAGAGAGACGGCGCAAAGGTTCTAATAAGCCTTCAATGACTAAAATATCACCTTTTTGCAAGATCATATTTGGATCAATGCTAAAGACGACTTCTTTGCCGCGTTTATGCATCAGCGTTTTGACTTCCGGTGCATGCTCCATGAGCTGATTGAACCGCAACCCTTGCTGTGCCTCTTTCAGTTCAACCTTGACAATAAAATGATTATCATCCAGAGCCATATAGCGGCTGACCATTGGATAACTCAGTGACTGCGCAATACGCACTCCCATATCTTCCTCTGGATGAATGATTTTGTTGACCCCTAAATGGGTTAAAATCATATGGTGCGCTTTGGATTTGGCTTTGACCCAAATTTTATCAATGCCTAAGTTTTTGAGATGCAGCACGCAAAGAATGCTGGCTTCAATATCTTCGCCAATTGCCACCACCACCGCTTCACATTTTTGAATATTCAATTCACTTAAAACGTGTTCATCCGTTGCATCGGCAATGACGGCATGCGTCAGCTGATCAGAAATGCTTTCTACGAATTTTTTGCTGCTGTCGATGCCGATGACATCATGTTTGAGGCTCACTAATTCTGTTGCAACGGTTGCGCCGAAACTCCCAAGTCCAATGACTGCAAACTGCGCCATATAATCAGGCCCTTATATTCATGTTGTATTTGTTAACGATTATTGGCTATAAAGTGCTCAATTATTCGTCTATGCTGGTTTTGAGCTATTTTATCGGTTTATTCCAGCTCCAGCTATCAAGCTTACAAAATTATATATTACAAAAGCTTATTGACTTGGAGGGATTCTCGTTGGGAGTGTGAGTATGCATAAGACACTGTATCAGGCATTGCAGGTGGCTTTTCCAGAATTAAAAGACGCCCCATTGCCTGAAGAGCAGGATAATTTTGAGAGTTTGATGCTATGGCTGAATCAGCATTATTCAAACCTGCAGCAGCTGCAGATGATGGATTACCGTCAAAACGGCATTGCTGAATGCCACCGTTTGCAGTAGCTGCGTATAGATCTGGATGAATTAAGCAATCAGATTGATGCTGAAATGCGTGCTTTTTTTGACATGTATGAAGAAAGTGATCAGAAAATTGATCCGGAACCAGCGCATGCTTATGATTTTGAATTCACCTATAGTGTTGTATTCAATAATATAAAAGTGTTTATTGAACCTTATGATTTAGCGCTGCTGGTCATCGAGCAGGAAAATCCGTATTGGCTGCTGGTGCCAAGTAATGAGGAGCTGATTGACCGGATCATCACAACATTTAATGAAGCCTTTGGCAATGAAGAGCCTATGGTTTTAATTGAATAGGCATGTGGCCAATTATCTGATGCCGCCGTTTTAAATCCGGTTCTGTGTTTTAAATGCTGTCATATTTTGTTCAAATCAATTTGCTAGATTGTTTAAACGCGCTGTGCAAATGATAGCCAAGTCGCAGGGTGTTGGGTGTTTTAAGCAATAACGGCAGAAAAATTAAAAGATGAATGATAAAAAAATATATCAATGGCTGCAGGCATGGTATCCAGAACTGCAAACCCGAAAAATCCCAAAAGCTAAAAACCGCAGCAGTTTTGAGCAGTTTAGCTTGTGGCTGCTGTCAGAAAAGAAAGCGCAGCATGAACGCTCATTTATAATGAGCATTGACTCGCTGAATTTTACCGAAGCAGATCTGGCAAAAAGTGCTGTATTGCAAGATTTGCAGGTCAATATTGCGCAAATGCATCAAGACATAGCCAAGCAACTTCAGCCGATTTATATGCACTATGAAAAATCTAAGCAGCTTTTGGGCAAATATTACAATGTGCAGGAACAGCTTGCAGAAATTATTTTGAACGCGCTATGTCAAGAATTAAGCCAGTATAACTATGAACTGCTGTTGATCTGTTCGGAACAATATTATTGGCTGGCAGTACATCAGGATGCAGAAAAAATTCACAAATTCTGTAAAAAATTTGAAAAGCAATTCAAAGATGAAGAACTGAAAATTGAAATCTATTCATTGCCGAATTGTTTGCAGTCTATATAGTAGAGTTTGAGTGCCCTATAACTTTACTATAAATAGCCTAAGCAAATCGTTTTAATTTCATTTGTGAATCTTAAATAAATCATGTTTCAGTATTTTCTTGTTTTAAATCCTCTGGATCATTCAATATCCGGTAAATTATCATGGCAATCATTGTCATAATAAGAAAACTAGCTATCCCTTTAGGCCGATAGGGCTGCTGATTAGCATAATTGCTCATAAAAATGAGCAGCTGCGTCAAGCAGATAATAAAGAACATATAAGCTGCGGTTGCTTTATATGCATGTTTTGGCGCGAGTTTAAGCATACTGTAGGGAATACGCGCTACGAGTATGCATAGTAATATCAATAAGGGAAAGGCGGCTATAAATTCCTGTACAAAGTGTTTAAGAATGTTGATTAGTACGCTGACGCATAATAACTGCAGAAAAGGAAAGAGAAAAAATCTTTCCCAAGATCGGATATGCAATTTAAAAATCATTTTTGTGCTTACTGAGTTTTTTTATCTTTTTGAATATACAAAAAATAGCCTGCAAACATACAGGCTATTTTAAAAACATTTTAAATGCAGTGCTTATTTTAAGAAGCGTTGATAGCCCAAGTTGTTGGTAATTTCCGCATATGGATAAGTAATGCTTTCCAATGTTTCAATTAAACCGTCTGGGTTTTGCTTGGCGTCAGTCGCCTCCATGCCCACTAATACACGGCCTTCAGCAGCGCCGTGATTGCGGTAATGGAATAACGTGATGTTGTGTGTAGGGCCTAGGCGTTCTAAGAATGTCAGCAAAGCGCCTGGGCGCTCGGGGAATTCTACACGGAACAAGCGTTCATTTTCGATATCTGCATGACCGCCAATCAAGTAGCGGATATGCAGTTTAGCCACTTCATCATCCGATAAATCGTCCACGTCATATTGGAACTTTAATGTTTCAAAAATATCCTGACGTTCTTTATCACCGCCTTTCAGGCTAATGCCGACAAAGACTTGGGCCGCGCTGGAATTGCTGGCGCGGTAGTTGAATTCAGTAATGTTGCGGCCTTGCAATGCACGGCAGAATTTTAAGAATGAGCCTTTTTCTTCTGGAATGGTCACAGCAAAAATGGCTTCTTTGCGCTCACCCAATTCTGTACGTTCTGCAATATAGCGCAGGCGGTCAAAATTCATGTTGGCGCCGCACACAATCGACACCATATTTTTATTTTCTATGCCATGCGCTTCTACGTACTTTTTAATACCAGCCAAAGCCATTGCGCCTGACGGTTCGACAATGCTGCGGCATTCATCATAGGTATCTTTAATGGCGGTACAGATTTCATCAGTATTGACGAGGACAACCTCACGCTCAACAATTGGGCCTGAATTATCGGATTTTTGCAGCTGAATGACTTCAAACGGTTTTTCACCGATTTGTGCAACCGCTGTTCCATCTGCAAATAAGCCGACAGATGGAAGAATGACACGCTCACCAGCCTCAAAAGCGGCTTTTAAGCAGGCAGATTCATCATATTCCACAGGAATGACTTTGACATGCGGAGCAACATCACCTAAATAAGCTGCAACACCGCCAATTAAGCCGCCGCCGCCGACAGCAACAAAGACATATTCAACATCACGCCATTGACGCAAAATTTCATTGGCGATGGTGCCTTGGCCAGCCATAACCAGTTCATCATCATAAGGCGGAATGAAGGTCATGCCTTCATCTTGAGCGCATTGAATGGCGTATTTATTGGCAACATCAAATGAATCGCCATGCAGAACCACTTCACCGCCTAAGCGTTTAACGGCCTGAACTTTGATATCCGGTGTGGTTTTAGGCATAACAATAATGGCGCGAATACCCAGTTTTTTACCGGATAGGGCCACGCCTTGCGCATGGTTGCCTGCAGAAGCGGTAATAACGCCGCGTTCCAGCTGAGATTTTGGCAATTGGCTGATGCGGTTGTAGGCACCGCGCAATTTAAAAGAAAAGACAGGCTGTAAATCTTCGCGTTTGAAGCGAATGTTATTCTTGAGCTTTTCACTAATTCGTGGCGCTGCTTCGAGTGGAGTTTCGATTGCAACGTCATACACCGTTGCCTGTAATATTTGTCGAACCAAACGAGACAGCATGTTAATTTTCCATCTAACAGTTTAAAATAAGCATTCATTGTAACAAACCCCCGTACATTTGGGCTGTAAAATCAGCATCAAATGTCAAAAAATAGTTGAGCCAAGTTATGAGTCTGTATGCGACCCAAGATGAAAAGAAACAAGCAGTTGCGAAAGCTGCTTTAAAACACTTGCCGAAAGGCGGTATTTTGGGTGTTGGTACAGGAAGTACAGTAAACTTCCTCATTGAATTATTGCCAGAATTGCAATTGGAAGCAGCTGTAGCCAGTTCTGAAGCAACTGCACAGCGCCTGAAGAAGTTAGGCATTGAAGTGGTTGATATGAACAGCGTTGGCGGTTTAGACGCTTATGTTGATGGCGCAGATGAAATTGACCGCCATATGCACATGATTAAAGGCGGCGGCGCTGCGTTAACACGTGAAAAAATTGTCGCGTCTATTGCAAAGAAATTTGTGTGTATTGTTGATGATTCTAAATGGGTAGAGCAGTTAGGTCATGATTTCCCATTGCCTGTAGAAGTGATTCCAATGGCGCGTTCTGCTGTAGCGCGTAAAATTGTTGCGCTTGGCGGTGACCCGGTTTACCGTGAAGGCATTGTTACAGATAACGGCAATGTGATTTTAGATGTACACAATTTCAATATTTTAAATGCATTGGAACTTGAGAAAACCCTGAACAATATTCCAGGTGTGGTGTGTAACGGTATTTTTGCTTTAAATAAAGCGGATATTGCTATTGTTGCCACTGACAATGGTATTGAAGAACGCACTGCGGTTTAATCTATTTGTAATCTCCCCCAAACCCCTCTTTTTCTAAGAGGGGCTTTTGCTCCGTTCATTGAATTGCAATGGAGCTTCCCCCTTTATTAAAGGGGGATCGAGGGGGATTTAAATTCAAAAACTAATAAAAAATGACCCCAAACCTCCCAGAAATTCAAATCACTCGAAAATTACGTGCTACACGCTTAAGGCTGCGTGTAGAGCCTACGCAAATTAAATTAACTGTGCCGCAGTTTTGCTCACAGCGCCAAGTACAAGAGTTTCTAAAACAATCCGAACAATGGATGATTGATACGTGGCAGAAGCAGCAGGAAAAAGCAGGGCAGATTGATAAAAGCTTACCTAATGAATTAAAACTTTTTAATTTAGAACAGCCTTTAAAGGTTATTTATAAAACGCAAAAAAACTCATTTATCTTGGATGAGCAGAACCATCAACTTTTCATTAGTGACCGCCAGTCTGAAAGCTACTTAAAGGCTTTTGTAATTGCTTATGCAAAAGCGCATTTACCTGTGTATTTAGAGCAGTTGAGTCAAGAAATTGGCCTAGCTTATGGGGAATGTTCAATCCGTCAGCCCAAAACTCGCTGGGGCAGCTGTTCTGCCAAACACGACATTATGCTGAATAGTGGGTTGGTTCTTTTCCCGCAGGAAATCACACGCTATGTAGCTGTACATGAGTTGGCGCATACCAAGCATTTTGATCATAGTTTGAATTTTTGGGTAGAGGTGGAAAAGCATGATTCAAACTGTAGAAATCATCGGAAAACTTTAAAAAGTGCTGTGATGCCGTGGTGGTGGAATTAGGGAAGGGGAAACTTTAAAAGTTTATCCGATGTTTTAACTTTGCTTAAAATATAAAAAGTGTACATCCATCTAATATTGATTGAATATATTAAGAATTTTAATTTATATATTTTACCTTAAGCGCAAAATTAAACCATAAGAATGAGAATACGAAGATGATTAAGCTGTTAAGGATATGTGGTGTTTTGCTGTTAGTTTGCAACGGTAATGCGGCTATTGGGCAGGACGTACGAAGATTAAATCCGCAAATTATTAAAGTGGACGATTTAGATGAAAAGAAACTTGAGATGTTTCAAGGTGGGTATGTGCCTATATCTAAAGAAAAGTTCATTAATGATTCATATAGTAGAAGTATGAGAGACATTCGGGAAAAAGCATTGCTTCATGGTTCACCAATTGCGGTTTTTAGCAATGAATCTCAAGGAAGCAAGGTAATTTATGATACTAGGATGCGTGAGCCTGAAGTTGCAAGAATATCCGGTGATAATAGAAATAAAAATGATGTGAATAATTTAAATAATATACCTGTAGGAACGCTTGAAAGTAAGCCTGTTAGATATGTTTCATTAGATGATCAGTTTACCGTGATTTATTTCCATAAATTTGATTCAATAACAGGTATTTATCCTGATGAATTATCAGATAGGGATAAAATTTACAATGGAATTCAAGCTGGTGTTGTAGCAAAGTTGATTCGACAAGGCTCGCCCGCGCAAAGCGTAGTATTGCCTCAGGATATTATTTTGAAAATGAATAATGAAAATATTAATGATGTTGGTGCATTTGTTGAAAGTTCAAGCTATCTAAGAGGAAACACAGTAAAGTTTGAAATTCTGAGAAAAGGACAGACAATACCTGTAGAAATCAGTATGAAACACTAATATTGGACTGGAGAACAGGACAATTGCACCTTTCATCCAACGTAAGTTTGGTGCTTTCTGAAAATATGTTTTCTCTTAAATTGATAAAAAGATCCGAATTGCAATAAACCCAAGCAAAACAGTTTAGAAAACCGCAACTTCCTGTCATACTACGCAGTCATCAAATGAATACTTTGAATTGAGGTAATGAGCGTGATTTCAGTTGGTATTGTCGGCGGTACGGGTTATACAGGCGTTGAATTGCTGCGTATTTTGCTGCGTCATCCAAATGCGGAAGTAAAGGTTTTAACTTCACGTACTGAAAATGGGCGCCGTGTCGACGACATGTTCCCAAGCTTGCGCGGTCATACCGACCTTCAATATTCAGACCTCAATCTTGATGAACTGAAAAAATGCGATGTGGTGTTCTTTGCGACTCCGCATGGCGTAGCAATGAAGCATGCAGAAGAATTGGTCGCTGCAAATACAAAAGTGATCGATTTGGCAGCAGACTTCCGATTGCAAGACTTAGCACAGTTTGAAAAATGGTATGGTTTAGATCATGCTTGCCCAGATTTATTAAAAGATTCGGTTTACGGTTTGTCTGAATTAAACCGGGACAAAATTAAACAAGCTAACGTGATTGGCAATCCTGGCTGCTATCCGACTACCGTACAGCTGGGTTTGGCACCCGTGTTAAAAGCTGACGCATTAGTGAAACCTGAAAGCATTATTATTGATGCAAAATCTGGTGTTTCTGGTGCAGGCCGTAAAGCCAGCCTTGGCATGATCTATTCAGAAAATGCAGATAACTTTAAAGCCTATGGTGTAGCGGGCCATCGCCATCATCCTGAAATTGTCGAAGCGCTGGAAAATATCTCAGGCCAAAAAGGCGTATTTAATGAGATCTTGTTTGTGCCGCATTTGGTGCCAATGATTCGCGGCATGCTCAGCACGATTTATATCGACTTAACGGATGCCGGTGCAGAAGCTGATTTGCAGGCGCTTTATGAGCAGTTCTATGCTAATGAACAGTTTGTTGATGTAATGCCAGCAGGCAGTTCACCTGAAACCCGTTCAGTGCGCGGAGCAAACCAATTGCGTATTGCACTGTATAAGCCGCAGCCGAAAAAACTGGTGATTCTTGCAGCTCAAGATAACTTAGTGAAAGGCGCAGCAGGACAGGCTGTACAAAATATGAACTTGATGTTTAGCTTTGCTGAAGAAGCAGGCTTGCAAGGCATCGGTTTATTACCATAAGAAACGTTTAAATGCTTCACACACATTTAGATTTTGATTTAAATGTGTGTTTTGAATAAATCAAAATAAGAGATGATGATGCAAAATTCAGACTCACATACTGCGCCACAGCACAATGCCAGCGATAAAAAACCGTTTATGCAAACCAATTTGCCTTTGGCAGTTGGCGCGGCTGTTTTAATTTTGAGCAGCGGCTTGCTGGGTTATACGGTTGGGCATCGCCAAGGCCTGACAGTTGTGGGTTATGATGCTGATGCCGAGCAGCTGGTTGAAGTGGTGAAAAAGCAAAAATCTGAGCTTGCTGTATTGAATAAAAGTTTAAATACCGCAATTCAGGAACGTGATGTGGCCGTCAGCAACTCGAATGATTTATATCTAGAAATGAATAAGGCCCGGGATGCGCAGGCTCAAGCCGAAAATATCGGAGTACTTTACCGTGAAGTATTGCGCCAGCGCGGCGGCATTGCTTTAGCTGTGCAGCATGTAGCGATTAAACCGCTGCCAGATAATGCATTTGAATATCAGCTGGATTTAATGCAAGTGAGCCCTGGAAAAACCAATGCTTCGGGCAGTGCTGAAATCCGCTTGATTCAAGGAACTGAAGTTTTAACCGTGCCGATGGAAGATAAAAACTTCAACTTTGAAAACAATGAGCGTCTAACAGGCCGCTGGACAATGCCGAAAGGCTTTACGCCAAACTTTATCGAAATTCGTTTAAACAGTGCAGGCAAACAGGTTGTACGCCGTTTCAGCTGGTCTAAAGGGCCAGCAGTAGAGAATCAATCTTCGTTTCTCTCAGAAATTCCTCAAACTGAAGCAAATTCAAACTGAAGTGTGAATCAAGAATCATATGCGAAGCAATAAGCGTCAAATTAGTTTATCTGACATGAAAGACTCATTCTATCAAACTGGAATAGTGGACTGGCACATCAGCCCGCGCTTGAGCAATGAAACGCATGAAGATGGGGATGCCGACACCACAGTCATGACTGCACGTCCAGAATTAAAACGTCCGCCGATGTACGCTGTTGTTTTAATGAACGATGATTACACCCCAATGGACTTTGTTATTGAAATTTTACAACAATACTTTGCTTTGAATCTTGACCAAGCCACTCAAGTAATGCTAACTGTACATTATGAAGGAAAAGGTGTTGCAGGGGTTTATCCGCGAGACATTGCGGAGACGAAAGCAAATCAAGTCAATAATTACGCTCGGTCACAAGGTCATCCTTTGCTTTGTCAGATAGAGCCCAAAGATTAAGGGGGTTGCATGCTCAGTCGTCAATTAGAAGTATCATTACGTTTGGCTGTCAGCATGGCTCGTCAAAAGAGACATGAGTTTTTGACGGTAGAACATTTATTATTGGCTTTACTGGATAATGACTCTGCTGTGAATGCATTAAAAGCATGCGGCGCAGACATTATCCTGCTTCGAAAAGAGCTTGAAGAATACGTAGAACAGCATACTCCTAAACTTGGTGAAAACAGCGATCAGGCACCGCACCCTACAGAAAGCTTTGACCGCATATTGCAGCGCGCAATTTTTCATGTGCAGTCCAGCGGCAGTGACCGGACTGTAGAAGGTGCGGATATTTTGGTTGCAATGTATTCAGAGCGTGATTCTTTTGCAGTGTACTTGCTGAAGCGTCACCAAATTAACCGACTGACTTTAACCCAATACCTTTCTCATGGCACACGCAAAGACGAAGCGCCACAGGAAGAAGAAATAGAAGAGCTGGATGGTGAAACCGCATCTTCGGCCAATGCTGGCCCGCTTGAGCTGTATACCACCAATTTAAATGCAGAAGCTCAAAAGGGTAAAACTGACCCATTGATTGGCCGTGAAAAAGAGATTGAGCGCGCTGCGCAAATTCTCTGCCGCCGCCGTAAAAATAATCCGCTGCTGGTGGGTGATCCGGGTGTAGGCAAAACATCAATTGCTGAAGGCTTGGCATGGCTGATTGTAAACGGCAAAGCGCCGAAACCTCTAGAAAATGCAGAAGTCTACAGCTTGGATATTGGCGCACTGGTGGCGGGTACCAAATATCGGGGCGATTTTGAGAAACGCTTAAAACAATTGCTGAATGCTTTGAAGAAAAAGCCGGAAGCGATACTGTTTATTGATGAAATTCATATGATTATTGGTGCTGGCTCAAGCATGGGCAGCACCATGGATGCCTCAAATCTGATTAAACCTGCTTTGGCAAATGGAACATTGCGCTGCATTGGTTCGACGACATTTCAAGAATATCGTCAAGTCTTTGAAAAAGATCATGCTTTATCACGCCGATTCCAAAAAATTGATGTGAATGAACCTTCTATTTCAGAAACTATTGATATTTTGCGCGGTTTGAAAACCAAATTTGAAGATTTTCATCACGTGAAATATGATGATTTAGCCTTGGTTTCAGCAGTTGAGCTGTCTGCAAAATTTATTAATGACCGCTTCTTGCCTGATAAGGCCATCGACGTGATTGACGAAGCGGGTGCGCAGCGCCGATTAAAAGCAGAGCAGGATGATACGCTGATTACGGTAGAAAATATTGAGGATATCGTCTCAAAAATTGCCCGTATTCCGCCAAAGACTGTGTCTAAAGATGACAAGACTGTTTTAGAAAATCTGGAACGCGATTTGAAACGTGTCGTGTTTGGTCAAGATGAAGCAATTGAAGCGCTGGGTTCTGCGATTAAACTGTCACGTGCAGGCTTGAAATCTCCTGATAAACCTGTCGGCAGTTTTGTGTTTGCCGGCCCAACAGGTGTTGGTAAAACAGAAGTAACCAAGCAACTGGCAAAATTGCTGGGTGTTGAACTTGTGCGTTTTGATATGTCTGAATATATGGAGCGTCATGCTGTATCACGCCTAATCGGTGCGCCTCCAGGCTATGTTGGCTTCGATCAAGGCGGTTTGTTGACAGATGCGATTCATAAAAATCCGCACTGCGTATTGCTGTTGGATGAAATTGAAAAAGCACATCCAGATGTCTTTAATTTACTGCTGCAGATTATGGATCACGGCTCATTGACCGATAATAATGGCCGAAAATCTGATTTCCGCAATGTAGTTTTAGTTCTAACCACCAATATTGGCGCAGAAAGCATTTCCCGTATCAGCATTGGCTTTAAAGAACAAGACAACAGTAAAGACAATCAGGATGCAATGAAAAAAGCATTCTCACCAGAGTTCCGCAACCGTCTAGACAGCGTGATTCAGTTTAAAGCCTTGCCAACAACGGTCATTGAAAATGTGGTAGATAAGTTCTTAACAGAGCTGCAAGCGCAACTAGATGATAAAAAAGTCATTCTGGAAGTTGATCAATCTGCGCGTGAATGGATGGCCGAGAACGGTTATGACCGTTTAATGGGCGCGCGTCCAATGCAGCGTTTAATTCAAGAGCATTTGAAAAAGCCGCTTGCAGAAATGATCTTGTTTGGTGAGTTGGCAGAGCATGGCGGCAATGTTGCTGTTTCAGTGAAAAAAGAGAATGGCAAAGCAGTGGGTTTAAAACTTGAAGTGTTTGAAGATCAAACTGCTGAGCCTGCCTAAAATAACGGCTTTTTGAAAATAACCCGTGTTCGCCACGGGTTATTTTTTGCATCTACATCTTATAAGTTTTGGCTGAAATGCCGTTGGGTCGCTAAGTGCTGGTTATGGATATTCAAATTTCGAAAGTCATCACAACCTTCCTGTTGTTTGCTGTCACAGCTGTGATGGAAATTCTGGGCTGCTATTTTCCCTATTTAATTCTGAATCAAGGGCGAAGCCAGTGGCTGTGGCTGCCAACAGTATTGGCGCTGGCCGTATTTGTTTGGTTGTTGACATTGCATCCTGCCGCATCGGGGCGGATTTATGCAGCTTATGGCGGGATTTATATTTTTTCCGCATTAATGTGGCTGCGCTTTGTGGATCAAATAAGCTTGACTCGATGGGACTTGATTGGCGGCGCTGTAGTATTGATTGGCGCTGCGGTCATTATTTTACAGCCACAAGGCTTGATTCGGTAATATTGAAGCAAACTGGTCGAGCTTGAGCTGAAAGCTATAAAGCCTTAGTTGCTGAAATAACCGAGGCTTTATTTTGGGCATGGATAGCATTTTTTAAAAGTTGCATTCACTATTTTTGATGGAATATCGATATACATGCTTCTCAGAAGAAAGCGTCATGTTGGCTAAATAGGGATTTTTACGCTGAAACTCATGCTCGAACAGCAAATGGCAATTTTGCAGGGTATTCTTTTTCAGCATGCTTTGAATGTCTTTAATGCCTATGCTTTTTTCAAATTGTGTAAAATCTGATGTTGTAATAATGCCTTCTACCTGCATTTGATCTGCACTGATCTGATATTTTTCCATCAGCATATTTTGGTCAATTTGAAAGGGAAGTGTGCGTGAATCTTCATCACTGATTGCATCTAAAATTTCATTTAATGCCGCGGCATTTCTAATCATGTAACTGCTGTCTAAAATCTGTTTGTTTACTAAGTATTGATCAAGTTCGGTTGGCGCTGCCATAACAGTGGCAGGTATTAAAACCAAAGCACTCAAGCCAAGCCGTAAAGTTTTTGAACCCATTTTGAAATCACTTATAAAAGTTATGGTTTTATTAAAGCATGTAAAAACAAAAAAAGCACCCGAAGGTGCTTTTTTAATATGAGTGAAACTTAGTCTTTTTTTAGATTTTCGTTAATCAAGAATTCAACCAATGCTTTTTGAGCATGTAAACGGTTTTCAGCTTCATCCCAAACCACAGCATTTTTGTGATCTAACATGTTTTCTGAAATTTCTTCGCCGCGGTGAGCAGGCAGGCAATGCATAAATAAGCAATTTGAATGCGCTAAATCCATTAAGCGTTCATTGACTTGATACTCTGCAAAAGCTTTTTCACGGATTTTCTGCTCTTCTTCTTGGCCCATGCTTGCCCATACGTCAGTGACGATCAAATCCGCATTGACCGCAGCATCTTCAGCTGAGTTGACGAGTTCTACGCAATGCGCAAATTCGGATAGGAACTGCTCTTTAGGCTCATAGCCTTTAGGCGAAGCGATTTTTAATTTAAAGCCCCACATATGAGCAGCTTCAATATATGAGTTGCACATATTGTTGCCGTCACCAATCCAAGCCACTGTTTTTCCTTCGATTGAGCCGCGGTGTTCAACAAAAGTCTGAATGTCTGCCAATAATTGGCAAGGATGGTGGTCATCAGTCAAAGCATTGATCACAGGAACTGTAGAATATGATGCAAAGCGCTCAACAATATCGTGGCCAAAAGTACGGATCATCACAATATCAAGCATGCTTGAAATCACGCGTGCAGAATCTTCAATCGGTTCGCCGCGGCCCAGCTGAGTGTCGCGTGATGATAGAAAGATTGCGCTGCCGCCAAACTGGCTCATGCCTGCTTCAAACGATACACGGGTACGGGTGCTTGACTTTTCAAAAATCATGCCCATTACTTTACCAACGAAAGGCTGGAATACTTCATTGTTGTGCTGTTTGCGCTTCAGTTCTATACCGCGCTGCACAATTTGGTTAAGTTCTAAAGTCGATAAATCGCGTAAAGTAAGAAAGTGACGCAGAGCCATGATTACTCCACAATAATTGCTGAATCAAAAATAAACAACAATTAGTTGTTGGTTGGTTAAAAGAAAAGGAGAATCGAATACTCTATACCAAATATATGTAAAATTGCAAAAAAACTAAGGCTTTTGATGACCGTCGAGGAATCGATCTACGCAATACTCGATGTGATTGATCGCTTCTTGCTCATTTATGACCAGGTCAACACCTAAAATAATGCGCCATTCATAGTCGCGAAGAATTCCAAAGTACAGCATTGCTGAATTATTGGGGTGCGGACAGTTTAAATCACCGTCTTCATGCGCTTTAGCCAAAACTTTTGCAATTGTCATTTGGATCATTTTTGCACCATTTTCATGAATGTATAGTGCAAGGGTTGAATCCTTTTGAGTTTGATTCAGGACAAGGCGAATGAAGGCAATGTTTTTTGGCTGAATAATATGTTTTAAAAAATTGCTTAGAATTCGAATTAAATAACTGCGTAATTCTTCGGGTTCAGACATGCACGCCAAACTGATGTCTTTATAAAATTGTTCACGCCGATAATCACAAATGGCTTTAAATAAGCCTTCTTTGTTGCCAAAATATTTGTAGATAGAGGCTTTGGAGCCACCGGCATGGTTGACGATGTCATCTAAAGACACTGCTTCATAACCATTTTTTACGAATAGCTCATTTGCACTTAATAAGAGTGCAAAACAACGTTCATGACCACGTTTGGTTTGCGGTAAATCACGTGCGATAGGTTCGAGTTGAGCTAAATCGTGCATATGGGGAATAAGGTTATCTGCCTGTAAAAACTGCTTCAATTATAGCAAAGCTTTGAATAAGTTTCTGTAATTGCAGGTATGCACCAGATGATTATGCTGTAACGAAATAATATTATATATTTCATAAATATTTGACTAAAGTTTTAGAGTAATAATTCTAATGGGTCATAGCGGGCGAAATAATTATGGTTATACTCAAGCCTCAATAAATAAAGTGACCACTGTGGAAAGGAATATGACACAACAAACGTCTGCAGGCTTAAGATTTA